>CAZWRK010000104.1:0-14639 GCA_964635875.1 uncultured Aquaspirillum sp.
AAGTCGCTTGGCGTTACCATACTGACTGAAGATGAATTTGAAGCTTTAATAAAGTAAGGATGCTTGGCTGTGTCAAGTAAACCAATTCTTATCTCCGATGCGCTTAAGCTAGATAAACGTTTCATATATAAAGGACCGTGAAGCATGGATGACTTAGAGAAATTGAAGCAAAAGGTTGACCAAGCGCGACGTGAGCTTAACACCGCGTTTACTAACAAAATACGGCAAGGGTTCAACGTAACTGGAATTAAAGGACCAATCGAAATAGTTGATTCAATTGACGCCGCTGCGGTCGCATTGCGCTCTGGCTCTACGATAGCTGAAATGGCGACGCTAGCGGACAAAGAGTTGCAGCAACATTGCCTTTCGTCTTATCAGAATAACCAGCGTCCGCTAGCCTCGGCTTATCTTGTCATTATTTGCGACCCTACTACAAATGCTATTCTGCACTCGGCTATCTGGTCGTCGCCTGAGTGGGAACAGTCG
The DNA here is from genome assembly GCA_964635875.1 of uncultured Aquaspirillum sp. Taxonomy (GTDB): domain Bacteria; phylum Pseudomonadota; class Gammaproteobacteria; order Burkholderiales; family Aquaspirillaceae; genus CAZWRK01. The sequence continues at coordinate 487 of CAZWRK010000104.1, forward strand.
CGTTTACTAGACGAACCAACCTACATTGCGCTTGAGGTCCGCGACAAATCATTCGATGCCGCCGCTGACAACTTAATTCGAAGTGCATTGACGCACTTGTTCTACCATGCAAAACGCTTATCAGAAGACCACGAGCCTGGTGCGATAATAGCGGACTACGTTAACACGCTAGCAACGCATCCAAGTCCGTTGCGGTATGCCCGACTGCTAGAGTACTTTGAGCCGTATAATTGTGCGAGAATTTATTATGCCGTGCACAAAATGTGCGGTGACGACACTAAGCTTACGGAGATTTTTAGAACGTTAATCGTATCCTTACTACCCAAACTTCGCAGCCTATTCCCGGAGTCAACACCAATTGGCAGCTCTGACAAAACTACAGATCGAGCTACGTAATCAGTTTGCCGCGATACTGGTAGGAGAAAAAACTTTTCCGCCAATGTTTGCTGCTGTGTTCTCTATCGTCAAAGTAAATACAGGCTTGCTACTACCAGTGGACAACTCGGCTATACAAGAAGAGCCGGACGACTCCGTTATTTTTCAGTCGGCTAGGTATGAATGGTATATCTGCGGTAGTCGTAAGCTAATGTTACTCCCGTCCCGCGTAGCGGACTGCTACAACACCCCTTACGATTGGTTTAATGGAGTCAACGTAAAGTCGCGAAGCAGTCTACTACCCAAATGGCGATTAGATAAAACCGGTAAACTAATACTAGTAGACTCGGTTGATCTGCCTAGTATTTACAATTACTCTAGACCGGTGTTAGTTGCGTGTGGGCATTTGTTTAAGCATCTGCGTGTTGAGAATAAACCTACCTGGATTGCTGCGGTTGATTTGCTGTCTTCGGCTCAGGCGTTAATAGACAAACTAAAGTCAAGCCACAGTGCCGACTACGAGCGTAGTTACAACGACAGTTTTAAAGCTTGGTACTATGGCACTTTTGAGCCGAGATACATGGGCCGCGTGGATTAGCGCCAGATAAAAACTTGAAGTAAAGTGCGTTATAATACTTGAGTAAAGGTTTAACTATGCGTGACATCAATTTACGGGTTATACCCGATAACGTGATGCAAGCTTGGCAGCGTTTCAAGCTGCGAGACAGAGAAGCAGTAATGTCTGCGCAAGACATTAGTGATGCCGTCACACTTGCGGAATACTTCAGCGATTCGCTAGAAGTAATTGAGCGGCAAGTTCTAGAACTGTGTCAACAGAAGACCTAGAAAGGTTACGCTATAAGATGCCCGGCCAAGGTAAGGTCAGGTTACTTGTTCAGAGACTACACGTTCCTAGCTTGTGCCAAAGTAAGCACGCAGAAGTATGTCACTCTGAAAGCGTCGAGATACTAGCTGAAACTCTTAAAAGCGCAGTAGCAGAGCTAACTCGCCATAACGGCGTAGAGCCGTGTTGGCGATACTGCCTCGTAGGAGTTAAGTATGAGTAATAAAAAACGTAAGCGAAAGTATACGTCAGTAAAGCCATCACAAGTCCGAGCATCGTTACAAGCTGGTGTCAAGTTTGTAGCTATCCACACAGCTGTAGTTTCTCGTGACGCTAATGGCAAAGAGCACCTAATAAAGCCAAACACGTCTTTGCGTGAAGTGGTTAAACAAAACTCGCAGGAAATGCGATGCAAAGTGCTTAGTGGCGCCTTAGCAGGCAGCTTGCTTACGTTTTCATGGTACGGCGTTACTATTATCAAAAAACAGCGCTCACTTTGGCTTTATGCTAAGCAAGAGTGCGGTAGAAAAGAGTTGGTCCTGATTATTCAACCTGTTAAGGAGAAACGCAATGGGCGCAAAAAAGGGAAAGAAATCGAGTCGTATAGCGGCACCTAAACCGAAGCAATCGCCACCGGCGGAACTTAAAAGCGAGTTGTGTTTGCTTTTAGAGCAACTGCGCGAAAATATTGACGCGACATCGCCGCCTGTCGCAGCATATTCGACCGACGAGCTAATAAGGCTGCTACGCAAGCCAGATACGATAACGTCGTTTGCAAATGAAATCTCATCGCTGCACGAGTTAGACGCAGAGTTACGCAGCAAGCTAAACGAACTGATTGGTAGCTTGTCTATGTTTCGGGACGAGTTGCCAAGTATTAATCGCGTTGACATGTATAATCGGTCTTGGCAGAGCTTGCACGTTGCTGCTGATATGATTAGCAATATGGAGAATTACGCTGAGAATACCGATTCTGCTGTTGCTGCTATGGAATTACCTGTTCTATACGGTATGCATGGCGACTCACCAAGTACGCCGCAGCTAGAAATAGTGTATGGTGATAACGCTGATTTGCTAGCCAACTTGTGCAACGACATGACCGTATTTTCTAATACGATGATCGCTAAAGTGTTTATGCACCTGCTACGTACGTTAGCGACAGACTTCAATGCGGTGCTTAAAACCATTAACAACTTTGCCGACTTGTTGCAGTTAGTACGCGTGACCAAAACGTCGTTGGATGCTCTTCGGCCTATGGTAACACCAGCTACCATGCTAGAAAATAACGACGAGGACGACGAAGACGACGAAGACGACGAAGACGAGGACGAGTAGTGCCAACTAAGATCGAACCAATACAACCCAAAACGCTATACGACGTAGCCTATTGGGTTACGCACGCGCAGAATATTTCTGATTGCAAAATTCGCATTTCGCCTAACTGTCAGCCAGTCTCCCCACGGCAGGCAATGCTCTGGCGAACATTGCGACGGCTCAGACTAATCATTAACGATTTCAAACCCGCTGGATTTTTTCTAGTAGAGAATCCAGATGTTTGGTCTAGTCAATTTGGTCATCGTTTAGCAATACCGTACGGTGGAAATGCTACCAGGCAAGTAGCGCCACCTCTTAAGAGCATAATAAACTACGGAGGGTTGGCCTGCACGCAAGCCACCGTAGTTGCTATTTATGAGCTAAATGGAGAAACATCAGATGGGGCGCCCGAAAGTACACAGGCTAGCGGATAGCTTAATTGAACTGTCTCGACAAGCGGAAACGCTATTGTCGAAATATGCAGAAGGCATCCGCTACGAGAAAGGCATGAATATTAAGCAAGTCATGCTTCAAACTGCTGACGCCATCGACAAAGAAGTTGCTGAGCTTAACCTACTAGTTAATGCTTCAGACTTTACTGAGCCTAAAAAAGCGCAGGCGCGTCGCCTGCGCTGGTGTTCTGCACCCGTATCCTAGGAGACTGCAATGTTAACCTGGCGCAAAATATTAGAGTATCTGCACGCAAATCCGCAGTGCTTGAATGAGCCTGCGCAGATTGTACCTTACAACCCAGAATTGCCCGACTGTATTGCATTGCAACCAGTTATTGCGATTAAGGCGCTGAAAGATTACGAGTTAAATACTCGTGGCGTCAAAGACAACCAACATCATCCAGAGCACGTCGCTTTGCTGGCGGACTGCGCGCCGTTTTCAGAAGCTGGCGAATATTCTTACGAAGTCGTCTTTACCGACGATAATCAGCTGCTCTACAAAACTACGTTTGTCGGTGAAGACGGCAAACTAGAAACGTCCGAAGAGCTGGTAGATGATTTGGATTTGGCTGATCGTAGCGATATCAAGCTAACGGCCATTCGCCAAATTGTAACCTCACTACAAGTTGACGATCCTCTACGCGTGGCTGATACGCTGGCATGTGTGCAAGCGATTATCGACATACGCAAGTTGTTTGCGGCTGAACAAAAAGCTCGCGAAGCGTATCGTGAGCTTATGCGCCGTAACCGTAACGAAGCTGTCTCTGGAGAATAATTGTGGCTGAATTCTTTTGGCTTGTGGCGGGAGGCTTTTTAGCAGTCGTAGCCGTTGGACTGATTTTTGCAGCAGCTAGCAGCACTGACGATGTCAAAAGTGCGGCTACAACGTTTCTCGGCGCAGTTGTGTCGGCATTGTTTGCCGCCTACTGCTTAGGGTATAACGTCGATGTCACGCTGCCTTACACGTACCCACTGCATACGCTAGGGCTACTAGCAGGATATGTACTATTAGGATTGCTTTACTCGTTCGTACGTTGGCTAGCGCTAACCTATCGTTTGAGTAAAGCTCGTACATCGCTATGGCTATACTGGTTAAGCACTCAGTTTGCCAGCCGTCGGCGGTTTATTATCTCTGACATGATTTACAAGTACTGTCTCAATGCCTACATTGATGACCCGCTTGTTAAATCCCGGTTGGAAGATATTAACACGCGCTTAGATTGCGAGACGCTCGCAGACTTACGCAACCGCGTCGAAGCTGCCGGAGCTTCGATTGACGTTATATTGAAGTTTGAGCCAGCCGGAATAACTAAAGCGTATTTCGAGTTGCTGTATAACGCCGAAGCTAGCAACAACCCGGCAGAGTTTCTTCGCTCAATCGGGCTAGCTAAACTCCCATCATCCTGGCAATCGGACTGGGCCAAGACTCTTAATAACCAGTCTATGGTTCTTCGCGAAGGACTTAGTACTAAGTTGTTTGGTTACATCAAACCAGAACTAAGTAACTGCTCCTCGTTGATTGCTTCGTGGATTGTAGTCTGGCCAGCCTGCTTAGCAATCAATACAGTGATGGATGCGGGACAGCTATGCAGCACGTCGGCGTCAATGCTTGTTGACCGGCTTAGCGGTTTGTACTCTCGACTAGCTAACTCTGTGTGGCGCGAGGAATAAATGGGGTCCGACATTATGCACTCTCACCTTGAGTTGAAAAACGCTCAAGGTGAGTGGCACCGGTTGTACGATTATGTTTGCCCTATACGGGACGATTATGACCAGGCTTGTCCTGAAAAGCACTGGCCATTCTGGTGGCGTAGTTACGACATTTATGCCGTAATCGGTGGCGTGCGGAATTACTCACAGGTAAAAACAATCAAGCATCATTGCGGTTTGCCAGAAGACAGCGAGTATTTACACGAGGTAGTGAGCGACCCTGATGGTTGGTCACTACATCAAAAAGTATTACGAAAAGACAGCTATCCGTTCGACCAAGCCTGGGCGTATAGATGGTTTACAATTGCCGCTATGCTTGAGTTTGACTACGACACCACGCTTGTCGATGCAAGAGACAACAACACAACCAAAACTTATCGTGAGTTCTTAGGCGCTAATTACTTCAAGGTGCTTGACTCACTAGTTGAGTTAGTAAATAAAGAAGCTGGTGGCAATGCTACTCGCATTCGCCTGATTATTTGTTTTGATTAAGGAGGAGTGCAGCTGGCCAAGCAAAATACAGAGCCGAAGATTTACTTAGACAGTTCCGGTTTGTTGGTATTCAACGTTACCGGCTGTCTAACCGCCGTAGGGTTCCTGACGCTTAAAAACGGCAAGTGCGTTGTCATTAACGGAAAGGAAATCTCTGGGGTAAAACGGTATAGTCGCAATGGCGTCGTCAAAATCTCGCAAGAGATAGTCGATGACCATAACACGCTGTTAGAAGCTATGCAGCTATTTGCGCTGGATCATTGCGAAATTAAACGATCAGTGGAGCCGTTTCAGTTTGTGGGTGGCAAGCTGAAGACCTTTTTGGATACGCAAGTAGCGGACTCCGGTACGTTATCTTGTGTTACGCAAGAGCAAACCGAGTCGCGTAAAAGATACTTGTTTGGTCGCCAGTCTAAAACGTTCGCGTTTTTTCATGAGCCGAATCAAACAGCAGTCGAGGTGATACGACTAGCATGACGTTATTACGTTTTCTCGAAACGCACTGGTTAGGACTAGTAGGCTACTGGTTGTTAATACTAAACGGCCCGGTACTGTGTTGCTGGCTGCGAGGTAAGCTAGCGAGAACTGGTATGCACCCAGAGGAAATTGAGCATAGATGCAGCAAGCTGCTGTTTATCGTACTGTACAGTGCGTTCATTTTCCTACTGGTGTACGTTATTTCGTTGAACAATTTCCTTCCAAGTTTTCTAGGAGAAGCCCTATGAAGAAGTCCAAAATCGAACGTTGCGAACGCGCCGCTGAACGCGTAAAGGCCGATGTTGCGAAGTACAAACAAAATCTGGCAAAAGCGAAAGCAAGACAAGCTAGTGCAGCCGCAGACTCGACAGAAGAAGCTGCCGCTGCCGCTACGGCGTTAGTCTACGAGAAAAAGTTGCGACGCAGCCGCGAGACGCTTGCGAATACGCTAGCCAATTTGACGCCAGGCAGCCCGGAGGTAAAGCAATATGTCCGAGAGCAACAACTCAGTAGCTAAGGCTTGCGGTAATTGCAAGTACTACGACGCGCCTGATCGCACCTGTCGTATTCGGTCGGTGCAGTGGTTTCCTATTCGCAAGCCGAATGACTATTGCCATGAGTTTGTCGACAAATCGACTGCTAGATTAAATTCGGAAAAACCCAAGACAGTTTCCGAACCGCAGTTAGCAATCGACAAAGACGAAGCTTGGCAATCCTTCGTGAGTAAACTGCGAAGCTCCACGAAGCCTAAGCACCGACAAGCAGAGAAATTATTTCGACAAATTGCTGCGGAATATTCTCTGACTAAATTAGCCGATTTTGAAAAAATTACCTCGGCACAAATGTTAGAGGTTAACGGAATCGGTAAGCAATGGGTTTACGCATTAAGCGAAATTCTTGCCGAGCACTCGATTTTTAATACCACCGTATTGTCGAGAACCGGCGAGCAAATCTGACCAATAGGCCAAGCACGTTTAACAGCGTGCTTGGTCTTTTTTTTAGCTATCAGGTGAGACTTGGCTTGTTCGTTTAGTGTATAATAATTAGACTAATAAGCCTGGGAGAGGTGATATTATGGCGAAAGCAACAGGCACGGTCGGTCAGCTTTGGCTACGGAGTATTTTGCCGCCGGATATTTACAACGGACAACCACTGGATAAAAAAACTCTAGCCGAAGTTTTATCTAGAGTAGCTAGAGAATATCCTGACAGATATAAGGATATTACGTTTCAATTAAATACGCTTGGTCGAACCTCGGCGTATTTCACCGGCGGTAATTCATTCGGCTTGCGACATCTGCGCAAAGCAAAAGTTGCCAAGAAGAACAGAGAAGTGCTACGGCAGAAAATTGACGCGTTGATGGACGACGATAACCTTGACGCGAAGACAAGACGCGAAGCGATTATCAAAGTCGTAGCAGATACGCTGGCTACCGAACGAAAAGACATTTTCAAAGAAAGCGATGAAGAGAACAATCCACTCGCTACGCAACTGAAAGGCGCCGGTCGCGGTAACGAGTTTAACCTAGCTGCTCTTCGAGGCAGCGATGGATTGTACGAAGACCATCGCGGTAGAACTCTGCCGGTTCCAGTTATGCGCAGTTACTCCGAGGGTCTTACGCCTATGGAGTACCTGGCCAGCACGTTCGGTGCGCGTAAAGGTATTATCGAAACAAAATTCTCAGTCGCTGACGCTGGCTTCTTTGGTAAGCAGCTAGTTCAGGCCGCGCACAGATTGCGAGTTGAAGCCAATGACCGGGATACTGAACCTGACACCTTGTTGGGTTTGCCGGTGGATATTGATGATGAAAATACCGGGGCGGTGCTGGCTCAAGACGTTGCAGGCTATCCTCGCAATACCATCCTGACGCCGAAGATTATCCAGCACATAAAAAGCAAAGGCGTACAACGGTTACTGGTAAGATCGCCTATATCCTCCGGCACGCCAAATGGCGGCGTGTACGCGCGGGATGTTGGCGTTAGAGAATTTGGTAGGCTGCCGAACGTCGGCGAGATTGTCGGAATAACTGGCGGTCAAGCCGTGGGTGAACCGCTTAGCCAAGGTATGCTCGGCGGCAAACACTCTGGCGGCGTTGCTGGCGCGTCTAAAACTCAGTCGCTGTATGACGTAGTCAATCAGATGATTCAAGTGCCTAGCGTCATTAAGGGCGGCGGTACTCACGCTAGAGTTGATGGAACAATAACTCGAATTGAACCTGCCCCTGCCGGTGGTACTTACGTCTATATTGATAACGAGCGCCACTTCGTTGCACCTGGATTTAATCCGGCGCTGAAGAAGGGCGACGTAGTTGAAGCAGGCGATATGATTTCGGATGGCTTGCCTAATCCAGCAATCGTCGTTCAGCACAAGGGTATAGGCGAGGGTCGCCGATATTTCTTAACTAAGTTTCGCGAAGCTCTGAAAATGGGTAACGTCAAAACTGACAGAAGAAATGTCGAGTTGCTATCGCGAGGTCTGATCGACCACGTAAGACTGAATCAGGAGGTCGGCGATTTTGTTCCTGACGACATAATTAAGTACTCAGTGCTAGAGCACAATTACAAACCAAGACCTGGTTTCCAAACAACGACGCCTAAGAAAGCTGTCGGCAAGTACCTAGAGCGACCATATCTGCATTATTCAATCGGCACCAAGATTCGCCCGTCTATGCTCAAGGATTTTGACGAGTTCAAAATATCTTCCGTAGATGTTCACGATGACGAGCCGCCGTTTGAACCAGAAATGGTTCGGGCTATGACCAATTTACGGTATGACCCTGACTGGATGACACGACAGTTTGGTTCGTATTTGAAAGATGGTTTGCTTGAGGCCGCGCATCGAGGTAGCTCGTCGGACCAACTTGGTACTAGCTTTGTTCCAGCGTTAGCCAAAGGCGTCAATTTCGTTGCCGCACAACCTAAACCAGAACCAGTTAAACCAACTAGTCCTGTGCTTAGACAACCGAAGAGTGGTGTACTTCGATGAACTTCTTTTATGAATTAGGCGTAAAGGCGGCGGAGCAAGCTAGCCCTACAGCCGAAGAAATGCAGGCACAACTCGACGACCTAACGGCGCCGTACTACACTGCTAGAAAAACGCCAAAATTTTTATTCGACCAAGCTCGAAACCTATCGACCTGGATTAAGGCGACGCCGCTTGACAAGCCGATGGGTTTAGCTGGTCGTATGTTTAATCGAGTAGCGCCGCACATTAATCGGTTCGGCACCGGAATGGATGCTTTAGCGTTACTGACACCTGGCGATCATTATGTAAGTTCAATGAACAACCCGGTGTCAGAAAATGCCATGCAGCGTCCGGCGCAGGCCGTAGCGAAGTTAGCGCCAATGGTTGCGGAGAAGTTTCCAAAACTAGCACCGGCGGCTCGACTAGCCGGTAAGTTGGCAAAGCCGTTCGATCAGACTGGTGGCTACGTTAATGCTTACCGTTATTTAGCACATGATGTTCCGGCAATAAGGTCGGCGCTATCCAAACTGCCAGGACTAGGCAAGTACATTTCGCCAATATCTAAAGCGCCTGAGGCGATGCGCGGAGCCAGTGCTTTTGGTCTAGGTAAATTACCTACTGCCGGTTTGGCTGGGTACGGTAGCTACGTGCTTGGTGATTTGGCGTTTACTGCTTCCGATGTTCTGCGCGGCAAACGTGACTTATACGGTGACGCATTACGACAGTCTGAGCAAGGCGCTATTCGTAACGGCTTAGAAAACCTATACGAACCTGGCTCGGCAATTTTACGAATAGCCACAGATGATGGTAGATTGAATGCGCAAGCGGTTAGAAATAATGCAATGGGCGGCTCGCTAGTAGGTCCGTTGATTAATTCTATACCTGAGCACTTCAAATCTAAACGGTTAGATAGAGAGTTAGAAGCGGTGCAGCAAAGCATTCTTCAAAAACGTCTAGCCGCAAACCAGCAACAGCTCAAAGCAGTGCTGCCTGACATGCAGGAGCGCGGTAAGAATATTTTGTCAGCTATTTCGTCAACGGGCGGTGCGTTAAAGAAGCTAGTACCCTCGTGGCTCTAAAACAAACCGAACAACAAACGAGAACTCAAATGAGTACAGCAGTTAGATACATACTAGACGGTGCTAAAGAATTTCGCGAGTTAGCTGACAAGAACCACAAGCAGGCTAAAGCTCATTACATCAATAAGCTAGCCAGCATTGGCGGCGATCAGGAAGGTCAGTTCGAGCAGACGCTAGCTTCGATGGCTTTCATCCACATTCAGGATAAAGCGCCTAAGCTACTGGATTATCTGCTAGGCTTCCAACTTATCGACCGTAACGAGGATAACACCAAAGCAGTCGGTGCCTTCGGTTTTCAAATCGACAAGCAAATGGTGCTGGTTCCTATTTTCTTTCTCAGCGGTGACATGAAAGGTCACGAAATGATGTTCCTGGTAAATCAGGAAATGTTCGCGCCGCTGAAAGAAAACTGGGTTAACTACATTCTGAAAAAGAAGCCGCAGATTCTAGGCGAAGGAACATCGCAAAGCCTGGCGCAGATGGGCGTCTATCCGCCGAACATCGCTCAGCTTGTGTTACCGCCGTTCTCGTCGTCTAAATACTCTTTCAATAACAGGCGAAAGAAGGCTTCCGGGTGGAGTGCTGCTGCTATAAACATACTGGGCGGCGCAGCGATGGACCCTGACACTGCTGCTGACGTTGAGAGCTACTTCTTCGGACGCGGAAAAGAAGCTCATTCCGGTTCGCTAGATAAAATGCTCAGTAAAGACGTACGATTCGTCAAAGCTGCGCAGAAGATTTGCGATGCTTGGCCCGGCGTTAAGGAAAACCTGGACAAGCACTACGGCAAAGGCTACTTGGAAACTAAGCTAGCCGGAGCCATTAAGCAAATAACCAAGACAGCCGAAGATGCTGGCTTCAGCATTTTTAGCAAGCGGCAAAAGAAAGCTGCTACTCGTGCGCCGTTACGTTCTGTGTTGAAGCAGAGCGCCGCAGATAAGTCGCCAGACATTACGCCGAGTAAGCTATATGCCATAACTGAAGATAGCCCCACTCTGACTCACGGCGAGCGGGCTAAAGTTCAGCAAGGCGAAAAACTTATTCGTGATTACCGAGACGGCGAAGAGTTTACGGCCAAGTACGACGTCAGCCAGCCTACCGGATTAATGAATCCGACGCAGACTGGCGTTTATGAAGTGCTACTTAACGACGGTAAGTTTGTTAAGTGTTTGCTGGTCTTTGGCCCTAACACCACTAGCGGACAAAAGGATTTTGTAACCGTAGTGAAGCTGGAGTCTGACGGCGAACAACGAGCTTCTGCCAACATACCGGCACGAAAACTATTCGTTCGCTCCGGTACACAAGAGCAGCCGGACAAGGACTGGTTTGAGTCGTTGCCTAACGACGGATCGGCAGCCGATGGCTCAACGATTGTGGCTGTGACTCGCGATGGCGGTACTGTGCCGTTGGAGTTAGCAGAATCGGTTGCAGATAACACGTATATGTGCTACTGCAACTCTCACGTAGCCTCAGGTTACCGTGATACAGATTCCAGCGGCATACCTTTGGACGGTCCGATAGCTTGTTGTGGGCCGGGTCCGTTTGATGCACCGGCAGTTGTGTTTAACGTGCGTAAAGGCTCATCGTTCTTGCTAGCCAAGGGTGGCTTACTTTACATACCGGAAAATGCAAAACTACTTAAGCTCAAAACGCTGAAGTGTGATAAATGCGGTAAAGGTAAGGGCGATTGCAGTTGCGAATACTTCTCCCGCAGATACACACCAGAGATTAGGCTGTTACCTGGCGGACCTGAAGATTCAATATTGAGTCTGAAGACTAAGACTGCCGAATTGAAAGTCGAAGCGGATAGCTGCGATATTACGATTAACGGCAAGACGTTGGCTAGACGCGATGCTTTGGCTGACTTGGTTCTAACGCATGGCTTGTCGCAAAAAGATGCCGAGTCATTGCTGAAGGAAGCCGGTCACAAGTCAGTAGCAAGATGGCGTGTTGTTTACGCTCCTGGTTTTCCGGTTAAACAGGCGGATATGGGAAGCAACAGTGGCTTCCCGCCACCAAGCGAAGGCGGCAGCATGTATAACATGAGCAGCCTAATCAATACGCCTGCGCCTATGGGGTCACCGTTGCCGTACTCTACGGCGCCGGTGACTATGCCGGTGGAACAACAGCAGATAATTCCAGGCATGGATTCCGGTATGACTGATCCATATGCCTACGATCCAATGGTAATGGAAGACCCGATGCTGACTCGCGGGTTTAACGCCGCGCAGTCTGGGCCTGCCGGACAAGATAACAGCAAAGAAGTTTTTGATACGTCCATGCTAGCGACGCTAACTAAAGTCGTTAATCCCGACGTAGCAGCTGACGAAGACTTGAGCATATACGCCCAGGCAATGAATAAACTTGGTCGAAGACTGTTCATGTACTTCTGGCACAACGAGGCGTTTCAGGAACGTTACGGTAAGAAAGACTTGCCGGAGCTTGAAGATACTCTTCGTAATGCTTTTGAAATTATCGGCGACTTGTTGCTGTACTTGAAACAGAAGTCAGGTAATACAATGTTCGGCACAAGCGTGCAGAACATCGGTCCCAGCATCGAAAATGCTTCTAGAATATAAGGTACTAGCTAATGCGTGCTTTTAGACAGCCTATTCATATACTGTCAGCAGGCGCTGATGAATTTGTGCCGGTAGCCGTGCCGTCATCACAAATATTCATCCAGCAGATTGTGTTATCCGGCAGTGGTGCGTTTAACCTGACAGTGTACGCCCGCGAATTTGCCGCGTATAAACGGCGAGTTCGCAGCGTCAGTGCCATCGGCGGATTTACTACGCTCGATTTCTACTTTACACATCCTTATCTGCCAGGCGATAACCTGAATTTATTCGCTGCTGCCGGTACGCCAATAACTGGCGGCTCGGCTTCGCTTGTAACTTCGGTGCCTTCACCGTCTCGCGCAGTAATAGAGGGTACGCCTACTATCGTTGCTGACGACTATGCGCTGAAGCACATTCCTATTGTTGGCTTCGGAAAGGACAGCACACACTTTGCCGCGGATAAAATGCAATTCACGATGGGCGATACGAAGAAAGGCGTACCGCACATTAAGTTGTTTCCTGGCGACGAGGTAACTATTGCCGGAACTGGCACAGCTTACGATGCGACGCATACGGTACTTATCGCCTATGATAACATTGTAATTACCAATACGGCGTATAATGCGGCAGTTAATCCGGCGGCAGTCGGCAGGTTTATTTTAGACGTGCCATCAGCAGCAATGCCGATGCACGAAGTACTACCGCTTACTGCGGCATCGTCCAACGTAGTTCGTTACGACAATGCTTTTGGCAAAGCGGCTAGTCTGACGATGGAAGTCAAACCAAGCCAAGGTGGTCCTGGCAACTTATACTTTAAAATAAGTGCCTCAGGAAATTACTACGGTTTCATTTCGGGATTCGTGCCCTAGTATGCACCCCAAAGTGTTCAGACAGTTGCAACAGTACAGTATGCGCCGGTCGCCTAAGTGGCGATACGAGCGCATACGTGAATTACTGGCTAGCAAGGCCCAGGTAAAAAAATGTTCTAGATACGATGATTCATTGGTTAGACGAGCTTTTCAGTTCATTAACCGATGGGACAACCTTGCTAAATCTCGCAGAGGTATTGGTAACGTTCAGTCGGCTCGTCAGCAATTATTTGCGGTCGATCCAGCAATGTATTTGGCTTACGAAATTTTTTCGCTAGACGATGCGGAGAAAATTCGATACGCAATTGAAGCCAGAATACTAGCTCGGGAAAGCGACAGCGTAATTGCTTCGCGCCTAGGCACGCTAGACGAAGCTATAGGCATTTACGAACAATTATTTTTTAATGTTCGTGACCGGCTGAATAATTCAGACTATATTGTAAATCGCGTAATTGCCCCGGTAATCGGAAAAGGCTACGAGACAGCTAACGTAGATTTCAGTTCCAAATTCTTCGGGTATTTTGCCGGTTCGCAAGTTCTGGATGTAGTGCTGACGGGATTTGACAGGGGTATTTCATTACCGGCTACTAGCGACACTTGTGACGAGTTTTTCGACGCGCATTTCAGCGGCGGAATCCGAAGACGGGCGGCAGAATCTGTTACTGTTTTCGAGGTAAACAAGTATAATGTTATGCAGCTGTTTGAGATTCACGCTCAGTTAATTAACGTCGATAAACAAGCTAAAGAGCATAATGAAGAGCTTAATAGTTTGGAAAAAGGCGTTGATTTACTGCTTAAAGCAATTCCGTTCGCCACTGGTAGCGCAGCTAAACGCGCAACAGACGGACCTGGCTTCAGTAGTTATGTCGGAAACAGCGAATTTCGCTCCGACGAATTAATGCGAGCTTCGCGCGGCGAAGTCATAACGATTGAAGGACCGAGCCTAAAGATACCTGACAAACGTGAGGGTTCAGATGAGTAGCCGATTAAGCAAAGCTACTGAGGACAATTTAATACGC
>CAZWRK010000105.1:0-14583 GCA_964635875.1 uncultured Aquaspirillum sp.
CGGTGCGCCGCAAGACGCAAAAGCTCTACGATCGTACCTTCCGGACGGGGACGGTATCGACGATCAACTCCGACGTCTCCTGCAACGTGCTCGTCGAGGGATCGACGACTCCGACGCAGGCGATTATCTGCGTCTCGAGCTATACTCCTCGGCCGGGCGATAAGGTGCTCCTCCTCTCCGCCGGCGAGAGCGGCGCGGATCTAATGGTATTCGGCCCGGTCGGTCCGCCGATCGGCGAGTATTTCGCTCCGACATTTACTAACGGCTTTGCCAACCTCGACCCGGCGCTCGGATACGGCCCGGCTCAATACTCGAAGGACGCGCAAGGATTCGTTCACATGAGGGGAACGATCATTGGGCCGAATAACGCCGCGCCCTATACGCTCTCCGCCTTCACCCTCCCGACCGGCTACCGGCCGGTGCAAAACGCGGCGATACCCGTCGTACATGGATACTTCTCCGGAGTCGTCCGGATCTATACCGACGGGCGAGTCGAGCCGACGATACAGTACAATAGCTCGAGCTTCGATCGTTGGGTCGGGCTCAACGGCATACACTTTAGAGCGGGGGGATCGTGAACGATAAGGACATTCAAGAGCTCGCCGCGATCATCGACGATATGGCCGCCGAGGGAGCGGACGCTTGGAACTTTACTCGAGGGACGGTCGACTCCGTCTCTATCGAGAACGCCGCCGACGTCATCGTCGAGGGTCATACGACCGTTACTCGCAATGTGCCGGCGCTCATCACCTACAACCCGCGCGTCGGCGACAAGGTGCTGATCCTCCGATCCGGACCGGGCGGCGCAAACATGGTGCTATTCGGCGTGATCCCCGACGGGACGTACCGCGTCAATCATTGGTATAGCGTCCCGAAAACCTCGCCCTGGGTAGACTACGGAGCTCAATTCGTCACTCCGCAAATGACGATCGACAGCCACGCGAGAGTACGCCTCCGAGGGTCGCTCAAGGACAACGCTCCCGATCCGTCACACAATCAGATCGCCCTCCTACCGGCCAAGTTTCGACCGAGAGACTTCGTGCGCCACGTCGCGGTAGGCAAGTCGGACGGCTTTATCCAGCACCTCGTCGTCGAGATTTTCCAGTCCGGAGTCGTCACCGCGCTCAACCCGCAGGGATCGCAGGGGATCCCGCCGGTCGAGTGGGTCGCCCTCGACGGCATATCCTACAAAGCCGCATAATGTTACGATTGAGTCGATGAATGAAGCTACCCTATATGGTCAACGTCAAAAAAACTCACCCAACGCTCTATTGGGCGATCGTCGCAATATGCGTATTTGATCTAGCCGTAGGTCTGTCGCTCGCGGCGCTCCCCGACGTCTACTTCTCCGCAACGCGCGGCCCGGCCGTCGTTACCGAAGCTACAAATCAGTTTTTCGGACTCCTCGTCGCCCTCCCGGGCGTAGCTCTAATCCCCGGAGTCTTTCTCCGGATCAAGTTTCGAACCGTCCAAAAAATACTCATATTCGACTTGGCAGTATGGGTATTTTTCTCTCTCGCGTCGTTCGGGACGGTGATCCTCGGCAATCCGGGCGGCCTCCTCGGAGCCTTGATCTCCTCCTACTTTGCGTTTCACCGATACAACATCATAGGCGAGCCGCCGGTCAATCCGGCGGTGCAGATCGGTAACGAGCTCCGCGCCGAGGAGAAGGAGAAGCGATAGAATGCAACTCGACGCTACGCAGATTATCGTCGCTATAATCGCCCTCGCCGGCACGATCGGGGCGTCCGCGATCGCCTACCGGAAGGCGGGGCAGGCGTCGGCCGACGCAAAGACGGCGCAGGAGTCAATGCCGATTCTAAAGGGATTCGAGTCGGTGATAAAAACGCTCGAGAACGAAAACGCCCGGCTCAATACGGTGGTCGAGCGGCTCGAGGGTATCATCGACGAGCTCAAGAAACAGCGCGAGCTCGATCAGAAGCAAATAAAGGGTCTCGAGGTCGAGCGCGACGGAGTAAAGCAGACGGTCATCCGACAGGAGTCGACGATCGACTCGCTCCGGAAGGCGAAGGATACGCTCGAGAGAAAGCTAAAAAAGGCGGGATTCAATGAAAAACCGGCGCGATAATCGGGACATCGTCTACACGATCTTGATCGCCTCGGTGATCCTCGCGGCGCTCTTTCTGTTCGAGTTCAACGACCTCAAGCGCCAACTTCGCGAGTCGGGTATGCCTAGTCCGTCTCCAACGGTGATTATTTCACCGTATCCCGTACCGTCCCCTGCGCCGACGTCTCGAGACGATAGTCAGGGCGTATCTACCGGAAACGGCGGCTCACAGGGCGTCTCACGAGGGCAAAATCCGTCGGTTTTCGTTATTCATGGCGAAAAAGGCGATCCGGGTCAGCCGGGCGCTCCGGGCTCGAGCGGATCAATCCTCAACCCGCCGCCGGTGTGCCTCGGGGCTACTTGCGTGATAAAGTAGCGGTATGACAGGCCAAGAGCTCGTAAATACCGTAGTCGCGCGTCGAGGGAGTACGCGATTCGGTGTAACGGGCTCGTGGAACAACGGCAACCCGACAAACGACTGGGGTCAATGCACCGCCGTACCGCACGACGGGGAGCTCGTCCTATTCGGCCGCGTCCTCACTCTCGGACACGCCTATCAAATGATTTATAACGCTCCGGACGATCAGTACCATAAGCTATTCGGAGACGTCGAGATCCTACCAGGCGATATGGTATTCCAGCGCCAAGATCCGGTGCTACAAACCGACTGGCCGGGTCATACGTTCATGGCGAGCGGCCGATCGCTCCCCGGACAATGGATCCCGGGCTACTCGCAAAACTACCCGACCGGCTATCCGCCTCACTACCGATCGTTTCCGAGAAACGGGCTAATAGGCGTCCTCCGGGCAAAGGTGTTACAATCAGCAGGAATGGCTACTATCTCCGACGCTCGACTCCAACAACTCCTCTCCCTAGCGACCTTTGCCGGAGATCAGACCTATTTCGCCCTCCAAATGCACGTCCCCGAGCCCGGAGCTAACTCCGGTCGGATCGGCGGATCATGGAACGATCTCTACAACGCAATCGTCTCCGGTAGCCGGGAGGCGCACGACGCCTTACAGGAAATGCTTGTCGATATGTACGACTACGGGCTAGGCCGAAAGTTCCTCGGACGTCCGATCAACCTCGCTCTCGAGATCGAGCCGAGGATCAATAGCCTAATCGCGCGACAGGCGACTCTCCGCGATCATTGGCGTAATATCAAGAACAGTCCGGAAGGCGTAGCGTGGCAAAAAACGCTAGCCGCCGCTCTCGCCGGTAGCGACGTCGTCGCACTGCAAAAGCTCCAAACCGCTAAGGAGCTCGCCGCCCTCGCCCGTCAACCGATCGATAAAATAAGTAACCTATAGGAGGTCTTTATGGCTACCAAAAAGCCTAGCAAGTCGAAGCAATCACTACCCGCCGGAGCGCCGGATCCGGCCGACGTCCCCAACTTCAAGATTTCGCCAGTCCCCGACGGCGTCGATCCGAGCGGTCTAATGCCGCTAGCTCAAGAGCCGGACGACAACGTCACCCCGCAACCAAAAATTATCGCCGCCACATTCGCCGGCGCACTAACGACGATCGTCATTTGGATCGTCCGCGCCTACGGTCATGTCGAGCTACCCGCCGAGGTAGTAGCGGCCATCACCACCTTGATCTCCGCCGGAGCCGGGTACTTTACCTCAAACAAATAGCCAAAGCCTCGAGACAAAAACCAAAACCAATCGATCGCGCCGCTCTCTACCGGGGGCGGCTCTTTCGTGTTACGTTTTGAGTAGCACCTCAACAATCGGGAGGCAATAGTGCGAAAGTACGCGGCACGTTTTACGCTCTGGCTCCTCTACGAGCTAGGGCTATACGACGGACACTCCACGACGCAGGGAGGGAGTAATGGCCGATGAACCGCTCCGGCTCTTTGATCCGGGGCCTCCTCGACTGGTTGCTATCGACGGTGATCGGAGAGATCCGGAGACGCCGGCGGACGCAACCGATCGAGGTCTCCGACTGCTCGACCCGCCCGAGCTCGGGTGGACTCGGGAGATCCCCGATGACGCGGCATGAGGGGAGCGGGCTCGGCAGTAACCAGCTACGGGCTCTCGTCGCGGTCTACGACGCTGCGGACGACATCGGTCACTACTACGGGGAGATCGTCAGACGCGGAGGTACGCCGCCGGCGAAAGTGGCAACGCTCGAAGGCGACGAAACGCTCGAGGGCAAAGAAATGGCGCGATTGATGAACGACCTCCGAGACGCCGTCGCGGAGGCGGAGGAGCTCGACGTTCCGGAGGATCGGATCATCGAGGTATGGTCCGAGAGACTCCCTGGGCCGTACTGCTCCGAGTTGATCGCGGCGGCTAGCGCGTAGAGAGGAGGTGAGACCGTTGCGTCGACTCGTGGCATGGTGGCGATCCGAGCTCAAGATCCCCGAGATCAGGGCTCTCGACCTTCGCCACTAGCAAGACCTCGCGCCCTATCTCTCCTCCCTAACGCGGGCGCGATAAAAAACCCGACGATCGACCCGAGCTCCTCGGAGCGTCCTCGATTGTCACCCGACCGCCCTACGGTTTCTCTCTAGCGAGAGTTTTTCCGGGCGGTCTTTCTTTTTCCGGCGGTAGCCGGCTCTCTTTCGGGTACGCCCTTCTTTTTCCAGTAGGCGCGGAGTCCTCCCTTGAGACCTTTGAGCGACTTAGGTCGTGGTGGTCGACGTTTAGCCATACTCGTACTATACCACGTCACTACCTTCCGCTATAGTAAAAAGGCAATCGCGCAAAGCGAGGCGAATCTCTAAGAGAGGAGGTGATACAGATATGTTCGACGAAAACGATACGCCGCAAGGCGACGAGCAGGAGGATCAGCCGGGCAATACCGCCAACCGGCGGGACGGCGGCGATCAGGCCGGCTCGGATAGTAACGACGACGCACCCGCCGAGGGTAGCGACGAAAACGCCGGCGACGGCGAAGGATCGGAGGATCAGCCCGACGAGGGTTCAGAGTCCGACGGTGACGGCGACGGCGACTCCGACGAGGACGCCGAGTAGCTCGTCACATTTTTGGAAGGGCGTCGGGACTCCCCGACGTCTTTCTGTTTATGGTACAGTCGAGGTAGGCGTATAGCCGAGATCTCCGGATCCGCGCTACGCTCCGACGGGAAAGAGGTCGATCTAAGATCTCCGAGACGTTCCGTCGTGGTAAGCTATCAGCATGAGATACCGCCCTCGAGGATCCGATCCCGCCGACCAACGTCTCGGACGCTTTTTGCCGGACGACTGGAAGCATCTCGAGAAATACCCGCTAACGGCCGAGACCGCGCCGGATATTCCCGTTCCGGTAGTGATCGGGGTCAACTGGTATAGCGACTTCGATCGGCCGATCCGCGACTCAAAGGGTCGATACTGGATCGGCCGAGACTCGAAAAAGCTCGGATTTATCCGAGGCGGACATTGCGTCTGTATCCCCGCGTCGACTCTCGACGACGAGGAGGCGTGGCGAATTTTCTACAATCAGGGCAAAGAGGGCGCTTGCGTCGGCTTCGGAGCGTCCCGAATGATGAGCCTACTCAACCGCCGGAGATACGACGCTAAATGGCTTTGGAACGAGGCAAAGGCGGTCGACGAATGGCCGGAGACTCGGCCCGGCGATACCAACGGTACGTCCGTCCGCGCGGCGCTCGACGTCCTCAAGGCGAGAGGCCATAGGCGCGTCCGAGGAGGCCGTACGTCGCCCGAGGCGCTCGGAGAGGGTATCTCGGCCTTCCGGTGGGCTAAAAACGTCTCTGACGTGCTCCTAGCGCTCAAAAATCCGGCATTCGAGGCGGCCGAGGCAGTACCGATCCTCAACTCGTGGGGGAAGGGCTATCCGCACGTCGTTTGGCTACCTCTCGCTACCCTAGAGCGCCTGATCCGCGAGGACGGCGAGGTCGGTCTTGTGACCGATCGCTGATCGTGGTAGTCTCCGAGTAAGCGGCGACGCCAACTACAACGAGATCTCAAACCCGCACTCCGTCCGGAGTCGGGATCTTTGTGTTGGCTGTTGTTGCGACTAGGGGAGGGAATGGCTATCGACGGCCGCGCAGAACCTACGAGGAGCCGGCCGGACTCGGGTTCGACTCCCGACCTCTCCACAATTTCGGAAACCGAGATCGGCCTCTCTAGCTCTTGACTTCCGCTTGGTTTTGCGCTAGTATGCTCTAATATCAAGTAAAAGAATAGCGGAGGTATCAACCACAAAACAAACCAGCCACTACCGACTAAGGGCTAAAAACTAGGTCAACTATCAAACAAATAACTTTTCTAAGGAGACCAACCCCATGAAAAACTCTCAAAAAATCGTCGCCGGCGCGATCCTAGCCGGACTCGTACTACCAACTACGGCTCTCGCCTCCGGACCTCGCCAATGCGACATCGACGGAACGTGCGACCCGTACCAACCCGACCCGACCATCGTCGAGCCGACCGCCGCTCCGGTAGCTCCCGTCCAAGCTAAGACGGTCGCTACTAAGCCGGTATCGAAACAGCCGGTAGCCTATCAAGCGCCGACTCCCGTCGACGAGCGGGACGACTCTACTAACCGCGTCGAGCCGGTTGCTACGCCGACCGCCGAGCCGACGGTAAACCCGATCGCCGCCGACTATATGGCCGCCGACCAGTCCCCGAAACTTCCGGAGACCGGAGTCGCCGAGATCTTTATGATCGCGACTATCGCCGCCGGAGCGGGACTCTACTTCCTCTATCGCTGGGCTCTCAAGCGCCGAGCTAATCAGGTAACCGTCGACAATGCAAAGGTCGACGAGACCAAGTTTTAGTAGGGAGGTGATCAACCATGAAACAAATATCAGAAAAAGAACGTAAGCGCCGAGTAAAAGCAATGCTCCGACGCCACCAAAAGAGAGGCTATACCCTCTCGCGCCCTCTAGCCGCGTACCTAAAAAGCTAGACAAAAACAAATAAACAAAGGAAAAAACTATGAGTATCACTCAACGACTCAAGGCGGCCTATCGCCGCAAGACTACCCGCTCCGGCGGATTCCGGATCGTCGACGGAAAGGTATACCCGTACGTCGTCCGCGACGGTCGCCGGATCTACGGATGGAGGATCCGATGAGCGCTCCGAAACTTATCCCGCACCCCTACGAGCAAGGCTTCGCCGGCCGACGCTACAAGGACGAGGGGATCTCGTGGGGACGCTACCAGCAATACACCGCCGAGGTGTGGGGATCGGTTCTCGGCTGGCTCTTTATCGTAGCGTGGCTAATGCCAATGAACGGCTTCGCGCTACTGATCGGAGAGGCCGCAATCCTCTACTTCGTATCCTACCGGCGTAACCCGATCCGGCTAAAAAAGATCGCCGAGAAAAAGGCGGCGGTCGACAAGACTCTCGAGGACGAGCGCCTCGAGCTAGAGCGGTCGATCCGGTCGGACGAACAGATCCGGATCGGAGAGACTCTCGGCGGCGTAGCTCGATCAATGCAACCGCGCCACCCCGCCCGTCCCGAACGGCACTACGACTACGAGGCGGAGGTGCGACGATGAGCAACGCACGAAAACTACTCTACGGGATCGTCCTCGTCGACCTCCTACTCCTCACGCAAAAGGGGATCGGGGACGGCCTACTCGCGATACCGCTCGTAATGATCGGTATGTTCGTAATCACGATCCTAAACTTC
Source organism: uncultured Aquaspirillum sp. (assembly GCA_964635875.1). Classification (GTDB taxonomy): domain Bacteria; phylum Pseudomonadota; class Gammaproteobacteria; order Burkholderiales; family Aquaspirillaceae; genus CAZWRK01. Next base: position 7,673 of record CAZWRK010000105.1, read on the forward strand.
GGTTGCCGGATACCCTGGCAAGGGGGGCGAGAATGGAAGCCATAAAGAAAGCGCTCCGGTACTGGGACGCCGACTACCGAGAGCGCCAAAAGGTACTCCGGATCGCTAACGCCTCCGAGAGAGAGCGAGTCGGGATCAAACCTACGGTCGATCGTAAAAAGATAGCGATCGTCGCCGTACTAGCGGTCGCGATCCTCGCTACCAACATCCCACAAATCGACGGAACGTCGAAGGGCGGACCGAGCGAGGCGGCTAAGGCGGTCGTCACGCCGGCCGAGGGAGGAGGAGCGCCCGACCCAAAAGCCCAAACCCCGAGCCCGAAAAAACAGGGGGTTACCTCACAGTGGTTCGGGGAAAATGAGCCGTCTTACCGAAAGTTCGGCGTCAAAGGCCATACGGGTATCGACATCGCGGCTGACTGCGGCGTTCCTGCTTTCGCTCCCGCAACTGGCACAATCACAGCCACCGGGGACGATCCTAAGGGTTACGGTCACTTTATTAGGCTCGCTGACTACGCCGGCGAGTCAATCCTCCTCGGCCACTTCGATCAGATCCTCGTCAAACAGGGTCAGACGATCGCTCTCGGCGATCAAATCGCGACGGTGGGATCGACCGGCAATAGCTCCGGCTGTCACGTCCATTTCGAGGTCCACCCGCGAAACGAAAACCCGCGTAACGGCTTCGGTGGCGCGGTAGATCCTAAAAACTGGCAACCGCTCCCCTGCCGTCTCAAAAACGTACCCGCCGCCTTCGGCGAGTATATCTGCGCGGCGGCGGCGAAGGAGGGACTCAATCCGGCGCTCCTCGCGGCGATAATCACCTACGAAAATCGCTTCAACGTGAAGGGCTATCCGGACTCTCCGCTCAAGTACCCTTGGCCTTGCTCTCCGGCCGGAGCCTGCGGCCCGGCTCAATTTATCGCTCCGACGTGGGCGTCCTACGGCGTCGACGGAGCGAAACTCTACGACGGAGACGGCGGCGGAGACGGCGTCGCGGATCGGCATAGCTTCTCGGACGCGATCTACGGATCCGCTCGATACCTCCGAGCGATCGCCGAGAAAAAGCCGGACGCGGCCGCAATCGCGGCGGAGTATAACTGCGGTCCGAAATGTGGTGGCCCGGCCTCCGAGTGGCCTTACGAGACGAGAGACTACGTCTCGAAGGTAACGGCTCTCCGGGCTTCGTTCACCCCTTGATCCGTTGGGGATAACCCTGCGGATAGCGCGGGGATCAAATCGGGGGCGGCAAAAACCGTCCCCGATCCGCGCTGACTTATCCGGATTGCCGTCCCCAGTTTTGGTGCGCTCGTCCGAGCGTGGCTATCCCCAGTTTTCCGTACTCTACTACTACTAGTTATTTCAATAAGAGAAAAAGATTATTAGTAGAGAGCGGGGATCTCGGGGATAACTAAAAGCGCCGCCGGCCGGTGACCAACCCCTCTCGAGACGAATCTCGCTAAGGAAAACCGGCGGCGGACGCTCTACGGAAATCATATCAGGTATTTTTGCTCTTGCACTCTAAGCGGAAGTAGGATACGGTCAAACGGACGACCAACAACTAACTCCAATAAGGAGGACTCTATGGCGAAAGACGCCACTACGGATCCGATTAGCTCGGATCTCGATCGAGCCGAGGAGCTCGACAAAGAAGCAAAAGAGAACGAGGAGAAGGAGGCCGCGCCGGATAGCGCGGAGACTCCGGATACCGAACCGGAAAACGATCCCGAGCCCGAGCCGGCCGCGCAGGTATCTACCGTTCCGTCGCCGGCTCCGGGTCGGGCGGAGCTCGAGGAGGCTACTCGGACGCAGGCTACCAACGTCCTAAATCCGGTCGAGTACAAACAAATGAAAAACGTCGCCAAGGACGCGATCGCGTCCGGAGCAGTCCCGACGGTTTTCAAGAACGTCGATCAGGTGCTAATGGCTCTAGTCGCCGGCCGAGAAATGGGCATGAAGCCGCTCGAGTCGCTCAAGAGCCTCTATATCGTCAACGGCACTCTCAAGATATGGGGAGCGGCCGTACCGCGTCGCCTCCGCGAGCATGGCTGGAAAATTGAATATCTCGAGGAGGACGACGAGCATTGCAAGGCTCGTATCTCCAAGGGAGACGAGGTCATCGAGGACGAGGCGACATTCAGCGACGCCGAGAAGTCCGGATATACCCACGCTAACGGGTCTCTCAAGGCCGGTTGGAAGGAGGGGACGAATCGGAAGCTCAAGCTCCGCTACGGCGTCCTCCTAATCATGATCCAAACCTACGTCCCCGAGGTACTCGGGTCGATCGACGGTATCGTCGAGTATTCGCAAGACTTCGGCGCGGACAACGCGAGCAAGGACAATAAGGCTCGCGCAGAGGCGGCCGTCGCCAAGCGCCGAAAGCCGGTGATCGACGCCAAGGGCAAGCCGGTAGAAGGGGGAGACGATGACGGCGAAAAAGCCTAGCGGTCCGCGCGTAATCACCGGAACGAGCTACAACCGAAACGTCGCCGTCGACGGAGTAGAGCTCAAGCCGACCGAGTCGCTACAGGTGATCGCCTACTCTCCGGACGGTTTCAATTGGGGATACGGAGGATCCGGCCCGGCTCAACTGGCGCTCGCGATCCTACTCCTCTACGTCGACAAGGACGAGGCGACTCGGCTCGTCCAAGACTTCAAGTTCGACATCGTAGCCAAACTCCCGAACGACTTTGTGCTCGACGGGACGACGATCGTCGACTGGATAGAAAAGCATAAAAAAGGAGGCAAACGTGGTCAGGCGAAGTAACGACCTAAAGATCGGAGACCGAGTATACGTCGACGTCCCCGACAAAACCTACCACTATGAGGGAATCGTCGTCGCAACGACCGATGACAAGCTCAAAGTGAAAAGCTATCGGTTTTTGCCGGCTCGCAGGTTTGAGCGGACTAACTGCTACTACATCGAGTCGGCAGGAGGCGAGGATCTATGACGGTCACCAAAACACGACATCGGCCTACCGACTACCTCGATCTAGTGTCCGGTCAAATACAAGACTACGCCTCAGAGAGTAGGCGGTTTAGAAAGTACCTAGCCGATCTTTTCGGGCTTGATCTCCGCCACAATTGGGACGTAACGGTCGAAATGATACAGGCCGAGCCAATGCTCGTAGGGCCGAAAGACGAGATAGTCGGAGTGGCTCGCTGTCGATCGTGCGGCAAAAAGGCGAGAGGACGATCTACGTTCGACAATTCTCTAGAGCTGATGAATAAGCATGGACTAGTGCTCAACTCAAAGGTTATTGAGGAGGAGACGACAGCATGAACGAAATCGCCGAGACTGTCGGAAAGTTTGTCATATTTTTTAGCGTAACCTACTCTCTTTTATGGGTAGCCGGGTACGGCTGGGAGTCCGGCCGGCGGTACGCTCGGAGGAGACGGTGAGAGTATTTTTCGATCTCGAGACCGTCCCGTACGATCAGGACGATAAACGGATCCACGAGATCGTCGCCGCCGAGTGGCGTCGCAAAAAGAAGGCCGGCTACTACGAAGACGACTTCGAGACCTTCGTCGGCGAGACGGCGCTATCCGGAGACTTCGGACGGATCGTATGCCTCTCGTGGGCGGTCGACGCCGAGAAACCGCAATCGATCGTCGGGACGAACAAAGAGCCGGAGATCCTCCGCCAATGGTGGGAGCTCGTCCGGCTCAACCAAAAGTTTATCGGCCACAATATATTCGACTTCGATCTCCCGTTCCTTCTCAAGCGCTCTAGGATCCACCGGATCGAGCCCTCAAAGCACCTCTCGCTAGCGCGATACCGCAACGACCCGTTCTACGACACTATGCAGGAGTGGAGCGCATGGGGACGCTCTAAGACGTCTCTCGACGTGCTAACGCAGATCCTCGGGATCAAGTCTCCGAAAACTAGAATGGACGGATCGGACGTCGCGCCGGCCGCCGCCGAGGGACGATTCAAGAAAATATCAAACTACTGCGAGCGGGACGTCTCCGCCGTACGAGAGGTCTATCGGAGGCTGACGTATGCGCCGTTTGGCAAATGACGGTTTCTCACACCTCGTCGACGCCCCGGATCTCCGGGTCCGTGGCCGTTGGTCGCGTCGACGAGGCTTGAGAGATCGCCCTTGCACCGGCTATCTACTTCCGCTATAACGTAATCACTAAAGGGAGACCAACCCCATGAAAGAAAACGTCGAAATATGCTCCGGGTGCGGCCGGCCAATGCCGTACGTCTACAAGCGCCGAGTAACCAAAGGCTACGCCGAGGGGCTCGTAAAGTTTCGGGAGGCCGTCCGGTACTACGGTCGGTATGAGATCGAGCCTCGTACCGAAATGGGGAGAGGATCTCCGTTCGAGCTATCGGTAACGCAACTCACGAACCTAACCACCCTCCGCCAATACGGGCTACTCGCTCGGGCGAAGCACAAAAACGGCGAGTATAAGATCGGCCATTGGATACTGACCCACATGGCGGTCGAGTTTCTCAACGGCGATCGGGAGATACCGGCGTATATCAAAGTCCGAGAGAACGAAAAGATCGGATCGTCCGAGGAGACCCGGTCGGTATCGGAGATCCTCAAGTCGCAACCTCAATACGACGACCTCTCGGACGTACGAGCCGGTCGGGAGCAGGAAACCGGCGTAACGCAGGGCAGGCTACTATGATCTCGGCCGAGGAGCGTGAGCAGGAGGTCTACGACCGAATGCACCACCAAATCGTCGTCCTCCTATCGGAGGCGTTACCGAAGGCTCGGCGGACGGATCTCGGCAAGGCGGCGCACCGAATACTCCAATACCATATCGCCGCTAAAAACGGATCGCTCTCTCGGATCATTGAGAAGGGAGACGCCGATCGTAAATGGCGCGAGCACGTCGACGCCGAGTATATGCGGCTCACGCCGGCGTCGGTAGAACTAGTCCGAGAGCTCCTCTCCGATAGCGAGCTCGTCCACGACCGGCCGGGACCGATCCGAGTCGGTCGGGAGATCGCTACCGTTTGTAACTACCTACGAGGGCGTGGCTGGAATCGCCTAGCCGACTTTATCGACGGAGCGGTGACGAAATGAAAGATCCGAAACCGGTAAAAGACATGACGCCGCCGGAATACTACATCCTATCGCCTCGAGAGCGTAAGGTTTTGATTTGGCTCGACGCCGGCAAGACTATGGTCGACGTCGCCGAGGAGCTCGGCGTCACTAGAGAGAGGATCAGGCAGATACGCGATAAGGCTCGAAAGAAAATCGAGCGCCATATCGAGCGCCAAGTGGCACTCTACATACAACTACCGCCGGCTCGAAAATACGCCGTACCAATGATAGCCGAGGGTAGGATACTAAGCCCGAGGGAGCGCCGGATCTACGATCTTGGCTACCTAGACGGAGCTAGCTCCGACGATTGGAGCGACCGAATAGAGGGAGATCCCGCCCTACGGGAGGCCGGTCTATGAGTCGATCTCTAAAACTACCGCACGATAGTTGTGAGCCGGTGCAGTGTCGTATTTGCTGGCGTTCGTTTCATAGCCTAGCCAACCACCTAAAACGACAACATGGAATAAACGCAAAGGATTATCGTAGAAAGTTCAGGGTAACGAAGCGGGATATGAACTGCTCCGACGTCAAGGCCGTTCAGTCGTCTACGGCTAGGCGCAATATAGCCGAGGGGAAAATAGCCACAGATAAAACTAGATCAAGAGCTCCCGAAGCGGCTCGCCAATGGAGAAACGAGAACCGAGACATTTTGAAAGAAAACGCCAAAAAAGCCTCGGACATGGGCGAGGACGCTAGGCGGGAGTGGTTCGATGAGAGGGGAGGCCGAGAAATTGCCGGCAAACGAATGAAAGGGCTATGGCAAGATCCAAACTACCGTCCGATACTGCTCGATAATATCCGCAACCCAAGCGATGAGGCAAAACGAAACAAACGAGAGGCCAATCAAAGGCGCTGGGATAATATGACCGCCGAGGAGCGCGAGAGTCACCGTAGAAAGCTATCGGAGGCCGCTAGTCGTCGCAATAGAGATAGCAGAGGGCGACTAGCATGAGTCGGTCGCCCCAGTTCGAACGATGTACCAAAACCGAAGCGGCCAACGCCCTACGAAACGCCGCCGGACCTCGGGAGTTTGGAGGCCCCGACGTGATCCGGTTCGGGCTCGTTGGCACGACGGAGATCGTCACCCAAAAACTAACCGAGGCTATAATGAACATTACGGTCGCTCACGATCAAGGTTGGCTCGAGCACCCGCGCGGGTTCGACCTCGTCGTATCGGTCGGCCGGAAGGTTCTACGATACGAAGTAAAACGTAAGAAACCACTAAAGAAAGGTAAATAATGCGATATTTATTCGCTCTACTACTCGCGATCCTCGGATCGCTCCTCGCTCCGTCGTCGGCCTCGGCCGTCAACTGGGCGTACTCCTACGTCGGTCAGTCGGCGTATACCGAGACTCGTCCGGAGGCTCCAGCTACGGCGTGGCTCAAGATTCAAAACACCGGGACGTACACATGGTATAAAAACGGTCTCAACGGTACGGCTCAATTCCGACTCGGCACGAAAAACCCTCAAGATCGATCCAGTCTTTTCTCGGCCGCCGGATCCGCCGGCCATTGGATCAGCGCTAACCGTATCGAAATGGAGGAGACCTCCGTACCGCCGGGCGGGATCGCCACCTTCACGTTTACGATCAAGCCGTCCGACGCCGCGCTCGGGACGTACCACGAGTACTTCGCCCCGGTTGCCGAAGGCGTGACGTGGCTACCCGACATCGGTATCTATTGGGACTGGACTCGACCGGGCTATCGAGTGACGTCGATCGTCGACGGAGACACCTTCAATATCACCTACGGCGGAGTCCCCAATACCCAAGTCCGGACCGCCGGCGTTGATACTCCGGAGATCACTACTACGCCGCACCAATGCTACGCGGACGAGGCCACGACGTT
>CAZWRK010000106.1:0-14274 GCA_964635875.1 uncultured Aquaspirillum sp.
TTAATTGCTGCTATGTTTGTTACAGCGCCGCCAACAACAAATGACTGACCAAACCTCTGCCCATCTCCATAGTTAGTGGATGTATACCAGCTGCCAGTGTCTCCGCCTGGATCTCCATCATCAGTAGCTTGAGATTGGTCTAAAACATCAGCGTTTGAGCCTGGCAAAATTATATTTGCCATATCTTGGCCGTCACTAAACACTGTAATCTTAATAGAATCTTCACCGTCCTCAGACCCAGCATAACCAGCTTGTATCTTCTCAATGCGGCCGTTAAACATAAGCTTACCGTTTACATTAAACTCGCTGAACTCGTACACCTTAATCTTGTGTCCATTTTTAATAGCAATGTCATCTTCATTTTCCGAGACAATCTGGGGTTGAGCCTCAGTTGTCAGTTTTACACCGTCCTCGGTTGTTAGATACTTATTATCTTCGGTGATGATGTATGGCGGGAACTGACTTGTTACATCCATTGTGCGGGCGCACGTAATCTCTATCTGCGATCCTACTTTATTTATGGTGTGGGTATAACCGAATGCAGAGGATACATCCTGTAGCATGCCAAGATACGTCGCGCCATCGTACACCTTGTAATAGTACTGTTTATGTAATACGGGGGCTGCCATAATTATAGATACAGGGGCGTGTTCACCACTGTAATGTTAAACGTTCTTGTTGTTAGATTATCTAGGTAGGTAAGAGTCTGCGATCCGTTTCCAAATAAAGGGAATGCCCCCTCAAAGTCGACTTCCGTACCGTTTACTTTCACGGTCTTGTTGGCACTATCTATCTCAACTACATCATTCGTCGCCCAGGTTCGTGTGATTTTAATCTGCTCACCCGTTGCGTTGTTGCCAACGGCAATGTATTTGTCTGTTCCACCAGTCAGCGCTGTAAGAGTTATAGTCCATTTTGGTCGCTGCTCTGGCGCTGAACCTGGGAATGAGTAGCTGTCGTTATAGCTACTACTTGTACGCCCAGTCTCGCTAAGTACTGTGTTGTCTGATGTGGCCTGACCGAAAGGTTGTGAGCACAGGAATGTAACCTGGAAATTCGCAAAAGATAGGCCACCTGGACGATCGATGCGAACAGCTGTTGGTGTAGCTATGTAGCGACGCGTGCTGCCCGCATAGGCAATATCTAAATTCTTGTCCTTACCCACTAGATAGCCCCTGAACGTGTCCAGCTTGCTGTCTAAATCAGCTACAGATGATCCAGTAACCTTGCCGCTTATAGTTATTTCTTTGCTTGGGTATGAAACATAAGGTATGCGACTCTGGCTAGTGTGTGACAAAGCCATCGGTTTTGCATCAATTGTCGGTGAACTCTCGTGAGATATATCAGAGGTTATTATATTATCGGTCTGTAAACTATTGCTGTTGTAACTGATTGCTGTACCCGCCATTAGAAGCTACCTCGCACTGGGCTTAAACCCTTACTAAGCAGTAGGGTGTCTTGGTCGTTCTGAGCGAAGAATTCACGGACGGCTGCGTCGCCCTGCAGTACTAGCTGCTGAATGATGATTGAGGTCTTGCGACTGTTGTCGGTATAACCACTATTCCCGCCCAATGCTCTCTGTACCTTGTTTGCTGCAACTATGCTACCACTACTGCCTGGCACAAATACTTCGGATGTTTTATTTAGGCTGCCGTCTGGGTTTTCACCGACAACAACAGGCTGGCCGCCTCTTACAGCACCACCAGAAGCGTAACCAGGTAAGCCAAGACGATGTGCAGCTTCCTTGGCTCGAGCCTTTTGCTCGGGCGTACCATTGCGAATAAGATTAAAGATTTGTTTTTCACCTGCAGATCGCGAGGCTAGAACACGCTCATTCTCGCCATTCAATCTATCAAGCAAATCAAGAGTTTCTTTACCTTTAGCATATACAAGAGCTATTGCAGCAAGTGCTCCAGCGACTAACACTGTCATCGCTACAGGAGCTGCAACCATAGCAGCTGTTGCAGCTGTTTCTGAACGCATAGCGACCATAGAAGCCGTCCAAGCTGCAGCAGATCGTATGGCATTTGCTACCCATGCAGCTCCCGCTACACCAGCACTCCACGCCGCTGAGGCGCCTGTAGCCACTGCTGAGGCTGTCATGCTTGCCATAGAAGCTACCCATGCTGCAGATGTGCTTGCTGCGGTGGTAACCCATGTTAGCTGTAGGCCTGCGAGAGCAATGCGGCCATTGGCAATAAACGCCAACAACCCTCCTGTTGCTGTTAGAAGTGGGCCACCAAAAGCTAAAACATTAGCTGTAATTGTCTTTATAGGGCCGTCAGTGCCTAGTGCAGCCTGTGCAACACCAGCTAATTTCTGCTGGAAAGCGGTCATGATTGGCAGTGTTTGCGTTCCTATGGCTATTTTGAGGGCGTTCTGAGTGTCTTTGAGGTCTTTTTGGGCAGCAATGTAGTCTGCGACCTGTCCGACCGTCTGAGCGTTTAGTGTGAGGCCCAGCTCGTCCGCACGCTTCTGTAGCTTCTCAATCCCATCACTTCCCTGATTTAGTATTTTAAGCATATCCTTACCGCCCTTACCAAACAGCTGCATCGCGAGCGCAGTCTTTTCTGGGCCGTCTGGCATAGACTTAAACTTATCGGCCGTTTCTAAAAGTATAGTGTTGAACTGTTTAGTTTTACCACTAGTGTCTTTAACGCTAACGCCAAGCTGGCCGAGGGCAGTTTTTGCTGGATCTGACGCTTGTACTGTAGCAGTAATCTGCTTAGAAAATATACCGAAGTTCTTGCTGGTAGTTGCTGCATCCATTCCGAGACGACCAGTAACATATAGTAGGCGAGACGACTCTTCTGTTGCAATACCCGTTTCGCGCGTCATCTTCTTCGTATCCATTGCCGCCTGAACCGTATATTCAGTGGCGTTCTTTGCATAGGCAGTAATTGCCACACCTGTAGCGCCTATAGCAGCAGCTGCAACATTTAAATTGCGCCTGGTATTGTCTGCTTTTGTGGATACATTATCAAGGTCTTTTTCGGTGTTCTTAATACCATTACCCTGTTGGGTAGACTTGATGGCGATATTTAGAACGGCGGTATCACTCATAATTTGTTGGGCTTAGATGATTTCTTCTCGGCTGACTTGGCTCTTTCCTTCTGTGCCTTGTCGTACTCCCCTTCTGTAATCATTTTAACCCGTAGAAGCTCCAGGAACCAACTCGGATTAGATTTGTACTGACTGTGCGTCCATTTATAACGCTCACAGATTATCATCTCCCAGAGAAGAGAGTCGTTGTCGTTAACTAACCCTTTAGTTAAAAATACGGTTAGTCGCTTCTTGAACTCAACTATTTTTTTTTAGGTAGAGGCTCAGTGATTTTATTGATCTGCGCTATAACTTCTTGGTAGTCACGAAGATCCATAGCCAACCACTTATCGACGATGTCTTTATCATCGCCATCGATGGATAGAACAGCTATTTCGATAGTTTTGCGTGTTGCACGCTGAGTGCCAGTGAGCTTATCTTCATCAACAACCTCGTGTTGATAGTCTATTGTCTCTTGATCGAAACCAGTTAAAAAGCTTTTAATCACAACCTTGTGCTTCTGCACTGGTGTAGTAAATGAAACTGTATTATTACCTGTAGCCATAGCGATAACCTCCAAACACTATTTAATTGCTAAATTGATGAAACTGCGTTCAATACCTTTATGTCCATTGCTTGGCTGTCTGCAGCCTTGTAATTGCTCTTGAAAACAAACTCGTGGTAAAGATACTCGGTGCTCTTCAAAGATGGCTTGCCACCTTCAGCTATGCGGAAATCATTTACTGTAATGCGAAGTTCGTAACCGCTCTCTGAGAAGTGTCGTATAACTAGTGCTCGCTGAGTCATAGCAATAAAACGCTGAACCTCCTGCGGATCATCGTAAAAGTGATTTAGCTCCACGCTAACGTCGGAATCTGTTCGTAGCAGCGCCGCAGGATCGTATGTGCCAGATCGGTGTGAACCACCTTCATCCTCAAAATTGTGAGTAAGTGTCCAGCCCTTTGTATCTTCCTCGGCTGCATAGTTAGCGGCAGTCAAAGCGTTAGCTGCAGTATCTGCAATACGATATTCGGTACGTGCCCACTGGAATGGTGTAAGAAGTGAGAAGCTTGGTGTCGCTGGCTTAATGGTAAGAATATCGCCAGATGCACCAGCTGTGACGTCTGTTGTTGTCGTTATGGTTGTTGCGGTAGGAATACTAGCAATCGTGAAGTTGATATAAGAATCGAGACTTACATCGTAAATCTGCATTGTATCACCGACAACAAGTCCCTTGGTAGGTGTTGGATCATAGGTAGTATCAAGAGTGATCGTGTATGGGTTTGTCCCTGTTGGAGTGCCAGCTAATGCTGCAGAGTGAAAAGCGCCAAGAGCAGAAGCCTGACACTTAAATAGCATCTTGTTGTCATCTTTATCAGGGGTAATTTCGCTGATGCTAACGCCATAATATCGGTGTACGTGTCGGCCATTGGCGAAGTCGTAGGTGTAAGTTTTTGGATCGGTAGCCGTAGATTCGCCAAAGGTGTGAGTGTACGGGCCACTGCCAGAGGTACTCGCTTTCGTAAAGATGTTATCAATAAGGTAACCGCAGGTGTTAGGCTCTGCCAGTACGGTGAAGCTACCGTTGTGCTCGCGCTGGCCTTGCACCATTTGATAGCGAGCGTGCTTGATGCCTACGATTGGAGCGTCCTCGTCCTCTCGCATATCAGTGGTGAAATCTTCCTCGTAAAGCGGAAAGTAAACGTTTGGTGTTACTGCTACACCTGGGGTAGATTCTTTTTTGCTGGCTAGGTAGCCCTTGTTTGCATACTGCTCTTTAAATGCCATTACTTCTTACCTTTCTCGTCCGTAGACTTTGGCTTTACCAGCTTAAGATTAGGGTTGTTGATTTCAATATCAGAGGTAATAGTGCCTTTGGCTTCTACTACACCGACCCCGATGATTGTTAGCTCTTGGTCAGTCTCGTTCTTGTAGGTGTAACTCATAATAATATACTCGCACTTTTTAATGGCGGGGTCAATCTCTATTAGGCACTTGAACGTTAGCCACAATAGTGGTGGTTAAATGCGCCTCTTGTGTTAGTGATTCCTCGGGTCGGATAATGATGTCGTAATTGATGGTACTGTCAAAACCAGGTGCTCCATCTTCCACTCCTAAATGGGTGCGCAATATACCCTGCACGCTTGCAGGAATATATTTGCCCGTCTCTTTATCTCTACCCTCCATATAGAACTCGCACTTTTCTTTAGTAAGGGCTTCGTCTGGGGAGCCGTTAAAGTCGTCTTTCTTGTTGAACACGAGTTTTATAATTACACGAGTGGTAACTTTATCGAATTGAGTCGGCCCTAGCTCGTTCTGGGTAGTTAGAGTGTCAACAATTATGCAAGGCATGAGGCTTTGGGGGATCTTGACTGGGTCGCCATAATATATAGCCTTGAATTCATCGGCCATATTAGCTTTGAGCATATCCAATATCTGACGAGCTACACTGGGTAATGCATCTTTGAAAGCTTGGTTATCCATTTTCTACCTTCTCCTTGACGTACTTCTCTACTATACCAGTAACTATACGTTGTCGAGCGTTGTCGAACAACATCATCACGCGCTGCGGGTTATTACCCATGCCCAGTTGATGCCATTTAAATAAATCCTCTGAGCTATTCCATATTTTAAGCTCGTCTTTTGATGACTTATAGGTAAAACTCTTTGCTAAAGTGCCGTCGCCAACAAGTATAGGCCTACCACCACCCCATTTTTCAGCTTTACGTTTTGCATAATCAGGTGTTAGCGCAGGCCATGCTGTGCCATAGATACTTCCGCGCGAAGCAAAAGGAACTGTGCTATAGAACTTGGTAAGGGCTTCACCGCTTGCTTTAAAGGGCACCGCCATGTTGTTTAAATCTACATCTAATTTACGAAGTCGCTCTAGGACTTCTTTGCCGCCAGTGACTGTTACAGTCATCTCTACCATAATTAGAACTTATCTGTTACGCGGAATTGAAAATCTCCACCGTGGTTTTCTGGTTCGGTGCAAGCAGTCTCATCATTAGGCCAGCCACTTACCTGTGCTGTGCCAGTGATAGGATTGCCGTCACCATCTATAAGGCCTGTCTTCTTATCCTTGAGAGCTTTCAGCATGTCCATTGCTTGCTGGTATTTATCCTCACCATCTTTAGTGGTTCCTGACGCAAATACACCGTAATCATCTTTTAGAAGAATACCTGCAGCTAAAAGTTCCGTGATAAGCGTGATGCTACTGGATACTGGTGCAGAGAATGGCACTTCATAGAGTCCACCGAGATATGAATCAATAATACTTTGAGCTTGAGATCGTGCTGTATTGATAACCACATCGCTTATATAAGTGTTTCCGTTAAAGCCAGCCTTAGCGCGTATATTGTCCAAAGTTGCGTAATAGCTATCAGTACCGCCTCGAACAGCTACGGCGTCTGCTAGGGGGGTCTCTGTGTCTAGGGCGACATTATAAAAAGTTTGTTTGTACCAATAGCTGGATCCACCAGAATTATCGGTATATTTTGTTGCAATCTGATCGGGATCAATATCGACCGTTGCTAGCTCTGTAAAGTCTGCATCGGCAGGAGAGACGTTACTAACATTAGATGCACGATACACCTTAAGCTGATTGTAGTTAATAACATGCACTGGCTCGAACTTGTTATGTGCTTCATCAAATGCTTCATCAACAGTGACTACATCACCAGAAAAACTTACTATTTTGCGAATTTCAGTATTGTCGTTCCCTATATTGCCAACAAGTAAGTAGTAATCCTCCGCAAAGTTTTGTGTGCTGTGAACTGTAATGTCTGTACCAGAGGCATAGTCTGTCTCAACATAAGTTAGCTCTCGGATGTTGAGTGTTGGGAAGTTTGTGAATTGTAGATTAGCTGCCATGTGTACCTCTACCTTAAGTATAGTGTCGGCGACACGGTTTGTCTAACCACGCTGTATTAATAAAACAACTGATATATTCTTGGCGCCTGTTTGGTTGCCTGACGCTGTTACGGTTATGGTATGATCGCCAGAAAGTGGCAGCTCATACGGTTGGTTGTTTGAGTCTACAAAGAGACCTGTGCTAGTGCTACTTGCGATACTGGACTTGCTAAACACGGTGTAACCGTCTTTATCCTTTATCGTGACAGTCAAAGTCCCTGCACTTGTTAATGCAGGGACTACAGGGATAATACCCTTTAAAAGACCGTTGAGACCTACAGCAGCAGAATCAATAGTGTTGCCACCATCAGGGATGGTTAGCGTAGTTTTATATCGTTGGATCTGGTACTTGCTCACGTCTTTGTCCTTTCGGTACTAGGCAATGACAACGCCTAATTAGATTATTGTTCTTCTGACTCTTCTTCGGCTTCCTCTTTAGCAAGGATAGCATCTACTACTACGGTCTTGTTCTTGAAGTCTTTTTTATCGGATGTATCAAGATCAAACTCACTCTTTGCAAATTCGTTAAGCTCCTTACGGCTATAGGCCATAAGCACTTCGCGACGACTTACTTCTTCTTCTGGCTGAACGTCCTCTGACTCATCTTCATCATCTCGGCTAATGAATTCAGCTACGCCTGCTTCTACAAGCGCATCGCCTTGAGCGTTGGTTACCTGTAGAACGTCACCTGCTTCAAACTCGGTGCCGTCGTGATTGATATTTCCTGTTGCTTTAACTTGTGCCATGTCAAACCTCCTATGACTAGCTTAGTTGCTTATGGTAGCTTTACTGTTCGGTAAAGGATACTTAATGTTACTGTGCTATCGCCTGCGCCTGGATCTGCAGATGGTACTGCAGCGACAACTGCTGCGTTAGCTACTGGTGTAACTGCTGCGCCGATTACCTTAACGGCTGCGTTAGCAGAGCCGTTAAGCCATGCATAGGCTGCGTCGCCTGTTACTTTAGCACCTGAACCGTCTGTGTAACGGAATTCTACAGCGTTTGTACCAGTAAATTGAGTTGTGCCATAGTTAAGCGTTGCTACAATCTCGTCGACACTGTGGTAGTAACCTGCCCCAGGTGCTGGCAGCAAAGTTACAGGTGAGGTCTTTAGAGCCTTGACCTGGGCTGCGGTAAGAGTTACGGTCGCTACTTGAGCAATGTCTTTAGCAATACCCTTGCTGCCGACTCGTCCGATGTATTTCCAAGCTCGTACTGGCATGAGGCCTCCTTACGCTACAGCGTTCTTAATCAAGTAGATTGCGTCTGCTGCAACTAATTTAGGCTCATAGTAATCAGTAACCTGGACGTATTCACCTTTATTGTCGTCGCGAGTCCAGTTTTCAACTGTGCGGGCGTTACTGAGCTGCAAGTGGTAACCAGCAGATACAGTGCGCAAGGCAGGTACTGGAGCTACGTTCATCAACCATGCGCTTTTACCCCAGACATAGCCTAGGCTGTCTGTTGCACCTTCGTTTGCAGAATTGTACATTGCGCCTGCGATGATTACATTGGTGATCTCAGGGAATAATTCCTTGAGGTTTTCGGTAGTAAGCATACCGAGGCTAGAGTACTTAACGCGCTCGATGAAGTCTGGGTGGTTGCGGAGCTTAACCCATACAGGCCAGCTAAGAACCAGCGTGTTAGGAGTGATGAGGCTCTTGCCCTTTACGGTTGTGATTGCAGTGGTGATGTCAGAGAATGGATCGCTGTTATCGAAATCGCTCCACTGGCTAGTACCAGACAACGTGGTGTTGTTGGTTACTGTGCCTGTATCTAGCAATTTGGTCGCAAGGATATTCTCCTTTTCGATCTGCAATGCTTCGGTAAGCGCACTGGTAGTATCAATGCGTGGTGTGTACGGATCATCGCTTTGCGTGAACTCATCGTTTTCAATAAAGCGGCGGAGTGAGTGTTCAAGCAATGGACCGTAGTCGCTCTTTGATAGACCAAAGTCAGCCTCTTTAGCGTAGGCCTTGCCTGAGCGTCGGCTATCTACAGCGCGGAGATTGGATTTATCATAAACGAAATACTTACCTGTTCGCTTCTCAACATTAACGGTTGGGAATACTTTCTCGGCTACAAATGAGCCTTCTGGGTTTGTGTACTTAACTGAAACCTGCGTAAGGATTCGGTCAACGTATGTGCTTTGTATAGTTGGCATTGTTTTATCCTTTCCTTATGCTACAACTTCAGTTACTGGAATATACTCAACGATGTCACCGCTTGTGGTCGTTGCTAGTGCAATACCAAACACGCGGTTAGTAGAGGTTGATGTGCTGATGGCCTTACCACTACCATTGGTGGTGAGCTTGTCGCCAGCAGTGATGTCTCCACCACTCTTTACTTTACCTGTACCTGTTGAGCTGATTAGGCGGACAACTGCGTTGTCACCTGAAACTGGGGCGTTTTCTAGCACGCCGATGATCTTATCTGTTGCGCTTGTAGCTAGAACAACGGTTGTGCCGTCGGTGCCACTCAGTTTTACTAGGTAGTACTGGCTACCTGATAGGTCTGCACCTGCTTTGAAAGTGCGCTGGTTGGATTCAATTACTAAAGCCATTCTCTTACTCCTCGTCCTTAGTCTGATCGACTAGTTCTTTATTGTTAGCTGTAACGATCTTCATGGCTTCACCAAAGTTTGCAGCCTTTTTGTCGGCTACTAACTTATCTGCCTGCTCGGCGAGACTCTCAGCTGCAGTGCTTGCAGTCTTTGATTCTTCGCTTGTGCCTCGGCTTGCTGCGAGAGGTACTTTAGGCAGACCCTTAATGAGCTCATTAAACTGTGAGGTTTGAGAAGCGTTAAGGGTAAGCATGAACTTAGTAAGAGCAGAGTGTGAGGCTTCTAGGAAGCGACCCTCTTTGTTATTGGCGCTGATGATTAGCTTTTCAGCTTTGTTAGAGGCTTCCATGGCGCGGAGACTTTCGCGAGCTTCGCGACCAGCCTTAGCATCTGCTTTGAGTTGCTTGAGTTCTTTTGCACTGATTTTAGTGCTAGCCTGTTGGCCTTCCTCTTCCTGCTCTTCTTCCTCTTCTTCGGATTCTTCCTCTTCCTCTTCCTCTTGCTCCTCTTCTTCTTCGGGAGCATCAAGGATGCCAGCTTCGGTCAATTCAGTAACCTGATCCTCAGTGAGGTCGGCCTGATGTTCTTTAATAAAAGCCTTCTCCTCGTCGGTGAGTTCGCTGTGATCTTTTGCTAGTAAGTCTTCTAGATTCATTGTAGTGCTACCTTTCA
Organism: uncultured Aquaspirillum sp.; assembly: GCA_964635875.1. Lineage (GTDB taxonomy): Bacteria > Pseudomonadota > Gammaproteobacteria > Burkholderiales > Aquaspirillaceae > CAZWRK01. Next base: position 10,190 of record CAZWRK010000106.1, read on the forward strand.
TATACAAAGTAATGTTTTTTGAGTTTGCGGTCAAATCTTTTTTTTGCGTCTTGTTCGCTACCAGAGGTTCGAGCGTACTGAACAACGGGTAGTTGGTTAGGGCTGCGCCCTCGAACACATTATCAACAAGCTCATCTTCATCGAGCGGGTTCTGCCATATAGGCGACCATTCAGAGCTTAGATAGGAGAACTCCCTATCCCTGAGCTTCTGTTCACCAAGCGGAGTCCATTCAATGCCAGTGCCCCATAGGCTATTGCCTCGGACTTCTAGACCATTGATCCAGCCTGCCGCCTCAATCTTCTGATGATCGAGATTGATTGGTAACTTATTATCTGGCTGGAATTTTCCAGCGCCGTTGTTGAAGTTATCAACCATCTGATTGAAAGCCTCAACTGTATTAACAATGTGCCCCTTCCAAGGAGCTTGCCAGTCACCCACCTGCAACAGTTCGATCTCGGTAGGCAGGTCTGCCCCTGGTTCAAACTTCTGCGCCGCGAGTAACTGTATGGTCTTGGGTTTTCTCATAAATCTATAATCTTACAAATTAACGGCGGGGTCAATTATTTTCGTTTGGAGCAGGGTAATTTGTGCTGATGTCACACTTGCAGTTAGGATGCGCACCATCCTCGCCACTATCACCAGTTGAGAATACATCGTCTATAGGGACTGTCTCACCGTCTAGCCCCTGACATATCTCGCAAGGGTCACCTTCAACATTCCAAGTCTTACTCTCTGCGCCAGATTCTTTGGCTGTTTCTATGACGCCGCGGCGCCATGCATTAGCGCTTTCTGTCTTTGCAATCATCTCAGCCTTTGCTGGATCGTCAATAAATGCCGATAGGCGCGCAGTCGATTCTTTTACGTCCTCGCCTAACTGTAAAGAGGTGCTGATACTAGATCGTACTTTGTCCACTGTAGTTTTAGTCATCTGAGTGGCAAGGTCGGCGGCACGGTCGCGGGCTATCTTGTCTACGAGCACAGGTAGGTTTGCTACTGGTATCTTGCTATTTACCACTTGGACTGCTGCACCAGCTGCAGCTACGGCTGCAATTTCTTTATATACGATCTTCGTGATTATCTTTACCTCATCATCAATATCGCTCTGGGAGAAGTTGACTATAACGTTTACCTTTGGTGCTGCTGCGCTCATGTTCGGAGAAACCTCAGCAAAGTACTTTGTCCAGTTCACACGATCAACTACACGATCCGAAAGCTCTTTGTAATACTTTCGAAGCTCGCGGTCTAGCCTTGCTTCGCTCTCAAGAAGTACCTTGAAATACTTACGATTCTTTCTATAACCTGGCGCCCAGTCAGAAGACGCACTGAGTGCAGAATAGAGTTTATCTCTTAAATGGATTGCGTCGTTTAGGTTTAGCACTGGCTTGCCTCTCTATAAATTTATCGAGTTGTTTGAGCGTAGCCTTTATGCTGAACTTTTTAGCTTGGGTTGTAGGTGGCGTTTCAGTAGTTGGCTGGACCGCTGGCGATGTAATACGTTCGTCATAGTTATCAGCAATGTAGTCAGGCAGGTCAGGCAATGAGAATATCTTGCGCAGGTACTTCTCTAGTTCTGGGTCTGGTGTAATAGCGTGGCTTGCAAACATCTTCTGTATGTTGTTGGCAAGTGCAGTGAGATCGGTGTCGGCTAGATTGCTAAACTCAATCGTTGGGTATTCTTTTAAGTTCGGGAAGTTGAAGTTCATAATATCTGGGATAAACTGCTCTTCCAGCACTTCGGCTATCTGTGCTGCAAGTGCTGTCTCTGATTTCATAAACAAAGCACTGTGATCAGTAGATAGCGCGTTGCTTCCGCTATTGCTTGTATTGCTACCAAGCTCAATGAACTGCGCCAGTACTGATTTCATTATTTGCGTGGTGTGATGATTGATTGATGGGATGGGGTCGCGTGTACTACTGGACTTCATATCCATAAACTCAAGCTCAAAGCCTTCTGGAAGCTCGACATAAGACGCTTCGTTTGCACGCATGTTCTTTACTATCTGTCGTGCTTTTTCTTTGTCGGCTTCATTTGCATCACTTGGAACGGTAAGCTTTGGAACACCAAGCCCCTGCTTCTCGTGGCCCATAGCATCAATCTTGTATAGGCTTTCCTTGATGTACCAGTGCTTGTATGCAGCGCGCAGCAAAGAGCGACCTTCGTAGTTGTTACCCTCTTGGTCGTTGGTGAATAAGATAAGGGCTTCCCTAGGTATGCTAATGTTTTCGCCACCATTTGGATTGGTTTGAGTAACGCCTGGCTCGCCATTCTCCATTTGCCACTTAAGAATAGTCGTCTGCTTGCGTGATTCAGCATACATAATTCCGATGTAGTCGCCTTCGTCATAAGGTATAACGTCATATACCTTTTCAAACAGACTAAAACCAAAGTCCAGCATGAGAAGTGCTTCTTTCAAGAATTGCTTCCAGCCGATCTGCATCAAATTGTGATATACGACATCTGCAGCTTTTTTGTCGGCATCATCTTCGCTTGCAGGCTTTACAACCATGTCGGCAGAGATGAGAGGCAGCTTAACAATACGCATTGCCGCGCTGGTTGTGCCGTCTGAGCGACGCATTTCATCGTATATCTTTAGCCCGCTTAGACCTACAAGCTTTCGATTATATTCTTCGTTAGTAATAATACCGCTACTGATTGATGTTCCACTTACACCTTTTGGTTCACCTTCGCGGGGTGGAGGAGTTGGTTTATCTGCCATGTCTACAATATACCCTAAAAGGTCGATTCTAGCATACCGCCAGTTATAGTCGAGTCGGATTTGTCAGAAACGTCACTCCTGCCATAGCTACCAACGCTGGCTTTTTGCTTTGTCATCCAGTAGGCAATGAATAGAGCGTCCGCATAGTCAGGTGACTTACCGCCAAGACGTTTCTTGATTTGGTCTTTCTTCTCAACGCAAAGTTGCTTGTCCTTTACCGTGAAGCCGTGCCATAGAAGCTCCTGCTTGAGTTCGCTTAGGTGCGGGCAGCCGTCCCAGAAGAAAAACTTACCTGCCTCCATATCTTGGCGCAGGAGGTCGGCGCCCTCTGAGCGAATCATATCGTAGAGAGGCTTAGGCTTGATACCTTTTCGCTCTTCGTTTGGTGTAGGTTTTCTCGGCTTGCTTGCGGCTCCAGGTAAATACTCATAGACTGGTCGCTTCTCGGCTCGCATGTAATCAATAAGGCCAGCAGGCAGCGCGTCAACGCCTGTGTGTTCGTAACCAATAGAGCGGGAATCCATATAGCGGATAAGCTTGCGGCCTAGAACAGCGCTCCAAGGGATATTCTCCTTCTCTTCTGGCAAGGCCAAGCGTACTAGATCATCGCGGGTAGTTAACTCTAGATCAACAAGAACACTAACTCCCTCGTTGTGTTTGATATTCGCAAACACTGACCTGTCCTTGCCGCCGCGCGCGTGGTCGGCTCCGAGATAGTCTGTCCAATCTTCGCTATAGTTTGGCGTATGGATACTATCTAGCACTCGCGATTTAAACAGACTATCTTCGTCGTCGAGGTAATCCCAGTCGTTGTACAAATAACGTTGTTTCCATTGCTCTGGGTTTGTCAGGAAGCCATCGTAGTAACCCTCGTCGTATAAAAAGCTATCCTGCATTTCAAATTCAATGACCGCTGTTCCCTCTGGCAAAGTACCCTCTCGGTGTGGCCTATAAACATGTTCTTTCACCCAACCCTCGTTTGGGTTGCAAGTGGCTATGGTAATATCTGGTGCGCCATTGCGGTTTTTACGCCCAGCACGACTGGCGAGGTCGGTAAATAGTTGTTTGGCTACGCTATCCACTTCGTCTACGCCTACTGCGGTGGCGGGTATAGACTTGAGCTTCTTGCTATCTCGGTCTCGAGTTACATCCATAGGCAAGAAGTTAATAACAGAGTTATTCTCTAAAAAGATTATTGATAGGGTGTTACCTGCATATCGTCCAATGATTCTATAGTGCTTTCCCTCCTGTAAGCCTAGGTCGTTTAATACCTCGATAAAGGTTTGCACCGTACCGACGCGAGCGTCTGCTAGCGTAGTACGCCCGACTGGTATATAGCTATCCTCGTACTCGCGACATATCGTAAT
>CAZWRK010000107.1:0-14274 GCA_964635875.1 uncultured Aquaspirillum sp.
GATTTAATTGAGCACTTTTTTGTTCAACGTGATCGAGTAAGCGGCCGGGGGTCGCAACTAAAATTTCAACGCCGCGGCGCAGGGCGTTTTTTTGTGGATCGATGGCAATGCCGCCAAAGACCACGGTGTGACGCAGGCTGAGAAACTGTGAATAGTCACGGACGCTGGCGGCGACTTGGTCGGCCAGTTCTCGGGTCGGTGTCAAAATGAGGGCGCGGACCGGATGCATCGCCGGTGAAGCACTGGTATTCGCGTGCCGCAACAGGGTTTCTAGCATGGGCAGGGTAAACGCAGCCGTTTTACCTGTTCCGGTTTGTGCCGCAGCAAGTAGATCATGGCCAGCCAGAACCAAGGGGATGGCTTTTCTCTGGATCGGCGTTGGCGACGAATAGCCCAGCGCATCAACAGCCCGCAGGATTTCGGGTGAGAGGCCAAGCTCGGCAAACGACATATGGAAACTCCTACAACAGCGCTTAATTTAGCGCACATTCAATAAAATACGCCGGAGGGGGAGTCATAAGCCCCTGATCCGGCGCACAAATAAACATACTTGAGGTGGTCAAATAGGCAACCACTGCACGATTGACACCAAGGTCAAGACCGCCAGCCAGAGCAATACACTTCGCCAGACAAGGCCTACAGCACGGCGCAAATAGTCAGGATCTGCTTCGTCGCCTACGCCAAGTTCTGGGCGGAATTTGATGGTGTAGTCTTGGCGTAAAGGGTCACCTAAACGCACGCCAATCGCACCGGCTGCACTCGCAAGCAAAATTCCGTAGGCATAATGACCCCATGCAGATGCTTGTGAGCGCCAACAAAACACGGCGTCTTCAAAGTCGCCCATGATGGCAAAACTGGCAGAGGTGAGGCGCACCGGCAGCCAGTCGAGCCATTCGTGGACATTGCGGGCGAAGCGGCCAAATTGGTCGCCAAAGAGCGATTCTCGCATTCCCCATTTTTGATAGAGCATGCCAGAGATTCGGTATAGCACCGCACCCGCCGGGCCGGGTAAGACCGCGAACCAGAACATGGTGCCAAAGACATGGCGATAGCTGTCGATGACGCCTTGTTCAATGGTGAGTCGGGCAATTTCATTGACTTCTAATTCGGATGTGGGCTGTCCTGACCACGCGCCTAAGGCATCGCGCGCATCTTGGGTGCGGCCTTCGGTGAGTGCTAGGCTGATTTCTGTCAGAGCGCTTGAAAAATGCCGAAACCCCATCGTCAGATAGAGGACGCCAATATCCCAGATGAGGGCGAAAGGCGCTCCAACGCTGGCAAGAAGATCATGCACGATCCACACAAATAATGCTAAGGGGCCGACCCCCGCCAACCATGCAAGGACACCATGCCGGTTATGCCCAGCATTGAGATGTCGCTCAAGATAGTTTGCGTAGCGCGTGACTAATAAGAGGACGCGGTTACGATTCCCCAAGGGGCGAATCTGCTCCAAGGCGAGCGCCACAATGATCGCGAGCAGTGTCATGAACTCTCGTTTGTGTGAACAAATAAAAAAGGAGGGTGGAAGATACCACAAAACGCCAGCGTCGGCCGTTTAGGCCTCACCCAGATTGCGTCCGCCTCCGAGCACGGAGCGGGTTCCACCATCACGACGGTAAGCTAATGTGCTGGCTTGGCTGCTCATCAGTAAGTCGATAGCCTCATCCACATAAGACAAGTGCTCGGCGACTAACAGACCATTGATATGGTTGAGCGTTTGTGCGCGGGTTACCGTTGTTTCGAGTAGACACCACGCATCACGCCACTCAGGCTTGTCCGCAAGCCAGCTGACTAATGCTGCTCGATCGGCCAGCCCAAGCTCTCGCATGACTTCTGCGCGGCTTTGTGCGAGTTTATCAATGCCTTCCAAAATGGCCATTTTCTGAGCGGCCAAAGACTCAATTTTTCGAGCATCTCGGGTGGTGAGAACGGATTGCTCTTCCGTCAAAATATCGACCAGAAAAGTATAGAGCTCGGTTTCACTTTGAATAGTTTCGAACAGGCGATTCACGTTATCTGAACTCATTGTCTAGCAGGACGAAAAAGCAATGATTTTACCCGCGTCGCCCAATTAGTTCGCGCGCAGATGAGATCAAACCATCAGCAATTGCGTCAGCATTAATTGAAAAATTTCCAGAAGAAATCGCGGCTTTGATGGCCTCAATCTTTTGGCTGTCGACGGCAGGATGCTGCTGAATCGACTGCTCTAGCGAAGCCATTCGGCTTGCTAGAGGGTTAATTTCAACACGCCCCCCACCGCTGCTAGAGGACGTCGCTGTAGAGGGCGCAGAGCTACGGCCAGCAGAGCTGGTGTTGCGTACCGCGACGGGTTTGCCTGTTGCATCAATTTTCATAGCGGGATTCTAATCAGAAAGTGTTCTCGGGGGTCTATACGAATCATATCGGAACCTCCGCGAAAATCTTTAATCACACAAGCTGTAGCATACACATATCTACTTCCTATGCGACACAAAAATACGCTATGAAATTTACTGCTGAATATCGACAATCCCCATTCCGCTGACAACACCTTGAACCACGCGGCCATTTTGCATTCTAACCGCGACCACTTGGCCTTCCGACGCATTACCGATCGACTTTCCTTCAGCGCTGACAGAAAAACCTGCGCCCACGACCCGCACTTGTACCTGTTGGCCTTGCTTGACGCTAAAAGGCTCTTTAAGCATTTCGGTGCGTAACGCTAAACCTTCTGGCAATGAGCGCGCGAGCACTTTGCCCACAGCATCCTGAATATCAACCACCATATTTGGCGTAGTGCTTGAATCGCTGCGCAGCGTCAAATCTTCTGCGCTTAGGGTTTCTCCCGCAGAGATCGCGCGTTTAGTGACAACGATACTCTGTGATACGGTCACTTTGCCTTGTAAACGTACCGTCCACGTGGGCGAGTTGCACCGCAACACAATCGACACGACGCCTTTGTGATGCTTTCCCGCCCATGCGGGTTGTGGTGGTTGAGGACATGCAGCCAACCGAAGGCTGGGGTCAAAACGCCCCATCTCGATCGTGGCTTTGCTGCCCTGCCATTCATGCTCGACAAAAGCGCGTGCGCTTTGCTCTAGCGCGGTTAAATCCTGCCACGCGGCATCTGCCGCCCAACTCGTTGGGCTCCAGAGCGCAGCACAGAAGGTCCAAACCATCCAGAAAATTCGCATGACCTCACCATCGACCAGCCGTCTCATTGAGACAGCTGGCTTTGACACAGAATGACGCATTAAGAAACGTGCGCAGAAATAAACTGCTTAATCTGCTCTACGTTGGCATCCATCACTTCGACACGTTGCGGCAAAGACTCGATATTCTCTAAGCCTGCTGGGCGCTGTGGGTGACGTCCTAGTGCTTCAAAAATAGTCGCTTCAAACTTGGCAGGCAATGCGGTTTCCAGCACGACAACGTTTTCATCCGCTTGCTTAAGCTCAAGTGCGACTTTGAGGCCATCGGCGGTATGCGTATCGACGATCACGCCATAACGCGCCTCGATGGCTTTAATCGTTGCCAAACGATCGGCATGGTCGCTGCGGCCGGATACAAAACCAAACTCAGCAATTTGCGCGAAGAACGGCGTCGCAGAAAGATCAAAAGACTCGCCTGCATCGACTTTTGCCCAAAGCTCGCGAACGATATTCGCGTCACGGCCAACCAAGTCAAAAACAAAGCGTTCAAAGTTCGAGGCTTTGGAAATGTCCATCGACGGGCTAGAGGTTTGGCGGGTTTCTTGGGAAACACGCGGACGATACACGCCGGTGCGGAAAAATTCATCCAGCACGTCGTTTTCGTTGGTGGCGACCATGAGGCGGCCGATTGGCAAACCCATCATGCGTGCAATATGACCCGCGCACACATTGCCGAAGTTGCCCGACGGAACGCAGAACGACACTTTTTCATCATTCGATGTCGTTGCGGCAAAGTAGCCTTTGAAGTAGTAGACAACTTGCGCTAATACGCGCGCCCAGTTGATCGAATTCACGGTGCCAATTTTGTGCGCCGCTTTGAAGGCGTGGTCATTGGAGACCGCCTTGACCATATCTTGGCAATCATCAAACACACCGCGTACGGCGATATTGAAGATGTTTTCATCTTGCAATGAGTACATTTGTGCTTGCTGGAACGGGCTCATTTTTTCATGAGGACTCAGCATAAACACGCGAATGCCTTCTTTTCCGCGCATCGCATATTCGGCGGCAGAGCCGGTATCGCCCGAAGTTGCGCCGAAGATGTTGAGGGTTTCGCCGCGCAATTTCAGGACGTACTCAAAGGCGTGCCCCAAGAATTGCATCGCAACATCCTTGAAGGCCAATGTCGGGCCATTCGATAGACCCAATACAGACAATCCCGGCTCAAGTTGAGTCAGCGGGGTAATGTCCGCGGAGCCAAAGACCTCTGCGGTGTAGGTTGAGAACACCAATTTTTTCAGATCGTCTGCCGGAATGTCATCGGCAAACAGCTTCATGATTTCGAGTGCCAACTCTGGGTAAGACAGATTGCGCCAAGCATCCAAGGTTGCACGGTCAATCTGGGGGTAGGCTTCGGGCAGCGCCAAGCCACCGTCCGGTGCTAGACCACCCAAAAGAATGTCACAGAAGGCAGAAGGCGCCATGCCGCCTCGGGTACTCAAATAATTCATAGCATTAAATTCGGTACAAAAGGCGGGCTACACAGCAACCCGCCAGAATGAAAAATTAACCGTTCAGGGCTTCCATACGCAAGCGAGTAATCGGTTGCGTGACGCTGCTGAGGGCTTCAATTTTGGTCATTGCAGCGTTGATGTTTTTCTCCATCACACGGTGCGTCAACAGCACAATTTCGGCATTCGCATCGCGCTCACTGCCTTTTTGAATCAGGGCTTCAATCGAAATTCCTTCATCGGCGAGCAAGCGGGTAATGTCGGCCAACACACCTGCACGGTCAGCGACGGTGACGCGCAAGTAGTAAGAGCTTTCGACTTCATCAATCGACAAAATTGGTAGGTCGGCGAGCTGATCAGGCTGGAAGGCCAAATGCGGCACGCGATGCTCTGGGTCGGCAGTCGCCAAGCGTGTGACATCGACCAAATCAGCGACAACAGCCGAAGCGGTCGGCAGGCTACCTGCACCCGCACCGTAATACAGCGTTGCGCCGACGGCATCGCCTTTAGCAAGTACGGCATTCATGACGCCATTGACATTAGCAATCAGGCGCGATTCTGGAATTAGTGTCGGATGCACACGCAGTTCAACACCACGCTCGTTGCGCTTGCTGATGCCCAAAAGTTTGACGCGATAGCCAAGTTCTTCGGCATAGCGAATGTCGCGTGCGTCGAGTTTTGAGATGCCTTCTAAGTAGCACTTCTCGAATTGCATCGGAATCCCGAAGGCAATGGCGCTCATGATGGTGAGTTTGTGGGCGGCATCATGGCCTTCGATATCGAAGGTCGGGTCGGCTTCAGCGTAGCCGAGGCGCTGGGCTTCAGCCAAAACGTCTGCAAACGGCGAGCCTTTTTCGCGCATTTCCGTCAGGATGAAATTGGATGTGCCATTGATAATGCCGGCGATCCATTCGATGCGGTTGGCGGTGAGGCCTTCACGCAGTGCTTTAATGATCGGGATGCCGCCTGCGACTGCTGCTTCAAACGCGACGATGACGCCTTTGGCTTGGGCACGTGAAAAAATCTCATTGCCGTATTCGGCTAAAAGTTTCTTATTGGCAGTCACGACGTGTTTGCCGGAGTCAATTGCTGCGAGTACGAGTTCGCGGGCAATGCCGGTACCGCCAATCAATTCAACAACGATATCAATCTCGGGATGCGTCACCAAGGTGCGGCCGTCGGCAACGATTTCTACGCCTTCACCGCAGATTTCTCGTGCCTGCTCGACGTTGAGATCGGCGGCCATCCGCAGCACGATCGAGCGCCCTGCACGGCGGCTGATTTCTTCCGCATTACGTTTCAGCACAGTTGCAGTTCCGCTACCGACTGTTCCTACCCCTAACAAACCCACTTGGATCGGTTTCATCCTGATTCCTCAATCACAGATCTAAATAAAATGGCGTATCTGTTCGATTTCACACAAAAACGAAAGTGCGATTTTACATGTAAAAAAGGTGTGCTCTAGGCACACCTTGCTGATTTTTTACACTTAAAGCAAACCATCCTTACGGAACATCTCTTTCAGGCCCCGCAAAGCTTGGCGTGTACGTTCTTCGTTTTCGATCAAAGAGAAACGAACATAGTCATCCCCAAACTCGCCAAAACCAATCCCTGGGCTGACGGCAACCTTGGCATCTGCCAAGATTTTTTTAGAGAATTCAAGCGATTTCATATGCTTGTACTGCTCAGGAATGGGCGCCCAAACAAACATTGTTGCTTTCGGGATTTCGACTTTCCAACCGAGCTTATGTAAGCCTTGGCACAACACGTCGCGCCGCTTGCGATAAATTTCGGTGATTTCTTGCACGCAGTCTTGCGGGCCTTCTAATGCCAAGATCGAGGCAATTTGAATCGGAGCGAAGGTGCCGTAGTCGTGGTAGCTCTTGAGGCGACCCAAAGCCGCAACCAAGGTCGGGTTGCCCACCATGAAGCCAACACGCCATCCGGGCATGTTGTAGCTTTTTGAGAGGGTGAAGAACTCGACTGCAACGTCTTTTGCACCGGGCACTTGCATAATCGATGGGGCTTTGTAGCCATCGAAGACGATGTCGGCATAGGCCAAGTCGTGGACGATATAAATGCCGTATTGTTTGGCGAGTGCAACCAAGCGTTCGAAGAAATCAAGATCGACGCATTGTGTGGTCGGGTTAGACGGGAAGTTACAAATCAGCATTTTAGGGCGCGGATACATCAGTGTAATCGCGCTTTCGAGGTCGCTGAAGAAGTCACTGCCCGGCTTGATCGGTACACTGCGCACGTTCGCGCCTGCAATGGCCGGACCATAAATATGAATCGGGTAGGATGGGTTCGGGACTAATACCACATCGTTTGAGTCGAGAACGGCGGTGCAAAGATGGGCAATCCCTTCTTTTGAACCGATGGTGACAATTGCTTCGCTATCTGGGCAAATATCCACGTCGTAGCGGGTTTTGTACCAAGTCGATACGGCTTTGCGCAGGCGTGGAATGCCTTTTGAAACAGAATAACGATGGGTGTCGGGGCGGCGAACGGCTTCAATTAATTTTTCGACGATATGCGGCGGCGTAGGGCCATCTGGATTCCCCATGCCGAAGTCGATAATATCCTCACCGCGCTTCCTCGCCGCTGCCTTGAGCTCGCCAGTAATGTTAAACACATACGGTGGCAGGCGCTTAATGCGGGAAAACTCTTCCATGATTCGACTCCGAGGTTCGGGTTACGGTTTACGTTAAAGGGCTATAATCCTATCGCAATATTTTTTGCGCTGCACTACGGCCGTCACGAATTTGCACATCTATTGGGCAAGATCTTGGCAGATATTGGCAAAATACAGGGGATAAACCCTAAAGACGTTCGGCGCTGCCCGTCCGGTCATCTTGCTGAGTTCAAAATTGTGGTGGCGTAGACATTATTTAGAAAGTCTTCTCTCATGAAAATGCACCTTGCCAAAGCGCCCGGTCAAAATGCTTTTACGGCCTATCGAGATGGGTTTGTCAGTATCAATCAGGTTGAATATGCGCCGCCCCTGTTGGTGACACCGACGCTGCTGGAGGTTTGGGGCGTGAGTGATTTTGCTGCACTAGAGTCTGAGCACTTTAAAGCGCTTCTTGAGCACCAGCCTGAAATTGTGCTGCTTGGCACGGGGCGTCAGCAGCGTTTCCCGCATCCTCGTTTAACGGCCGATTTGCTTCATGCGGGCATTGGTGTCGAGGCGATGAACAATGAGGCTGCGTGCCGAACATTTAATATTCTGATGAATGAAGACCGGCGGGTGCTGGTGGTGCTATTGCCGTAAGCCTGCCGCTGTGGAATAAAAAAAGGATGCCCTGTGAGTGGCATCCTTTTTTTGTGGATTAAGCTGATTTGTCGTTGCCTGATCCGCCAATGCGTGTTTCTTGCCCCATCAGAATATTGAGCATGTTTTGCTTGTGGCGGCGCAATAGCAGCATCGCAATGACGACGGTTGCACCAAAGTAGGGGCTGGGGCTGTCTGGCAGGAAGTACCATGCATAGACCGGCGCAGCCAAAGCCGCTAAGAGTGCAGCGAGTGACGACATCCGCGAGATGACGGCCACTGCAATCCATGTGGCAAACGTGGCCAAGGCGAGCCAGCCGTTAAATGCAATTAAGATGCCCAGTGCGGTTGCGACGCCTTTGCCACCGTGGAAGCGGAAAAAAATCGGCCACATATGACCAATAAGCACTGCAATCGCGACCATGGCAATTTCGGGGCCTGCCAGTCCAAAGCGCGCAGCAAACATTTGCGCCAGAAACACCGCGAACCAGCCTTTTGCGGCATCGCCAACTAAGGTGAGTAATGCGGCGACCTTGTTGCCGGTGCGTAGGACATTAGTAGCACCGGGGTTTTTCGAGCCAAAGGTGCGGGGATCGGTTAATTTCATCAATTTGCTGACAATGACAGCAAAGGATAAAGAGCCAATTAAATAGGCCGCAACGACGAATGCTATCGTGTACATGGGGTTTTCACTAGAATACGGGGTTTAGCATTGTACGGCATCAGGGCGAGAGCCCCAACCCGGCACCCGAATGGACATCATTTTCCTCCGCGAAGTTCGCATCAATACGGTGATTGGCGTGTACGAATGGGAGCGGCAAGTGCCGCAAACCATCGAGCTTGATCTGGATATTGGTATCCCCAGCGAACAACCCTGTCACAGCGATAATATCGGTGACACGATTCATTATGGCGTTGTCGTCGATCGACTTCGCTCCATCCTTGCTGAGCAACATTTCCTGTTGATTGAAGCACTTGCAGAACACATTGCGCACGTCATCCGAGAGGAGTTTGGTGCGCCGTGGGTGCGAGTGTCTGTCACTAAACTGGGTATTTTGGCTGGCGTAAAGCGTGTTGGCGTGATTATTGAGCGAGGACATCGGCCGCGTTAGTGTCGTGATTTTTTGGCCTCTTTCGTGGCGTTTGTGCGACAAGACATGGCGAGCTTCGCGTGTTGTGGGCTTAAAACGCATATGCTCTCCATATACAAATTGCCCGAAAGAATGGCTATGTCTACGCTCACCCGTTGTATCGAAGTGGATGCATTTCAGGCGCTCATCGACCGTGAGCTGCCACTTTGTGCCATGTTTGGCATTCGCATTGAGGAGATTGAATACGGTTCTGCGAAAATGCGGATGCATTTTAATCCAAGCCAAATTCGCCCCGGAGGAACGGTAGCGGGTCCGGCGCTGATGACGCTGGCTGATGTGACGTTATACGCGGTGGTCTTGGGGATGATTGGGCCGGTGGAGCTGGCGGTAACCACCAGCTTAAATATCAACTTTCTGCGTAAGCCTCCGCAACACGACATCATTGCTGAGGGACGGATTCTGAAGCTCGGCAAGCGCTTGGCGATTGGTGAAGTTTTTCTGCACTCAGAGGGGTTGGATGAGCCGGTGGCGCATGTCACAGGGACTTATTCGATTCCGCCGCGCACCTCTGTTTGAAGCGCTACACAAAACACCACCCTTGGTCTGTTCGAGAGGGTGGTGTTTTTTTGTTCATTAGCCATGGTTGCGCATAAAGTCTGCGGTGTTCCACAGTGCTTCATCGAGCTTTTTCTGTAATTCCGGCTCTATTGGAAATTCTGCCATGGCCTGTCGCATGCAGTACATCCATTGGTCGCGGCCAAAATCATCAATTTTGAATGGCATATGGCGCGCTCTGAGGCGTGGGTGGCCAAATTTCTCGATATATAAACTCGGCCCACCGAGCCAGCCGGATAAAAACATAAATAACTTATCCGCAGATTCGGTGAGATCGGCTGGATGCATCCGTCGCACTTCGGTCGCGGTTGGATCTTGGTCCATGATTTCGTAAAAGCGATCGACGAGGCGGCGCAGTACGGCTTCGCCACCTAATAGGGAGTAAGGCGTAATTTCTTGCATGTTTGTATTCTTTCTCTAGTTGACGAGCCTGTTTGCTCGCCGAAGGTCGTGTAGCCCAGCACTATTTTGGCATAAAAAAACCCCAGCGTTGGCTGGGGTTTCTGCGTCCTATTGTCGCTATTTTTGCGGCAAAAGAACTTAGTCCATACGATAGTTTGGTGCTTCTTTGGTGATTTGCACATCATGAACATGCGATTCACGCATCCCCGCTGAAGTGATTTCAACAAATTCTGCTTTTTCACGCATGTCGTCGATGGTGGCGCAACCGCAGTAGCCCATCGAGGAGCGGAGACCGCCCATCAATTGGTGCATCACGGCAACGGCAGAGCCTTTGTATGGAACGCGGCCTTCGATGCCTTCGGGAACCAGTTTGTCGACATTACCTTCGTTGTCTTGGAAGTAACGGTCGCTGGAGCCTTGTTGCATTGCACCGAGTGAACCCATGCCACGGTAGCTCTTAAAGGAGCGGCCTTGGTACAGTTCAATTTCGCCCGGTGCTTCTTCGGTACCGGCCAACAAACCACCCAGCATGACCGCATTTGCGCCCGAGGCAATTGCTTTGGCGATGTCACCCGAGAAGCGGATGCCGCCATCGGCGATCAGGGGTATGCCTGTGCCTTTGAGTGCATCGCATACATTGGATACGGCTGAGAGCTGAGGCACCCCAACACCGGCAACGATCCGCGTGGTGCAAATCGAGCCAGGGCCAATGCCGACTTTCACGCCATCCGCGCCTGCGTCTGCTAATGCGCGAGCAGCTGCTGCCGTGGCAATGTTTCCGCCGATCACGTCCACATGAGGGAAGTTTTGTTTAACCCAGCGAACGCGATCAATCACGCCTTGGCTATGGCCGTGGGCGGTGTCAACCACAATGACGTCAACGCCTGCTGCGACGAGCAGTTCGACACGTTCGTCTGTGCCTTCACCGACGCCAACCGCAGCACCCACCCGCAATTGACCTTGGCTGTCTTTGCATGCCAAAGGTTTTTCGCTGGTTTTAATGATGTCTTTAACGGTAATCAGGCCTTTGAGCTCGAAGTTGTCATTGACGACCAAGACGCGCTCTAATTTATGCGCGTGCATCAGTTCGCGTGCTTCTTCGAGGCTGGCACCTTCTTTGACCGTGACTAGACGCTCACGTGGGGTCATGATGTCGCGTACCGGCATGTCGTAACGAGTTTCGAAACGAATGTCACGGTTGGTGACAATGCCGACGACTTTGCCGTCTTGAATGACCGGCAGACCCGAGATTCTATTCTCACGGGCAAGGACGATCACATCTTTGACAAGCATGTCGGGGCGGATGGTAATGGGTTCTTTGACCACGCCAGATTCATGACGCTTGACGCGCGCGACTTCTTGCGCTTGACGTGCAGGAGACATGTTCTTGTGGACAATGCCGATGCCGCCTTCTTGAGCTACAGCAATCGCAAGGCGCGCTTCTGTAACGGTATCCATTGCGGCGGATACTAAAGGCAGATTGAGGCTGATATTACGAGACAGGCGAGTCGATAAGCTGACGTCGCGAGGTAGGACGTTAGAGTGAGCAGGGATCAGAAGTACATCATCAAAGGTGTACGCTTTCTGGACGATGCGCATGGCCTTTCCTTTGCGGCAAAAAAACATTATACGGAGGTGTCGAGGGCTTATGCAAAAAATAGTCGTTGGCACCGTGTGCAGCAACCATAGAATATCGAGCAAAAAATCTCTGGCACAAGCTGCTTTTACCCGTCTTTTTTATGGTTTTTGATCAATATGTTGGATATTCAAGCGGTTCTTGAGGCGCTGCCACACCTGCCAGGTGTGTATCGTATGCTAGATGCGGAAGGGCAGCTTTTATATGTCGGCAAAGCCGTCGATCTGAAAAAAAGAGTCAGCTCTTATTTTCAAAAAAGTGGTTTGTCGCCTCGAATTCAGTTGATGGTCAAGCAAATTGCGCAGATTGAAACCACCGTTGTGCGCAATGAAGCGGAAGCGCTGTTGCTTGAAAACAACCTTATTAAAGCGCTTCATCCGCGCTATAACATTTTGTTTCGAGACGACAAGTCCTATCCCTACTTGATGTTGTCCGGCCATGCGTATCCGCAACTGAGTGTTCATCGCGGGCGTTTGTTACCGCAACATCGGTATTTTGGCCCATATCCCAATAGCTCCGCCGTTCGTGAAGCCATTCAAACGCTGCAACAGGTTTTTTTGTTACGAACTTGCGAAGATACGGCTTTTCAGCATCGAGCGCGGCCTTGTTTGCTGCATCAAATCAAGCGGTGTTCTGCGCCATGTACCGATCAAATCACCCCTAAGGCTTACCAAGCCGATGTCGATCGGGCCTGTGCTTTTCTCTCTGGGCAGCCGCATGCTGTTGTTGACCAGCTTACCCAAGACATGTTTCTCGCGAGCGATACCCTTGATTTTGAAACTGCAGCAGTTCTGCGTGACCGTATACAGGCTTTATCTCGCATCCAAGAAAAACAGTACATCAGCAGCCACGATACTGCGCTGAACTGCGATGTGATTTCTGTGGTCGGTGAGGGGGATATGTATTGCGTGAATGTGGTGATGATTCGAGGCGGCCAGCATTTGGGGGACAAAAGTTTGTTTCCAGACAACGCCGAGGGTTGCGATGCCGAGCATGTTTTGAATGCCTTTGTGATGCAACATTATGCTAATCATCCGCCGCCGCCCTTGGTGCTCAGTCGGTATGCGGTCAATCCTGATATTGGCGCGTACTTGCGTCAAGCATCGAATGTTTCGCTTCAGTTTAGCCATCAACCGCGAGGTCAGAGGCGTGTTTGGCTGGAGATGTCAGAAAAAAATGGTCGTTTGGCGTTAGCCAAGAAACAAGATGCAAAAAGCACGCAAGAGTCACGATTATTGGCGCTTAATGAGGTATTGGGCGGCGAATTTCGCCGTATGGAGTGCTTTGACATTAGCCACACGATGGGCGAGGCAACGGTGGCGAGTTGCGTGGTGTTTGATCATGGTGCGATGCAGTCTGCGGAGTATCGGCGTTTTAATATCAGCGGGATCACACCCGGCGATGATTACGCGGCGATGCACCAAGCATTACAACGTCGGTATGCCGAGACGGCGCAAGGGATTGGCCAGCGCCCAGATTTGCTTTTGATTGATGGTGGACAAGGGCAGGTGAAAGTGGCTTGTCACGTTTTGGATGAGTTGGGTCTAGCGGATATTCCGATATTGGGTGTGGCGAAGGGGGAGGCTCGCAAGCCCGGTTTGGAGACGCTGATCCTCGCTCGAGAGGAAAAAACGCTACAATTGCCCAGCCATCACCCTGCTTTGCATTTGATTCAGACGGTTCGGGATGAGGCGCATCGGTTTGCCATTACCGGTCATCGCGCGCAGCGCGCTAAAGCGCGAACGACTTCACGCTTGGAGTCTATTCCAGGGATTGGCCCAAAACGTCGGCAACGACTGTTGATTCGTTTTGGCGGGCTGAAAGGGCTTTCTGCGGCGAGTCTTGACGATATTGCCGGTGTGGAGGGAATTAGCCAGCGTTTGGCTGAGACCATTTATCATGCTTTGCATGAGGCTTGATGGCCTCATGTCTAGGTTTTACGCCCGCAATGACGGGCGATGTTTTTAATTACGAGATGCTGAAAACCTGCTCATGCCATTTAATTTGCCAATTTTTCTGACCTGGCTGCGGGTTGCATTTATTCCCGTTTTTGTTGTGGTTTTTTATTTGCCCGATTGGGCGATGACACCGTTGGCGCGTAGTTTGGTGACAACCGGTATTTTTACAGTGGCGGCAATTACGGACTGGCTCGATGGTTTTTTAGCACGCCGTTGGCAGCAAACTTCAGCATTTGGGGCGTTTTTAGATCCGGTTGCGGATAAGTTAATTGTGGCATCGGCGCTGATTTTATTGGTCGATTCGGAGCGCACGGCGGCATGGCTGGCCATGATTATTATTGGTCGGGAAATTACGATTTCGGCGTTGCGAGAGTGGATGGCTCAGCTTGGGCAGCATCGGAGCGTGGCTGTGGCCTATATTGGAAAGCTGAAAACCGCTGCGCAAATGACTGCAATTACGCTTTTGCTTTATAACCAGCCATTGCTCGGCGGAATTTCGACTTATTGGCTGGGAAATATTTTGATGGTGATTGCGGCAATTTTGACTTTGTGGTCAATGGTTTATTATCTGGAGATGGCGCGGGATCAGATTGTTGCACAAAAAAAATGAAGGGATTCGCTTGACAGATGTCTGCCAATCCTTATAATTCGCAGTC
>CAZWRK010000108.1:0-4994 GCA_964635875.1 uncultured Aquaspirillum sp.
GTATTACAAATATGATATAATGGAAGTATGAAAGAATCTCGTCAAGTAAGAAGAGCAAAAGAACGTGCTAAAAAGAAAAATGGTATAAAACCTACTCATAAGGTTTACTTTATTGAAATGAAACGCAAGAGTAGGGCTGGTATTGAGTATACATATTATAAAAAAGTCGTAGATATTATTAATTTAAACAAAAATAAATAAAATGGAAATTACATTTTTTAAGTGGTTTATAGGTATTCTTCTTGTGTTATCAAATTTAATAACAATAGCTAATATTGATAAACCACGTGAACCGATAACACGAACAACTGCTGTTGTTGATACATTATTAACTGGTTGGATACTTTATTTAATAATAACACTATAATATGACACTAGAAGCTAAAATTGCTTCTATTAAAGACACATTAAATGCTTCATATACTAAACCAGAACCAGGAGTTGTTGATAAATATCGTGAATGCCTCACTACTAATAATAGTGCTTTGGACTATCTTCACATCACGAGAGGATTAAATGATGAAACAATTTCGAACTTTAAGTTAGGTTACGACCCAGATAAAAATGCTATCACTATTCCTGTTTACAAGCGTGGTGAATTAATAAACATTAGATATCGTCACCTTAATGAAAATAGTAACGCTAAGTATACACAAGAGAAAGGTTGTGAAGTGTGGCTTTATAATGAAGATGGGATACAAAAAGGACAATCAAAGGGTGGAGTTTTGGTTGTAGAAGGTGAGTTTGATTGTATGTCTGCTTGGCAAGCAGGATTTAAAAACGTAATATCTCCGGCAAGTGGAAAAGATTCATACGGTGTGTGGTTAGAATTATTAGACACAATACCAAAAGTTTATATATCATATGATAATGATAAACCAGGCAAGGGTGCATCTATGGATTTAGCTGAAAGAGTTGGCACAGATAAATGTTTTGAAGTTATTTATCCTGATGGCGTAAAAGATGCTAATGACTATTTTAAGGAACATACAGCTGAAGAATATAAAGAGTTATTAAGGAATGCTAGACCTTTTTATAAATATAAGTATGCGGGTGTTAAAGATATTATTGACTCTATAAGAGAGAAGAAGGAAGATTTAACAAAAATACGAATTATTCCATACGTTGAGTTTGAGGAAGATTGGTTAGCTGTTATATCTGGAGTTAGTAATATTGGTAAAACATCTGTAGTAATGAATGTTGCTAATGAATTGGTTCAAAAAGGAATACCAACGCTTGTCCTACCAATTGAACGTGGAATTAGAACGGTTGGTAAGCGATTTCTACAGGTACGTTATAACAAAACAAGAGAAGAATTGGACTCTCTCTTACCTAATGAGTGGGACCAAATTATCCCAGATGTATTGGCACTTCCGCTTTTCTTTTCAATGCCTACTAGAGAGGAAGTTGCGTCAACTATTACGAAGGCTAAGAGACTCTTTAACACAAAGTTCGTTATAATAGACCACTTAGATTTATTGGTAAGAAAGTCAGACCCTAAAAATATAAATACTGAAACCTCTACTGCAATACAAACATTTAAACAACTTGCTCAAGAATTAGGTGTTATATTTTTAATCGTTCACCATATAAAAAAACAAGAAGGTGTAGGAACTGTCCCTAAAAAACCTAAAATAGAAGACTTGAAAGGAAGTTCTGCCACATATCAGGACCCTGAAGCAGTAATAATGCTTAGTGAACCAAGTAAAGGTCAGATAGAGATTGATATTTTAAAGAATAAGGGACCAATGGGTTCCAAAATATTTGAGTTTAACACATCAACAGGGGTTGTTGGTCGAGATATAACTGAAAATAAAGAAGTTCTCTCTGCCAAGACAGTTGCACAAAGAGGATTCGAATCATTTTAATGACATTAACAAATGAAGAAATTAACAGAATCAGAGAAATTCCTATTAGTTCTATTATTGGGTTACACAATAATTCAAGACGCATTTCTATTTGCTGTCCATTTCATTCTGAACATACCCCAAGTTTTATTCTATATCCCGATAATTCCTTTCATTGTTTTGGCTGTAGGGCTAATGGTCAAGGGGCGATAGATTTTGTAATGAAACTTGGATATAGTTTTGTTGATGCTTGTGGAGAATTAATAAAATATTTATGACAAGAAATTATAAATTAGAAAGACAAACATGTAAAAGTAAAAAAAGATATGATAAGAAAGGTGCTTTAACATTAAGAAACTTGTTTTATAAAAAAGAACATAAAGAGTTAAAGATATACCCATGTCCATTTTGTTCTTATTGGCATTTAACAAGTAAGGGTAGAGGATTATGAATAGTAATATAATAAACGGATTGATAATATTACTAAACGCAGATATAAGATTAGCTTATTGTACTTTATATAAGGTCGATGGTATCTGGAGTCATAATGATAAAAAATGTCCTAAATGTGTTGCTATAGCTTTAATAAAGTTATCCACAGGTTAACACTTGCATAATTATTTGATTTGTGATACAATATAGATATAAGAGTTTGGGCAAGGTGGATATTAATAGGTTAATAATAAATATATAGAAATGAATTTATTTAAAAATAAAAAAGTTGTTAGATTAGAAGAAAAAGTTAGAGATTTAGAAGCTAATAGAATTTATCTTGAAGGTAGGATTAACGATAATCAAAATGAGATAAACAAACAAGAGGTTAGACATAGAGAAGAAATTGGTCGCATGGAAAATAATCATGAGCTTGAAATGAACACACTCCAAAGAGCGTATGATTTATTGGAAGATGATTTTGATTCAAAACTTGAAAAAGCAACAAAAGATGAAAAAGCTTCTCTTGCTAAAGCTAAGAAAAATCTTGAGAAAGATTTTGAATCTAAGACTAAGAAATTAGAAAAAGATTATGAAGCTAAGTTTAAACAACTAAATAAAGAGCATGTTGAAAAACTTGCAAAAATGGATGCTAAACTAGAAGCGGACAAAGCATCATATCGTAAGTATATTCGTCAAGAGAACAATAAACAAATTGAAACTCTTGAGAAAAGAGTTGAAACATTAGAGAAGGAAAATGCTTCATTAAAGGTTGAACTTGGTACCGCAAATGGAAAAGCTGAAGGTTTAGCTAGAACAACAGGAATAATGGAAGGTCAATTAGGTCAAGTTGCTGGTTCTCTTGAAAAAATCATAGGAGCTCTTCCAAATGTTTCTGCTCAGATTACTACACCAGAAGTTGTTGTTCAGCTTCCAAAACAAGATGTTAACTCTCAAAAGGGTGGTAATAATAATGGTGGAGAAAAAAAATAGTTAGTTAATTAATTCACAAACACAATGATAAAAAAAGTTACAATTACAAAAGTATATAAGAGTACAACAAATAAAAATAATGAACCTTATATGATAAAAAGTGGTGAACATGCTGGTAAACCATTCACTAGAATAGGTATTAAAACAGATAAAACCGGTGAAGATGTTTACTATAATAACGCTAAAGAAACAGATAAGGCTTATAATATAGAAGAAGGACAATCTTTATTAATTGATTTCATAGAAGAACCTAAAGATGACGGTTCTGGAACTTGGAAGAATTTTAAATTTCCAACAAAGAAAGAAATTGAAGAATTCGCTTTAGCAAACGCATAGTATGAAGATTGACCAACTAAAATTTGGTGCGGTCATTCCTACTCAACAGTACGGTAATATTCAGCCTGAAATCATCTTAAGTGATGTGAAGGCTGATGAAGGTACTGAGTTTGGAATGAAATTTGTAAGTGACTTATTTGAAAAATATTCTGAAAAAGGAGGTTTGGTTCCAAAAGAAATTGTTGTAGCAACTGGTACTAAAAAATCTTTCAATGAAGAAGGTGTAGAAGTACAGTTTGAGCCTATTGCTCACACATATCATTATAAAGATAAACCTTTAATTGGTGCTACGGACTACATAAAGAGATTCTTTAAACCGTTCGATGCTGAAACAATGGCGGAAGTAAGTGCAAATTCATGGGGTGTAGAAGCTGGACAAGTTAAAGACTTGTGGGATTCTAATGGAAAACTTACAGCTCTATTTGGAACAGTAGTTCATAATGCTCTTGAGTTATATAACAATCATAATTCAATGGGTCAAGTTATATCTGAAAAGAAAAAACTTGAAGATAATTATGCTCTACCTAAACACCCGATATTAAAATCAATTATTGAAGGATTTATTGCTATTGATAAAACAAAAGGTGATATATATTCAGAAGTATTGATTACAGATGTAGAAAGTGGTGTATGTGGTCACGCAGATAGAGTTGTTGTTCTTGATAAAAAGAAAAAGATTTGTCGTGTTGGTGATTTTAAAGTTAATATAAATTCTGAAGAGATAGATAAAAACAGTAAGGTGTTAGCACCATTTCAAGATTTACCTGCCAATAAATTATCAAAATACCAGCTCCAGATGAGCATATATGCAAATATGTTGCAGAAATCTGGTTGGGTCGTAGATGGTCTTGATGTTTATGTTTATGAAGATACATGGAAGCATTTCGAACTTCCTGTTCTAAAAGTATTATAAGTTAAATTTTAATTAATTATGAAAATATTTGGAATTATTGTTTTGTTAGCTCTAGTTTTTTGGGTTGTTGCTGAGATTGTTAAATCTTTTCGTTCAAAAAAACCATCAACCTCTTGTTGTGAAACACCGGTTAGACCAGCTATTGTACCTACTGCTAGTCTTAAACCTGCAACTAAGGTTGTAGTAAAGAAAGCAGTTGCAAAGAAAAAGGCAACTACTAAAAAGGCAACAAAAAAGTAGTATTATAACCACATCCTTGTGATGTGGGTGATGGGACGGAAAGCAAAACAATCCGCCTCATCATCCAACCCATAAGGTTGACAATTAGTTCTTTAGATGGTATAATATATAGATGAATAAAGATAAATTAAATAAATTAAAGTCATCATTTTATGCGGCTTTAAGTGTTGGAGCTGTCGCAGCTCTACTATATTTTGCGGATGCTATTAAAGCTATTTTTAGTTAAATAACAT
>CAZWRK010000108.1:5094-11004 GCA_964635875.1 uncultured Aquaspirillum sp.
AAATTATAAAAAAACTATTAGTTAACTTAGCTATTATTATAATAGCAACAATTTCGTTCCCATTACAATTAATTGCATTAGATACTCCTCCAGCACCTAGTTGTGCAAATGGAGACATAAAAGAGATGGTTTCCTGTTACGCTAAAAAATATGGTGTTCCAGATGAATTAGCTCATTATGTAGTAAGAAATGAAAGTCATTATAATCCTAACGAACTCGGAGATGAACATATAATATGTAAAGAAGGAGTTAATAAAGGAAAACCAGTTAATGCCAGAGGTTTAGTTCAAATAACAGAATGTTATTATCCAGAAGTTACAGATGAACAAGCTTATGACCCAAACTTTAACTTAGAATTTGGAATGAAATTGATGAAAGATAAAAAGACCTGTATGAATCAATTCACAACATGCAGAAACTACTATCGTTCATAACTCAATCAAGCCACAGACAGTTATCCACAGTTTGTGGCTTGATTTTTAATTAAGAATGTGATACAATATATATAGATATGGAAAATAAATTACTTATGTTAAAAGGTTTACCTGGGTGTGGAAAAACTACCTATGCCATGGAGCTTGTTAATCAAGGATGGAAAAGAGTGAATAAAGATGACTTACGTGCAATGATTGATGGTGGTAAGTGGAATAATAAGAATGAAGATAATATAATAGAAATTAGAGATATTATTATTATTCATTACTTAGATGCAGGTTATAATGTAGTGTGTGATGATACAAATCTTGCTCCAATACATGAAGAAACATTAATGGATATAGCAGATAATTGTGATGTAGAATTTGAGGTGAAAGAGTTTGATACACCTGTTTATGAATGTATAGAACGAGATGCAAAGCGTGGTGATAAATCTGTAGGTTCAAAGGTTATTCTTAATATGTATTTTAAATATGTTGAAAAGAATTTTGAATTTGATGATAATAAACAAAGTGCTTATATATTTGATATAGATGGAACATTAGCACGTATGGACGGTAGAAGTCCTTATGATTATACCAAGGTTTCTTCAGACAAAAGAAAATATTAAAACATTCTTGTGGAATGAGTTTGGTAAAGAAGTTTTACGTACGTCTGTTCATGGTTTGCCAGAATATTATAAGATGTTTCTATTAAGGAAATTAGATAATAATGAAGATACCAAAACAAGTTAAAATAGGGGGACATATTTACTCCATAGATTTTAAAAATCTTGAAGATGATGTTGGTCAATGTGACACAGCAAATTTAAAGATAACAATAGAGAAAGATGCTAAACAAAGTATAAAGGAATCAACATTATTACATGAAGCTGTTCATGCAATGAATCCAACATTTGATGATGGTGATAGGCATGCATTAATGGATTCTCTTACTGAACAGATATACCAATTTTTAAAAGATAATAATTTTCTTAAATAATGGAACCACAAAAAATTTACGATGAAAAACTAGAAAAGGAAGTTTCTAATATAATAGGTAGAAACTGTATAAAGATTACCGATGGAGATGGTTTAGTGTCTTATTTTATACAAGATGTTTCTGTTCTTACTATAGAATTAATGGAATATATAATTGAAAAACAATATGGCAATAAAAAAATTGGGTAATACTGTTAGAGGTGAGGGTGATTTTACCATTAAAGATTCCGGGAAAAGGAAAGAGTTTAACTCTGGAATGGTTAGAGATATAAATGATAATAAGTTAGATTTTCTACTTGTTAGAGATGGTCCAATGTTTTTACGTTGGGTTACTCACATGACTAAAGGGGCAGTAAAATATGCAAAAAGAAACTGGATGAAAGCATCTGGTGAAGAAGAACTTAGTAGATTTAAAGAATCCGCTGCTAGACATTTTGAACAATGGTTGAATGGTGATATTGATGAGGACCATGCTTCAGCTGTATTTTTTAATATAAATGGATATGAATATGTCAAAGAAAAACTTAAATAAAGACAATGTAATTAATAGTAATGCTTATGCATACTTAAAATCCTTAATTAGTCCTAAGGTTAATATTATTGATATTGAGGTTCGTGGAAAATGGCTCAGAGCATCATTGAGTTCTGGTATATATTTTAGTGTAAAGAACCAAGATACAGATTAAATGATAAATAAAAAACCAAAAATTCTTGAACTTGATTTCGAAACATCTCCAGCAAAGGGATATTTCTTTGGAAATATTTACGAAACAAGTATATTAGAAATAATCGAATACTCTCAAATACTTTGTGTTGCTTGGAAGTGGCATGGAGAAAATAAAGTAAATGTTATTGGACAAAATGACTTTAAGAGTTATAAAAAAGGAATTCTAAACGATAAAGAACTTGTTGCTTACTTCGCAAAATTAATTGAAGAGGCTGATGCTGTTTCAGCACATAATGGAGATAAGTTTGATATCCCAACATTTAATACAAGACTTCTGGCTCATGGATTTAAACCAGTTCCTATTACAAGAACAATAGACACAAAAAAAATTGCTCGAAAAGCTTTTAACCTGCCAAGTAATAAACTAGATTACATTGCTGACTTTTTAGGTATACAAAGAAAACTTAGTACAGATAAGAAATTATGGTTAGATTGCGAGAAAGGTGTTGAGAAAGCTTGGAGTTATATGAAGAAATATTGTGCAAATGATGTTATTCTTCAAAGTGAAGTTATGGTTAGAATATTACCATTTGTTAAGCAATCTATAAACTTTAATACAGTAATGGGAACAACTTACCAGTGTCCAAATATTACTTGTGGAGGATTTAATACCCAAAAGAGGGGGTATGCTATATCTTCTACAAATAAGTATCAAAGGTGGCAGTGTCAGGATTGTGGAACATGGTCACAATCTCCTTTAAAAGATGGCAAACTCAGATAACTATTGACAACTGTATTACAATATGTTATAATTGTAGTACATGAAGAAAGAAAATAAGATATGCTTCATCATAGTACGAGTTACAAAAGCAGAAAAGGAATCACTTTTAAAGAAAGCCTTAAAAGCTAAGATTAAATTCTCTAATTTTATTAGAGAAACACTCGGATTATAATGATAGTAATTACAGGAAGAATTCCGTCAAAAAAGAATAGTAGGATTAATACCCGTTCAGGTATGTCTTTTCCTAGTAGTAAGTATACTAGCTGGCATAAAGATGCTAGTTTACAATTATCTGGACAAAAAAAAATACCCAATGATTCTATATTAACATTGAGATTTTATATGCCAGATAATAGAAGGACAGATTTAACAAATAAAGCTGAGTCTATTATGGATTGTCTAGTTGATAATGGTTTATTGGAAGATGATAGTTGGCAAGTTGTTGGTACACTTATACTTAAATGTATGGGTGTAGATAGAGATAATCCAAGAGTTGAAATAGAATATTAAATATAGGCAAGTCCCAGTTTTTAGGCTGGGACTCTAGTTTTCACTCTACAATCTGTGCGATTGCAAGGGATTGAATTGTGGTTCTTCACTTGTTACAGGGATTGGACTGTCCTGTAAATAACAAACAGGTAAATAATGAAATAAGTACCGAAGGCTAATTCAAGCCAATATCTTTTGATGTATCGCCTGAAATAGACTATTAACATTGTTGTAATCATATTACCTCCTTTTTACTATATTATACTATTTTTAAGATTGTAAGTCAATAAGTTATCCACAGGTTTATTATAAAATAGTATTGACAATATGTCTAGTTTGTGATACAATAGATACAGATATGAATAAAAGGATTTTTAAGACAAGTGATATAAAGGATAAAATTCTACACGCAGTAGATATAATTAATGACCCTGTTAGGCAAACACTTTCTCCTAAGGGTGGAAATGTTATGTATGAGGATGATAGGGGAGACCAACACTACACAAATGATGGTTATACCATAGTTAACTCTATCTCAGTTAAAGATTCTGTAGAAAATGCAATAATTGAAAT
Organism: uncultured Aquaspirillum sp.; assembly: GCA_964635875.1. Classification (GTDB taxonomy): domain Bacteria; phylum Pseudomonadota; class Gammaproteobacteria; order Burkholderiales; family Aquaspirillaceae; genus CAZWRK01. The sequence continues at coordinate 9,020 of CAZWRK010000108.1, forward strand.
TATAAAAAGTGGTTCAAGAAAAACAAATCTTGAGGCTGGAGATGGTACATCTTCAACAGTAGTAATGAGTTCTATATTAATTAAGGAGGGACTTAAACTTGTTGAAAATGGTCATAACCAGATGGATGTTCGTGATAATCTTAATAAGTTTTCTTCCGATATGAAAAGAGAACTTACAAAAATGGCAACAGAAATAAAAAACGATAAAGATATTAAGTTTATCGCAAAGATTTCTGCAAGTAATGATGAAAAGATTGCAGATGATGTTGTTAAAATTATTAAGGTTGTTGGATTAGATGGTCAAATAATGATTGACCGTGGGTATGGTGAAGAAACAGAAATAATAGAAGATACCGGTTTTGTTTTAAAAACAGGTATGTTTGTGCAAGAGTTAACAAATAAACAATATCAATCAGATATGAGAGATGTTCCAGTTTTGATAACTGATAAGAGGTTGTATTATAAGAGTGAAGCAGAAACAATTTTGAATACTGTTTCTGACGCTGGATATAATGAAGTTGTTATTATAGCACAAGATTTTATTGGTGAAGCACTTCCATTCTTTGTTGCTAATCATCAGAACAATAGAATAAAAATAACTTTAGTTGTTGAGAAGAAATTAGAGATATTAGAAGACTTGGCTATATACTTGGGTGGTCATGTTGTTTCTGATAAGAAAGGTATGTTAGTTGATAATATATCAATAGGTGATTTTACAATTGCAAAAAGAGTGTTTACTGACCTTGGCAAGTGTATCATTAGTAGGGATAAAAAAGAGAAGAACAAAAATATTGATATACGTGTTAAAACTCTTAAGGCTCAGATGAAGAAGATTGGTAATAAGAGTGATTCAGAATATGTTAACCTAACTAAACGTGTTAGTTCTCTAACAAACGGTATGGTAACAATAAAAGTTTCAGGTGCAACACCACTTGATGTTATGGAAAAGATACATAGATATGAAGATGCTATTAGTGCCTCAAGAGCTTCATTAAAAGAGGGTTACTTACCAGGTGCTGGTACATCTGTATTGAGTGCTTTTAAAAACATTAAGGTTTCGTCTGAGTATGAGAAAATGTTTAAACTTGCTTCAGAAGTTAATATTAGACAAATAGCTGAGAACTGTGGTTTAAATGGAGATGTTATTCTTAATCAAATAACAAGTAGTCCTAAAGGTTTTGGTTATAATGCTAATAGTGGCAAGGTAGAGGATGTTGTAAAAGCTGGAATTATTGAGCCCTTGCTTGTAACAACACAAGTAATAGCAAATGCAGTAAGTATTGCGAATATAATTATCACATCGAGATATATTATAGTAAATGATTTAGAAGATATTAAAAATAATAAAGAAAATTAAAATGGCAAAAGCAGAGAAAAAAGCAAATAAAGTACAAGCAAAAGATTTGAGTTTAGAAAAACGTATTGAATTATATAACGTTGATTTCGAAAAGTTTAAAAAAGAAACAGCTGATAAGTATGGTCTAGCATTAACAACAGAAATCGTATACACACCACAGGCAGCTGTTCCAAGATTAACATTATATGATTTACTAAAAGATGCAAATAAAGAAAACAAAGTTAAACAAGGATAAATCTTTTGATATAACTGAATTTACCTTCTTTAGAGATTTACTATTAGTAAAAGCAATTAGACCTAATAGTGGAAAATTTATTGACCCAGCACAATATGAAGATAAGCCAGAATTCGGTGAAGTTGTAAAATGTGGTGATAAATGTGAATATATAAAAGTCGGAGATGTTGTTAGATTTGGTAAATATTCAACAGAAACTATTAGAACTAAGGGGGCAGACTACTTTATAGTGCATGAAGAAGACGTGTCCGCAAAACTGTAATGGAAGAATTATTCAGAAACAGCCAAGAGATACATCCTGAATGGGGGTCATATATACACCTTTGTGTGATTATAAATGGTACAGGTGCTTCAATAACAGAAGTGACTAAACTATTTAATAAACTTATGCCA
>CAZWRK010000108.1:11104-13980 GCA_964635875.1 uncultured Aquaspirillum sp.
AAATTTGACCTATAACAAAAGAAAACACCCAAGACGGGTGTTTTCTTATTATTCTATTGTTTGAGTGTTTTTACGGTTATAACTTCTTATAAATTGTCCACGTACTCCTGAATCTTTTAGTATTTTTTCAAGCTGTGTTCTTAGTAGTTCTTCTTGTTGAGCTTCTAATTGTTTGAAGTCTGCTGAACGTGCTTGAACACCAGTAATAGTATTTAATATTTTAGCCTGTTCAGATATTGACTTATCACCAAGAGTTCCCATAATTGGAATTATTCTTCCAACCCAAGGTAAATTATTAATAAGATTCATATTACCTGGTTTTAGTGAGTGGTAAGATATATATTTTTTACCATCTTTCGTTGTTCCTTGAAAAGCTGTAAAACCTATAAAATCTTTTAATCCTTGTGGGGCATCTTTAAAGTTCTTAGCATCAATGACTTCTGATGTTGGTTTACCTCTAAAGAATTGATAACCAGTCATTGCTTCAACTGGATATCTAATTAGTGGAGATATTGAACCAAGAAGATTGTTTGGTTGGAATTGTTGAAATGGTTGTTCTATAGGTGTTCCAAAACCAGAAATGATTTCTGTTCCACCATTCTTTGTTTTTCGTTTTAATGCTATTGAGTTAGCCATCCATGTTGGAAGAAGTGATTTTTCTTTGTCTGTTAGTTGTTCTCCTCCAAATATTTCACCAACACTGTTAATTGTTTTTATTTCATTCGCTATTCTTCCTGGAGATGATAGTAATGTTTTTGCTTGTAGTTGTAGGTTAAATTTTGTGAAAGAATAGAATGGTATCATTCTTCTTAATACATTTTTTTCAAAGCTTGTCAAATTTCCATAATCAAACAAAAATTGTTTTGAACGTTGAGCTGCGTGTTGTATATCTCCAGTTTTCTTTAAGTTTGTTACAAAGTTAACTAAACGTGCTTGTTCTTCAATAGCTCTACCAACTTCTCTACCTCCTCTTATTAATGCATTCTGTTCTATATTAAATGGATTTAATTTTTGTATATTTCTTTTACTCTTTGATTGGTCTAATCCAAAAAACTTTGCGAGTGATTCTTTATCACCAACATCAGTTGCACCTGTTATATTAGGAGTGAATGCTATATTGTTATCCTTAATCGCTTTTCTTATTTCACCATATGTCCAAGTATAACCAGTTTTATCTGTGAACATGTTTTTGCTCATCAAATTAGAAAATTCTTCTGTTGCTTTTATAGATTCTTCTCCTATACCAGCCATTTTTGAAGCTAGAGAATTAGCTAATCTATCTTTAGCTATAAAATCTACAGCCATATGATGTGTTGCTGGATTAAATGTTTCATATCCTAAATCCAAAAAGTTTAAGAATACGTTTGATATAGCGTTACGTCCATGGAACATTGGGAAAATAGAGGTAACAGATGCTTTCCAATATCTTAACAACTTATCATATCCTTTCCAAAATCCTTCGGTAACTTCGTCTTTAGTTATACCTTTAAGCATTGTATCATATGCTTTAGCAATAGCTGGATGGAAAACATACTCTGCTCCTTCTTTAGAAACAAGTGGTATTCCAATGTTTATACCCTTTTCAAATAGACCTGCGTTGTCAATAGGAATCCAAGATGTTGGTGCCTCGTCAATTTTCTTTGAGAAATTTCTAATCAAACCATCCATGAAATGTTGACCTAGTGCTTGTCTTTGATTCTGTAGAGTTCTTGTAGTGTAAGCAGTAAGAAGATTAGTATCAAAACCAGTAAATCCAGCTCTCTCAAGTTCTGTAGCAGATGCAGCAACACGTTTAAATACAGAACCACTTTCATTAACAAAAAATCCTTGTTCATCTTTTGTTAATCCAAGTTTCTCAGCCTTACCAACAAGTTCTTTATTAGGTTCAAGTTTTGCTACAGCATCTCGCATCTCTTGGAGTTTTACAATCTCTGGTTTCTTTAGGGCTTCCTCTAGTGTAGTAACGCCATCTTTCATTATGGTCTTAACCTTTTGGTCAAGCTCACGTCCAATAGCGAATCCTATTTGTTGTGGAGACTGAACACCTTCCTTGATAGTTACTTGTGCTTTATTCCAGATGTCTATTAGTTGGGATTTGGTTTGGGGTTTTAGGGCTTCGTCAGATAATGCAATGTAAACATCGTGCAATTCTTTTCCTCCACCAGCCCTTATACCGCCTTGGTGTTTAACAAAATTGTATCCTTGTTTATTGAGCCATTTTGACGCTTGTTCTTTTGCTGTTTTTAATTTACCTGCTTCGCTTGAACCACCAGCCAAAAGTTCTTCTACGGATTTCCCTCCTGTAAATCTTTCAATAATATCATTCATTAAAATATCTTCTGCATCCTTTACATTAGATAAATTTTGTTTAGGTTTTACGATTTTTTCTATTTCATCTATTGATTTATTTATTATTCTTTCACCATATTTTGTTGGTTGCAATTCATACATTGTTTGTCCTCCAACATTTACTTTTCTAAACACCTTGTATGTTTTTCCATTAAATTCTACTGATTGACCCAAAACTGTTGCAGGTGGAGTTGATTTCAATGTATCTTGATATACTTTTATTGTATTGTCATCTATTCCCAATTTCTTTAAATCATTTATACTGGCGTTAGAAATATCTAAAACTTTTTCTGTTGGTTTTTTAAATTCAAAAATATTTTTACCATAAGTTTCAGCCATTTTTTTATCAGTCGTTGTAAAAACACCCTTTCCAATTAAAATGTTATTAGAAGCATCCACATCATAAGTTGCTCTTCTAAATTTAAAGCCTTCTGGTTGACCCCTATAAATCGTTTGTGCCTTAATAAACTCATCAGCACTCTTATACTTCCTTGCTTCTTGGAGAAGTGGGTCTACATTATTTCCAG
>CAZWRK010000109.1:0-13473 GCA_964635875.1 uncultured Aquaspirillum sp.
ATCTCCATTGGTTTTAAATTAGAAGCAACATAAAAATCATTCACCATTCCTTTTGATATTTTAAAAGCAAATTCTTTATGTTTCATTTGTCTTTATCCATTCTAAAATTAGTAAATTTGGTATAGGTTGATTTACATCTGCAAACCAAAATCTTAACCCTCGGTTTTTTTGCTCACAAATCAGCTTTTGCGGCCAATAAACATCAATAAATCCTTGCGTCCCTTTAATTTTTTTGAATGCTGCTTCAAAAATCCCGACATGACGACGACTGATGCCAAAGACCGCAAAAAATTCATTCCAAAAAGTTTGTGACTCTGCTCGCTCTCGGGTTTCATCTTTCCACTCCAAGCTAAACTTGCGAGCATTGGCGCGAATTTGGTCAGTAGATAAAGGCATTGAACTTGCATCCTAAGTTAAATTTGAACTATGTCATTCTGAACAAAATAAAATACGACAAAAAAATTTTGCTTGTACAACCTCACCTTAATCCCTGCTTAACCCCCAATTAAGACTGGTTTTACTCCCGTCGCAGATGATGTCCTTATTCCGACTAGGGGCATTTACCATGACACCAATCAACCGTTTACGCAGCCTGCATTGGCTGCTGGCGTTTTCCTTTCTTGCAGCTTATCTCACCGGCGACGATGGCGAGCTACTACACGTTTACTTGGGTTATGTCGGCTTGGCACTGCTGGCGACCCGCCTGCTCTTTACCCTGCGCGGCCCACGTGGATTTCCGCCGCTTTTACCGCGTATCGCCGATTTTTCACGCAATTCAAGCCTTTTTATCAGCCGCACCCTCAGCACCTTGATTGTGCTCGGCTTTCTCGGCAGTGCAGTCAGCGGCTTGGCTTTGGTCGATAACGCCAAAGTGCTCGGCATTGCAGCTGCGGCCGCGATTCCGGCCGCACAAGCCAGCGAGCACGAACATGATGATGAAGAACGCGATGGCGGCGAATTGGCCGGTGGAAGTGCATGGCTCGGAATGAGCGGCGATGCGTGGGAAGAAATTCACGAATTCATTGCCAATGGCACGCTGTTATTGGTCGGCACCCATCTCGCCTTTGTCTTGTTCCGCCGTCAAAAAATGGCACGCACCATGATTTTGGGTGCACCACGCGCCACGGAGGCCGCGAAATGAAAAAAACATGGCTTGTGGTTTTGCTCTTCGGTAGCGTCATGGCGGCGCACGCCGAGGCCCCGCAAAGCACCCTCGAACATTACCGCCAACAAGCCGGAGGCACCGCCACCGCCAGCGCCGGACGCGCCCTGTATTACCGCGACGTGGTGCAAAACGGCAAAACCATGAGTTGCGCAAAATGTCACACCGCCGACCCGAAAAAAACCGGCATGACCCCCGCTTATCGAGAAATTGGCCCCTTAGCGCCGGTCGCCAATCCGCGCCGCCTGACCGATCTCAAGAAAACCGAAAAATGGTTCCGGCGCAATTGTGATGATGTGTTGGCGCGGGAATGCACCCCGCAGGAAAAAGCCGATTTTGTCGCGTGGCTGGTCAGCCTGCGCTAAACAAATGGAGAATAATCTGATGAACATTGCCCGAATCACCTTCAGCGCACTGGCCGTAAGTCTGCTCGCAAGCGCAGGCGCATGGGCGGATGACGACCACCATCGCAGCCAGATCACCGCCCCGAAAAACGCCTTATATCAAAGTGAATGCGCCAGCTGCCACATGGCCTACCCACCGCATTTACTGGGCGCGGCGGCGTGGGGAAAATTGATGGGAAATCTGAAAAACCACTTTGGGACCAATGCCAGCTTGGACGCGCAAGACCAAAAAAATATCACGCTGTTTTTGCAAGCCCATGCCGGAGAACGTGGCACATCGCCGGCGTCGAGCGCAGCGCAAAACTCGATTCGAATCACCGAAACCCGTTACTTTTTGCGCAAACATGATGAGATCAGCGCCACGGTTTTCAAGCGTAAATCGATCGGCGGCGCGTGGAATTGCATCGCCTGTCATCGTGGTGCAGAACGCGGTGATTTCGATGAAGATGCAGTCAAAATTCCGCGCTAGACCCCAATCACGCCATAAAAAAAGCCGCAGCGGGAGAGCGCTGCGGCTTTGGACTGTCTAACGGCTCAAAAAAGCGGATTAGTCTTTTTTGAAGCTGTCGTGACAGGATTTACAGGTTTTTTGAGCGGCACCAAAAGCCGGTTTCACGTCATCCAGCGTTTTGGCGGCTTGCGCGACTTTTGTCAGCTGTGCAAAGGCCGCTTGGTGATCATCAGCCGCTTTTTTGAACTCAGCCGGTTTGCTCCAAATTTCGGCGCGGGCTTCGGTTTTGCCGCCTTTGTCGCTACCGGCGGGGAAATGGCTCCAAGGCTGCTTGGACAGCGTTTCCATTTCGGCCGCTAATTTTGCAAATTCGGCTTGGTTGTACTCGGTTTTCCCTTTGATCATGCCGCCCATGGCGCCGAAAGTCTTTTTGTATTCTTTAAAAATGGCTTTACGGGCTTGAATTGGGTCTTTGGTGTCAGTGGCAGCGTGTGCCGAGAAAGCGGCCGTAGCCATCAATGCAACGAGAAGAGTAGAAACAATACGCATGCTTTTTCCTTAAAAATGAAGACAGAAACTAAATTTTGTCATGAAAAACAGTCTACGACTTCTTATATTAAAAATATCTTAAATTGCAGCACTTTTTGACGTAGGGTCGATCTCGCTTGGCAAGTGCGTATGTTATAAAGTAACATCCACTCCCTTCTGAATTCGGCCCCACGGTCTTACTGCGATGAATCCCAGCGATTACCTCGAACACGCCGCCCAGCACTGCCAAACCCGAGGCGCGCGATTAACGGATTTGCGCCGCCAAGTTTTAGAGCTGGCTTTGCGTGCGACCGGCTTGGTCAAAGCCTATCAAGTCCTCTCTTTAATGCAAAATGAACGTGGTGTCGTCGCCCCGCCGACAGTCTACCGTGCACTCGATTTTTTGGTCGAGCACGGCTTGCTGCACCGCGTCGAAGCGCTGAATGGCTATGTGGTCTGCCCACATTTTGACTGCCCACACGACAGCCTGATTTTGGTCTGCGAGGCCTGCGGCGGCGTCAATGAACTCGATACCCAAGAAACCTTTGCGCCCGTTTGGGCCGCCTGTGCCGCCCAAGGCTTTACCCCGCGTCGGCAAGATGTGGTGTTAACCGGCCGCTGTCAGGCGTGTGCTGCATGAATACACCCACCATCACCCCCGTGAATTTATTTGCCGGATTTCTCGGCGTCGGCAAAACCACCCTGCTCAAGCACCTGCTCGCGCATCGTCCCGAAGGCGAGCGCTGGGCAGTGATCGTTAATGAATTTGGCGAAATCGGCATTGATGGCGCGGTTTTAGAAGGCGAAGGCGCAGAAGTGCGCGAGATCGCCGGTGGATGCCTGTGCTGCGTCACCGGCCCGCAACTGCCCGTGACGATCGTGCGCTTGATTCGCGAACATCGACCGCACCGCCTGCTGATCGAAACCAGCGGCCTTGCGCATGTCTCGACCCTGATCGATACCTTACGCACCGCGCCACTCGGCAATGCGCTGGACGTGCAAGCGGTATGGACGCTGGTCGATCCGCGCCAATTTAACGTCGCACACCTGCGCGCAAATCCGGTGTATCGCGATCAAATCACCGCCGCCGATGTGTTGCTTGCGACCAAGTCAGACCTGTGTGATGCCGACACTTTAGCCGCGTTTCAGGCCGAAGCCGAAGCGATGTTTCCGCCCAAAGCCGTGATTGCACACATTCAGCAGGGGCAGGCAGATCAGGCATGGCTGGATTTGCCCGCGCGCCCCGCCAGCCGGTATCGCCCCAAAGCACCCGATGCCACTACCGAGCAAGCGAGCGCAGGTTGGACATGGCCTGCTGACACTACGTTTCAGGCCGATGCACTGATTGCGTTCTTTGATCAATTGGCGACGAAAGTACCGTCTTTATTGCGCGCCAAGGGCATCTTTCAGGTCGAAAACCAATGGTTATGGTTTAACTGGACCGCCGGACATTGGGGCGCGGCACCGGTGGCGTGGCGACGCGACAACCGCTTCGAACTGATTGCGGCTTCTGCCACCGAATTAGAACCGATTGGCCTGCTGCTGCAGGCGTGTCTAGAGAATCAATAAGATGAATCAATTATTACAAAAGCTCCCCGTGAGCTTGCTTGCAGCGTCAGTCTGGCATCGACTGGTGTTGTGCGGCTTGGCATTGGGCATGCTGTGGTTGGGCGTGTTTTGGGCGCAAGGAATCGGCGAATGAGTGTGCGTTTAGAGAATGTCACGATTTCTTACCGCCGCCGACCGGCGGTACACCATGTCAGCGGTGCCTTTGCCGTGGGCGTTCCGACGGCGATTTGCGGCCCCAATGGCGCGGGTAAAAGTACGATTTTAAAAGCCTTGGTGGGGCTTCTGCGCCCCGATCATGGCCATATTGACCTTGGAGGATTGCATTATGAAGACATCGCCTACTTGCCCCAAGCCGCAGAAATTGACCGAGGATTACCGGTTTCAGTATTGGATTTGGTCTTGGCTGGACATTGGCGGCGCAGCGGGGCCTTCCGAGGCATCAACCGTCAAGCCGTCGATGCCGCTTTACATGCGCTAGAAACCGTTGGGCTGTCGGGGTTTGAATCGCGGGCGATTAGCCAACTTTCAGGCGGGCAATTTCAGCGGGTGTTGTTTGCGCGGATTTTGGTGCAAGACGCACGCCTGATTTTACTCGATGAGCCGTTCAATTCGATTGACGCCAGCACCACCGCCGATTTGCTCAAGCTGATTCACCGCTGGCATCACGAAGGGCGCACGGTGATTGCCGTTTTACATGATCACGACCAAGTGCGGGCCGCATTTACGCACACCTTGTTGCTGTCGCGGGAAGTGGTCGCATGGGGGCCGACAGCCGAGGCGCTCTCGCCAGAAAATGTGCGCCGCGCTAATGGCAACGTCGCACATTGGGATGCGCACCCGCCGGTCTGCCATCGCGATGATGCAGAAGCCAGCACCGAAACGGAGGCGGTATGAGCGATTTATACACCCTCGCGGTCATGCCTTTTATTGAGTTTGGCTTTTTGCGGCGCGCCCTTGTCGGCTGCTTGGCGTTGGCTTTGGGCTGCGGGCCGATCGGCTTGTTTTTGATGATGCGGCGCATGAGCTTGATGGGCGACGCGATGAGCCACGCGGTGTTACCCGGCGCGGCGATTGGCTTTATTGTCGCGGGCTTGTCGCTTCCGGCGATGAGTATCGGCGGATTCTTTGCAGGGGTGATTGTGGTGGTGGTCGCGGGCTTGGCCAGCCGCTTTTCCTCGCTGCGAGAAGATGCCAGTTTGGCGGCATTTTATTTGCTGGCCTTGGCGTCGGGGGTGCTGTTGGTCTCGAAGTACGGCAGCAATATGGATTTGATGCACATTTTGTTTGGCTCGGTGTTGGCCGTAGATGATCAGGCTTTGTATTTGATCGCCTCGATCACCTCGCTGACGCTAGTGGTGATGGCGATTATTTACCGTCCATTGCTGCTGGAAAGTCTTGATCCGGCATTCTTACGCGCCAGCGGTGTGCGCTCGGGGCTGTATTACTACCTGTTTATGATGTTGGTGGTGCTGAATCTGGTCGCCGGTTTTCAGGCGCTGGGCACGCTGATGGCGGTCGGCCTCATGATGATTCCCGCCGCCAGCTCGCGGCTCTGGGCCAATTCGGTCGGCAAGATGCTGGCGATTGCGGTCACGATTGCGCTGGTTGCAGGCTATGTCGGCTTGCTGCTGTCGTTTCATTTTGATTTACCAAGCGGCCCCGCGATTATTTTGGTCGCAGGCGGCTTATATCTTTTTTCTCTTCTCTTTGCGCCAGAGGGCGGCATTGTGCCGGGGCTGATTCGAAGCCGACATCTGGAGCGCTAAAACAGCCCCGTATCTTGGGCAGCATATTTTAATTTTGACAATGTAAGAGAGGTTTTTATGCGTCGGATTTTATGGGTACTGATGGGGTTTTGTGCTTGGCCCGCATGGTCGGCAGAGCGTTTGCCTGTGGTCGCAAGCTTTAGTATTTTGGGCGATATCAGCGCGCAATTAGGCGGCGATCGTGTCGATGTGCAAACCCTCGTCGGCCCCAATCAGGATGCGCATGTTTATCAACCCGCCCCACAAGATCTCAAAAAACTCGCTGCGGCAAAACTGTTTGTCGTGAATGGCTTGGGCTTTGAGGGCTGGATGACGCGCATGAGCAAAGCGGCAGGCTATCGCGGCCAAACCGTGCAGGCCTCGCAGGGTGTCAAAGCCTTGTCAGCGCAGGATGAAGACGCGCACGACCATGACCACGGCCATGGAAAGCAGGATCCACATGCATGGCAAAACCCGCAAAATGTACTGATCTACGCCAAAAACATTAGCGATGCGTTTATTCGTCTTGATCCCGAGGGCAAAGCGTATTACACCCAACGTTTTTCGGCGTATAGCCAGTCTTTAAAGAATCTTGACCATTGGGCCGCGCAAGGGTTTGCCGCCATTCCGGCCGCACAGCGTAAATTTATTACCAGTCACGATGCTTTTGGTTATTTAGGTGCACGCTACCAAATCAAAGTGCTCTCGCCTCAAGGAATTAGCACCGAAGCTGAAGCCTCCGCTAAAGGGGTGGTGAGCTTGGTTCGGCAAATTCGCCGCGAAAAAATTCGCAGTGTCTTTATCGAAAACATGACTGACTCGCGTTTGATTGCGCAAATCGCCCGCGAATCGGGTGCATCTATGGGCGAAAAGCTTTATTCGGACGCACTATCTAAGTCGGATGCACCGGCCGCAACCTACGTCGATATGATGCGGCACAATATCAGCGCGATATTACAGAGCATGAAGGAATAAGCAGAAAAGAAGCTAAGATGCTGAATTCGCTCGAAAAAGCGTGACAAAAAGCAACAGTTTTTGGCCGTTCTTAGCGGCATCCTCTAAATTTTTGCGGTTTTTGTAGCAAAACCTGTTGACAGCAGTCGGTGACTTCGTAATAATACGCACCTCACCGATTCCTCGATAGCTCAGTCGGTAGAGCGACGGACTGTTAATCCGCAGGTCCCTGGTTCGAGCCCAGGTCGAGGAGCCAAGAACAAAGCAAAAAGCCCAGCCTAAAAAGCTGGGCTTTTTGCTTTTGCGCGATCCATGATCAATGTCTATACCTCAAGTCTTTAAACCCCTAAAAGTAAGCCCATCTACCCAGCGGCCCAATGCAGTCCACTTTACCCATTTGCACAACCAGCATTCACTTTGGATACCGCAATGACCCAACTCAAAATTGGTACTCGACTTTTCATAGGCTTTGCCAGCATGATCATTTTGCTGATTTGCATTGCCGGATCAGGCATTTTTGCGCTGGCTCGCTTTGACGAACAAGTCACTCAGCTGGTCGAAAACCGATTAGCTAAATTAGTGCTATTTGATGACTTATCCTTTGCTGTTTTAGATAGCGCCGGACGGATGCGCACCGCCCTACTCATTGAAGACAGCGCGCAAATTAAAGAGCAGCTCACCGCCATTGAGCAGAACCGACAAATTGCACAAGACACCTTGAGCAAATTACAAGCATTCCCAAGCAGCGAAGCAGGAAAACGCGCGCTACAAGACGTGCTCAACGCCCAACAGCCCTACCTCGCCCCAGAGGCCGAATTTCTCAAATTGCTCCATGCCGGACAACTCGCAGAAGCCAAAGTGCAATTCCTTGAGAAAGTTCGCCCCGCACAAATTCCCTATATTCAGTCACTCCAAGCCAACATCCACCACCTCGAAAAAATGGCTAAAGAAGACGGCCATAGTGCGATTACCACTGGAAATTCAGCCCGTACGATCATGAGCGTGATCACATTCGTTGCCTTAGCACTGGCAGGGGTGATTTCGGTGCTTATTTCTCGCTCGATTACTGCGCCACTGAGCACCGCCGTCGAGTGCGCAAATCGCATTGCCCAAGGCGACCTCACCCATGAAATCAAAACCCATGCAGGCGGTGACGAGGTCAATGTCTTACTGCAAACGCTGGGCGTCATGCAAAACAATCTGCATCGACTGATTGCAGAAGCCAAACGCAATGCTCACGAAATGATCTCGGCCGCACAACAATTCTCCGGCGCAGCCGAAATCGTCGCCAACGCCTCTGAACAGCAAAGCCAAGCCAGCGCCGCTGCTGCTGCCGCGATTGAAGAACTCAGCATGAGCGTCAATCATATTTCCGGCTCGGCACAAGAAGCGCATGCCAAAACAACCGCCTCAAGGGATCTATGCGCAGAAGGCGATCAAACCATTGCCCTATCGGGAGACAAAGTCAAATTAATCGCGGACACGATTAACACCTCTGCGGGTGTCGTTCACAGCCTGATGGCACAGTCAGAAGCCATTTCGACGATCGTCAACGTGATTAAAGAAGTCTCCGACCAAACCAACCTTTTAGCCCTCAATGCCGCGATTGAAGCTGCACGCGCGGGCGAGTCTGGGCGCGGATTTGCCGTGGTCGCCGATGAAGTGAGAAAGCTCGCTGAGCGCACACAAGGTTCTACGCAAGAGATTGCAACGCTCATTAGCCAAATTCAGAGCAGCACCCTTGAGGTCGTCACGGCAATGGAATCCAGCGTCAAAGAAGCCAATGAAGGGGTCGGCCTCTCGGAAAAAGCTGGGGTAGCCATTGAGCAAATTAACCTCAGCTCAGAAACGTTGGTCAATATCATGAACGACATCTCATCGTCCTTACATGAACAAGGCGCCGCCAGCCAAGAAGTCGCGATCAAAATCGAACAAATTTCGCACATGATCGACTCGAATAACGCCTCCGTCAGTGAAGTGAAAACCTCCGCGCATCGGCTGACAAAGTTAGCAGAAGCGCTCGGACAAAGCGTGAATCACTTTAAGGTTTAACCGCACCTCCTCGAGACTCAACAAAAAACGCCACAGCATGCTGTGGCGTTTTGGCTTAATGGCGGGGCGGTTTTCGTTCAATCACCACCCGAATCAGGCGGTCTTGCTTATACACCTGAAGGCGCATGATCACCTCGCCACGAATGGTACTCACACGGCGCAAGGCGCTATCGGGGGCTTGGCGCTCCATCAGCGCCACGATGTTATCAGCCAGCCACTCCATGCGCTCGGCCAACGGCCAATCAGGGAACACCACGTCGGTGATCGCGCGGTAAATCGCAAAATTGCCAGACATTTGCTCACCATTCACGCCATCCATCGGGATCGACAGAATGATATGTTCCAAGGCCTCAGGATGACCCCATAGCTCAAGCTCCGACTTGGCCTGATAATTCGAAACCCCACGACGACGCGCCAAATGCTCGCGATCAGCAGGCAACGAGCGCATTTCGGGGAAAAAAATCCCCAAGTTATAAATAATGTCGCGGTCGCCTAAGCCAAGGCCGACTTGAGCAGGATTGATTTGACGAGGCGGGCGTGGCTTTTCGGGGGGAGCCGGCTGCTCGGTCGATGCGTCAGGTTTTGCAGGATCCGCCTCTTGAACCGTGTTCGCTTTCTCTTGTCCGCAACCGGATAAGCCCCCCAATAAACACGCAAGTAACATCCAGCGTCGCATTCCATCCGTCTCCCAAGTGTTTGTGCGCAGCGATAAAAGATGGCTTAAAAGTAGCCCAAAACCCTACAAAACCAAGCAATTTCACTGACTTTAGCCAAAATAAAACCCGACAAATTTTGTCGGGTTTTTAATCATTATCGTATTACGTTCGATCCGTCCGATGATGGCTGACAGCAATCGCCAACATTCGTTCAGCCAGCTCTTCCACATCGTACTCGCCCTCTTGGCGATACCACTGCACCGACCAATGCAGACTGCCCAGCAGCATACGACGCAATAGACGCGTGTCCGATTTCACAATCCCTTCCGCCGCCGCGGCATCTAACGCACCTTGCCACAAGGCCTCATAGCGATCACGCAAAATAATCAGACCGGGCTTATGCTCGTCGGACACACTGCGCCACTCGTACAACATCACTTCCAGCGCCGCTTGGTTTTCGCCGAGCAAAGAATGTAAGTGGACATGAATCAGCGCCGACACTTTGTCGTAAGGCGTTGCCGCTTGGTCGAGCGCCGCCGCAAGCTGCTCGGTGGTGCTGGTAATGCCCAAGGCCATCACCGCGACCAAAATCTCTTCTTTGGTCCGAAAATGGTAGAACAAGCTACCGGACTGCAAACCCACAGCATTGCCAATATCACGCACAGTCGTGCGCTCGTAACCCCGATCCCGAAACAGGCGGGCAGCGGCACGAACCAGTTCCATGCGGCGAGAGTTGTCTTCGTTTTGAATCATCATTTCATTATTTTCTCAGCACTTTGCTTCTATTTCTAAACGATTTTGTACCGCTTGCCAAACAGCAGCTGGCTGTAAGTCTTTGAGACAGCGCAGATGACCCAACGGGCAATCTCGTTTAAAACAGGGGCTGCATTCCATCCCCAGACTGAGAATGTCGGCTTTTTGGGTTAAAGGCGGGGTAAATTCGGGGCTCGAAGAGCCATATAACGCCACCAACTGAATGCCCAACGCGGCAGCAATATGCATCAAACCCGAGTCATTGCACACGGCCACTCGCGCCAGCGACATCAAATCAATCGCCACGTCTAACGACGTTGCGCCGGTCAAATTGTAAACGGCATCGCGTTCCGCCGCCTGCTCAATCTCCGCGCCAATCGTTTGATCTTTTGGCGAACCAAAAATCCACACCTGACAGCCCGCATCCACCGCCGAGCGCGCCAACTGTGCAAAATGACCGCTCGGCCAACGCTTCGCAGGGCCATATTCGGCACCGGGACACAAAGCCACCACCGGCCGCGCTAAACTGAGTCCCAAGCCTTCAGCCGCAGCCATCGCTTGATCGCGATGGCAAACCAAACGCGGCTCAGGCAAAGGCTTCTTCAGCACCGACCCTGCAGGCACGCCTAGCGCCATAAAACGTTCGAGCATCGATGGCAGCGCTTCTTTGTCGAGCTTGCGAATATCGTTGACCAGCCCATAGCGAAACTCGCCAACAAAACCCGTGCGCTGCGGAATCCCCGCAAAAAAAGGCACCAAGGCGGATTTAATCGAGTTCTGAAGCAAAATCGCCTGCTGATACGCCTCTTGGCGAAGCTGATGCCCGAGCTGCCGCCGCCCCATCACATCCAGCACGCCATGCCCAAACGGATTCAAATGCGCCTGACGGACCGACGGCATCCGCGCGATCAGAGGCAGCGTCCACGCCGGCGCAAAGACATCGACCACTGTGTCGGGCGCACTGTCCGCCAGCTGCCGATACAGCGGCTCTGCCATCACCGCATCGCCGACCCATGCCGGAGCAATGACCAAAATTTTCTTCATGCAAACTTTCATCTACGAGCAGCGCAAAGCAAAAAAGGTGCGGTGAATGCCGCACCTTTACCCTGTCAGCTACCAACAGAATCAGTGGTGATGTTTAACGTCGCCCACCAATTTGAACTGCGTCCCACAGTAAGGGCACAGCGCCTCACCGCCTTGGCCGGTAATCGGCAAGAACACGCGAGGATGAGAATTCCACTTCACCATGCTCGGTGTTGGGCAATGCAAAGGCAAATCATCACCCGTCACTTCGATGAATTTTGCACGGTTTTCCTTGAGTTCAGACATAGTTATCAGCACCAGAAAAGTCAGAAAATTTAGGCAATATACGTCAGCCAATCGGCGCGCGTCGCATCTTCACCCTTCACGCACGCAAAGTAGCGTTTTTGCAACTCAGCGGTGATCGGGCCACGGCTGCCTTCGCCAATCGGGCGACGGTCGAGTTCGCGAATCGGGGTCACTTCAGCGGCAGTACCGGTAAAGAACGCTTCGTCGGCGCTGTAAACTTCGTCGCGGGTGATGCGTTTTTCGATAATTTGCAGGCCCATTTCGGTCGCCAGCTGCACGATAGTATCGCGGGTGATGCCTTCCAATGCGCTGGTCAGATCAGGGGTGTACAGCTTGCCCTTGCGCACGATAAAGATATTTTCGCCCGAACCTTCGGCCACAAAGCCATCGACATCCAACAGCAAGGCTTCGTCGTAACCGTCGGCAGTCGCTTCGTTGTTCGCCAAAATCGAATTCATGTAATTGCCGTTGGCTTTGGCTTTACACATGGTGATATTGACGTGATGACGTGTGAACGAACTGGTTTTAACGCGAATGCCTTTTTCGAGGCCTTCTTCGCCCAAGTACGCGCCCCACGGCCATGCCGCAACAATCACTTGCACATCATCTTTTTTCGGGGCCACGCCCAATTTGCCGGAGCCATAAAACGCCATCGGACGGAAATAGCACGATTTCAACTGATTGGCTTTCACCACGTCGATATGCGCTTGGTTGATCTCTTCTTTGCTAAACGGCAACGCCATGCCCAAAATTTTGGCGGAGCGGAACAAGCGGTCGGTGTGATCTTGCAGACGGAAAATCGCAGGACCATTCGCGGTTTCGTATGCACGAACCCCCTCAAACACCCCCATGCCATAGTGCAAAGTATGGGTCAGGACATGGGTGGTCGCATCGCGCCAATCCACCAACTTACCGTCATACCAAATGAAACCATCACGATCAGCCATCGACATATAGATTACTCCGTCTTTTCTTTGTATCGGCGCTGCCCGCTCGGGGTCTCCGAAGGGCAACAAGTATTTGCGGCGATTATAACGCCACAGCCTCTCACCTGCGAAGCAAGAGCAATCGTAATTGTTAAAAGGCGGCGCGGCTACCCCGCGTTTTAAGCGGTTTTTCGAATATCCGCCAATGCGTCTTTCAGGGTTGAAAACTGAAACACATAACCGCTATCCAATAATCGCTTAGGCAGCACATATTGACCGGTCAGCAGCAAATCGCTCATTTCACCCAAAGCCAAGCGCAACACCCATGCGGGCACATGAAAAAATGCTGGACGATGCAGCTCGGCCGCAAAAACCTGCGTAAACACGGCATTCGAGACCGGTGTCGGTGCGGTCAGATTAAACGCACCCGACAATTCAGCATGGCGCAACAGATGATCAATCGCGCCGACTTGATCCCGCAGATGAATCCAGCTCATCCCCTGCGTACCGACCCCCAAACGCCCGCCTAAACCCAGCGAAAACGGCAAGCGCATCTTGCCCAAAAACCCACCTTGCGGACTCACCACCAACCCCGTGCGCACCACACACACCCGCGTAAACGCCTTCGCCTTCTCGGCTTCGCGCTCCCAATCGCAGCACAACTGATGGGTATATTCATCGTGAGGGGCCGCCGACTCATCAATGTGCTGCGCGCCTTGGCGACCGTAATAGCCCACCGCCGACCCCGAAATCAAACACGCCGGAGGTCGTGCCAAACCCGCCATCCACGTCACCAGCTCCGCCGTCAATGCCACCCGCGACTGCGCCAACACCTGCCGCCGCGCAGCACTCCAGCGCTGATCCGCAATCGGCTCCCCCGCCAGATTCACCACCGCATCGGGCAGCAGATCATGCGCCTGCGCCAGCGAAGACACCAACCGCAC
>CAZWRK010000110.1:0-13324 GCA_964635875.1 uncultured Aquaspirillum sp.
CTGTTTGACGGCTTGGCGGTGGCGTGGCTGGACGTGGCGGCTCCATCGGTGGTCGCGCGAGATTGAGATCCGGCGGCGGGAAATCGTTGGGGGCAGGTTTGCTACGGGGCGGTTCACGCTCGCGCAGTGGCTCACGCACCGCCGGTTCGCGGAGTGGCGGAGTGGTCGCGCGTGAATTGGCCGTGTTAGCGCCCGATTCAAAGTCGGGTAAATCTAAGTTAAAGCCACGGAAGCGGTCGATATCACGATCCGAGGGCAGGTTAATGCGATCTTCGCTATTGTCTTTTTCAGTTTCGTTAGCATTCCAGTTGCCGCCTGCTTTGGCTTGTGCAAGCACGCGCGCAATCCGATCGGCTTCCGAATGGGTGTTGCTGCCGTTTGCGGGCGTATCTCCCGCGGGCGTTTCTGGTGTTGTGGAGGTGCCCGTTTCGGGGGCTGGGGTAAGGTTTACGCGGGCATTGAAGACCTGCTGGCAACTGCCACAGCGTACCTGGCCGTTGTAGGCTTCAAGATGCTTGTCGGTCAGGCGATAGCGGCTCTGGCAATGGGTACATTGGGTGATGTAGGCCATGAGTAGATGTCTGTAGCTGTGGGTTGCGGTCGGCGGGAATCCGTTCCGTTAAAGAAAAACGTTTTGTGTTGGTCTCTCGTACAACAAGGCCGGTTTGGTGTCCATTCCGGCCTTGTCATCTTCTGTGGCAGATCAGCGTTTGGTGCCAAATAAGCACGCCCAACCTTCATCCACTTGGGGCGGCTCAAGGTCAAACCACTGCGCATAAATTGCGCCAATTTCATCGGACTGCTCGGCCAGAAGACCCGAGAGCACGATAGTACCACCTTGGCGCGTATGCGCGGCAAGTAGCGGTGCGAGCATTCGCAAGGGGTTCGCTAAAATATTGGCGAGCACCACATCGCTTTGACTGTCTGCTTGCAAACTGTCTGGCAATCCAAAAGTCGCAGTGACTTGATTTTGCTCGGCATTATCAAAACTCGATTGCACTGCTTGCGCATCAATATCGACGCCCACGGCCGATCCTGCACCGAGCTTGAGGGCGGCAATCGCCAAAATGCCCGAGCCGCAGCCATAATCCAAAATGCTTTCGCCACCTTGAATGTGGCGATCCAGCCACTGCAAGCATAAGCGGGTGGTCGGATGGCTGCCGGTGCCAAATGCCAAACCCGGATCAAGCGCGAGGTTGATCGCGTTGGGCGCAGGTGGCTCATGCCATGTCGGGGTGATCCACAGCCGGTCCGAAATCCGAATTGGGTCGAATTGCGCCTGTGTCATCCGCACCCAGTCTTGCTCGGCCACGGCTGTGGTTTGATAGGTCGGCACGTTGGCTAAGCCGCATTGTTGTGCGGCCTCGCTCAACAGCGCGTCGATATCGCAATCGGCTTCAACCAAGGCCAAGATGATGCTTTCTTGCCAGAGTTGATCGACCGGTTCCCCGGGTTCGCCAAAGATCGGGGCTTCGCGGTCGGTACCGGCAGCAGCATCTTCAATCGCTGCCGACAAAGCGCCGCACTCCATCAACGCATCGCTGAGGGCTTCGGCAATGCGTGAATCGGCATCAATACGAACTTCAAGCCAGCTCATGACTCAACCTTTTTCGTTTGTGCGAGGCGTTCTTCCAAGTAATGAATGCTGGTGCTGCCGCGCTGGAAGGCGTGATCCATAAACAGTTCTTGGTGAAGCGGGATATTGGTCTTGATGCCCGTAATCGCCATTTCTGACAATGCAACGCGCATCCGTGCCATCGCTTGGTCGCGGGTATCACCATAGGCGATCAGCTTGCCGACCATCGAGTCGTAATATTGCGGAACGACGTAGCCTTGGTAGATATGCGAGTCAATCCGAATGCCGGGGCCACCAGCAGGGTGATAGCTTTCGATGCGACCGGGGCTAGGCACAAAGGTAAATGGATCTTCGGCATTAATCCGGCATTCCATCGCATGGCCTTTGAGGCGCACTTGGTCTTGGGTATAACGAAGCTTTTCACCGGCGGCGATGCGGATTTGTTCCTGCACAATGTCGATGCCGGTAATCAGCTCGGTGACCGGATGTTCAACCTGTACGCGGGTGTTCATTTCGATGAAATAGAACTCGCCGTTTTCAAACAAGAATTCAAATGTGCCTGCGCCACGGTAGTTAATCCGGCGGCAGGCGGCTGCACAAATTTCGCCGATTTGTTGGCGTTGGGCTTCGGTAATGCCCGGTGCGGGCGCTTCTTCGATGATTTTTTGATGGCGGCGTTGCATGGAGCAATCGCGCTCACCCAAGAAAATCGCATTGCCGTATTCATCCGCGAGCACTTGCACTTCGATATGGCGCGGCTGCTCGAGGAATTTCTCCATATAGACCATCGGATTGCCGAAGGCTGATTGGGCTTCGGTGCGGGTCATATTCACGGAGTTGATGAGTGAGGCTTCGCTATGAACGACGCGCATCCCACGGCCACCACCGCCGCCCGCGGCTTTGATGATGACGGGGAAACCAATTTTCTTGGCGATTTTGGTGATTTGAACCGGATCATCGACCGGCAAAGCGCCATCAGAGCCGGGGACGCACGGTACACCCGCTGCGAGCATGGCATCTTTAGCGGCGACTTTGTCACCCATTTGCCGAATGGTGTTCGGACGGGGGCCAATAAAGACGAAGCCCGATTGTTCAACGCGTTCGGCAAAATCAGCGTTTTCGGACAGAAAGCCATAGCCGGGGTGAATCGCTTGTGCGTCGGTCACTTCGGCGGCAGAAATCAGTGCGGGAACATTGAGATAGCTGAGGGTGCTAGAGGCGGGGCCAATACACACCGATTCATCGGCCAATTTGACATATTTGGCATCACGATCAGCTTCGGAGTGGACGACGACGGTTTTAATCCCCATTTCGCGGCAGGCGCGTTGAATACGGAGAGCAATTTCGCCACGGTTGGCAATAAGAATTTTTTCGAACATGTCGCGAACCCAAGAAAAGGCAAAACGTGAATGGCAAGGTGCGGGAGACAGGATGTCTGCGACACACTATGCGCTATTCACGTTTCGCGGGGAGCTAATTACTCGATGACGAACAGGGGTTCGCCGTATTCGACGGGCTGGCCGTTTTCGATCAGAATGGCTTTGATCACACCAGCGCGGTCTGATTCGATTTCGTTCA
The DNA here is from genome assembly GCA_964635875.1 of uncultured Aquaspirillum sp. Taxonomy (GTDB): domain Bacteria; phylum Pseudomonadota; class Gammaproteobacteria; order Burkholderiales; family Aquaspirillaceae; genus CAZWRK01. Next base: position 3,155 of record CAZWRK010000110.1, read on the forward strand.
TGAGCTTCATGGCTTCGATGATGCACAAGGTATCACCGACATTGACCGATTGGCCGACTTCTGCAAAGGCTTTCGAGCCTGGGCTGGATGAGCGGTAGAAAGTGCCCACCATAGGCGATTTGACGAGGGTTTTTTCATCGCGAGCCGCTGGCGTCACGACGACTGCAGCGCTTTCTGCGGCAACCGGTGCGGCAGCTGGGGCACTGGCCATCACTTGGCCACCCATCGGCATTTGATGGTATTGCATCTGCATCGGGACGCCGGCTTGTACCCGCGTAATGCGGACTTTTTCTTCCCCTTCTGTGACCTCGAGTTCGGCAATGCCGGACTCTTCAACCAGATCAATCAGTTTTTTGAGCTTACGAAGATCCATTGGGTGATCCTTAACGAGAGTGTCGCTGAACCGAGCTCCGCTTTCAGGCTGGATGGCTCTGAATGCGGGCAATCGCGCCCTCTAGGGCGAGTTCGTAACCTTTGGCACCAAGTCCGCAGATCACGCCGACGGCAAGGTCGGAAAAATAGGAATGGTGCCGGAAAGGTTCCCGGGTGTGCACATTAGACAAATGCACTTCAATAAACGGAATCTTGACTGCGGCGAGGGCATCGCGCAGCGCAACGCTGGTATGCGTAAACGCCGCAGGGTTGATAATGATAAATGCCGTACCGTCGCGAAAGGCTGCATGTATCCGCTCGATCAAAACATATTCGGCGTTACTTTGCAGGCTTTCGAACGTGAAACCCGCGCTGCTGGCGCGGGCGTGAAGGCGTGCGTCAATACTGGCAAGCGTGTCCGCTCCATAGTGTTCCGGCTCGCGCATACCGAGCAGGTTCAAATTGGGGCCGTGGAGCACAAGAATGCGTGTTTGCTCGCTTTTGACGGGAGTTGGGTTCGTCATCATGGCGGCGATTTTGCTGCAATTCGCTGCAAGATGTCTAGCTTATCCGCAAAATTAAACTCGACCGTCACATCTGCCGGTTTAAGGTATTTACGCCAAAAAATCGACTCATCCCTTGTCAGATAAGGATTTTTGTCCGATTTTTTCGTTGAAAAACCCTGTGGAATAAAAGGGATTAAACCCTGACGATCTGCGTAAATTTAAGAGGGCTACTGATATACTTGGCCGGTTTTGTGCCGGATGACACCATGCGAGTTTCTGATTTTGATTACGAATTGCCCGAACGTCTTATTGCCCAATTTCCGCCAGAAGTGCGAGGCAGCAGTCGTTTACTACACGTCGATGCACAAGGGGTTTGCCACGATCAAACCTTCTCTGACTTTGCACATTTAGTCGGTCCCGACGATTTATTGGTGTTTAACAATACTCGTGTGATTAAAGCCCGTCTGTTTGGCGAAAAAGCCAGCGGTGGCAAAGTCGAAGTGTTGGTCGAGCGGGTGGTGGATGATCACACCGTTCTGGCGCACGTCCGCGCTTCGAAGTCGCCGAAGCCGGGCACGCAACTGCGGTTGGCGGAGCGTTGGCAGGTCGAAATGGTCGAACGCGCTGGTGAATTATTTAAACTGCGCTTTCTCGCCGAAGAGGACGTTCTGAGCATTCTAGAAGCTTCCGGCCGCCTGCCTTTGCCGCCTTATATTGAGCGTTCCGCCGAGGCGGACGATGATGCGCGCTATCAAACCGTGTATGCCGAACATGCGGGCGCGGTTGCTGCACCGACCGCCGGTCTGCATTTTACCGAAGCGATGCTGGCGCAATTGGCCGCACAAGGGGTGCGCTCTGCGACGGTGACTTTGCATGTGGGTGCGGGTACGTTCCAGCCAGTCCGCGTCGACAACATTGCCGATCATCATATGCACAGCGAGCGTTACGATATTCCTGCCGAAACCGTGGCCGCGATCGCTGAAACACGGGCGCGTGGTGGGCGGGTGATTGCGGTGGGTACGACCAGTTTGCGTGCCTTAGAAGCGGCCGCTCAAGGCGAGGCCGGTTTGCAAGCGGGGCGCAGCGAAACCGATATTTTTATCACACCGGGTTACACCTTCCGCGTGGTCGATCGCCTGCTGACCAACTTCCATTTGCCGAAATCGACGCTGCTCATGTTGGTCAGTGCGTTTGCGGGGACGGATACGATTCGTGCGGCCTATCGTCACGCCGTCGATCACGAATATCGCTTTTTTAGCTATGGCGATGCCATGTTGTTAGAGAATATCGCCCCTATTGGAGCACACTCATGAATGATGCGCGTTCGTTACCGATTCCAACCGAATTAACCTTGCATCAAGCCTCGAAGTGCCTCGAAATTGCTTTTGAGGATGGGGCACGGTTTTCGTTGTCTTGCGAATATCTGCGCGTGTACTCGCCCTCTGCCGAAGTGCGCGGGCATGGTGTCGGCCAAGAAACCCTACAAGTGGGCAAGCGTGCGGTGCGTATTTTGAATATTGAGCCTGTCGGGCAATACGCCGTGAAACTGATTTTTGATGATGGTCATCAAACTGGCTTGTATAGCTGGGACTATCTCTATCAGTTGGGGGCCGAGCACGACGCGCGTTGGCAAGATTATTTACAACGATTGGCTGCCGCCGGTGCCAGTCGTGATGCGATTGATTAAGGATAAAGCACATGAGTTCACAAACTCACTTTGGTTTTAAAACCGTTGAAGAAGCCGAAAAAGCCGGTAAGGTCGCCGAGGTGTTTCACTCGGTCGCACAAAAATACGATGTGATGAATGACTTCATGTCGGCAGGTCTGCATCGGTTGTGGAAAAAATTCACCCTTGATACTTCGGGCGTTCGTTCGGGGCAACGGGTTTTAGACATTGCGGGCGGTACTGGTGACTTGGCACGCGGTTGGGCGAAAAAAGTCGGCGCGCGCGGCGAAGTCTGGCTGACCGATATCAATAGCTCCATGCTCGGCGTCGGCCGCGATCGCTTGTTAGATCAGGGTTTGGTGTTGCCGGTGGCGCTGTGCGATGCCGAGAAATTGCCGTTTCCCGATAACTACTTTGATTGCGTCAGCGTCGCTTTTGGCCTGCGCAATATGACCCATAAAGATGTGGCATTGGCCGAAATGTGCCGCGTCCTAAAGCCGGGTGGCAAGTTATTGGTATTGGAGTTCTCGAAAGTCTGGGCGCCGCTCAAACCGGCCTACGATGTGTATTCGTTTAAAGCCTTACCGCTGATGGGCAAGCTCGTCACAAACGATGCTGAAAGTTACCAATATCTCGCCGAGTCAATTCGGATGCATCCCGACCAAGAAACCCTTAAAGCGATGATGCTCGAAGCCGGTTTTGGCATCGTCGAATATCACAATTTGGCGGCGGGTGTGGTCGCGCTGCACAAGGGTTATAAGCTCTAAATCGAATCGACGGATTGCGTCAGAGGGAGTACGAAATGGATCGTCCACAGCTCGCTATCTTGAATCATTTATTGAACCAACGCCCCGAAGTGCGCGCGCAGCTTGAGGCGCTGTCGGGGCGGCGCGTGGCCCTACATTTTCCGATGGTTAGTGTGCGGGCCGTGGTCTTGCCGGATGGCTTTTTCGGGCAAAGCGATGGCCCGCCCGAAGCCGAAGTGCGGATTTTAGTCGGTGCATTGATGAAGCGGATGCGCGGCGTGGCCCCCGCGCATGAAGATATCGAATTGTCCGGCGATCCCGATTTGGCGTTATCGCTGGGGCGCGCCTTGGAGCAAATGGGCTGGGATGTGTCCGAAGATGCCTCCCGCTTATTTGGTGATATTGCTGCGCACCGCTTAGGGTCGATGGCGCGGATGTGGTGGGGCGTCAAAGGTGAAGTGGCAAGCCGTTTGATCGGCAGCTATGTCGAGTATCTACGCGAAGAAGCGCCGCTATTGGCATCGCGGGCAGGCGTCGAAGCCTTTAATACCGAGGTCGATCAGTTACGCGATGATGTCGCCCGCGCTGAGAAACGGCTGGCGCGGCTGGAAGCGGCCTTCCGGCCATCGCCGACCGTTGCTGACTCGACCCATTAATCTTCGGATTTTTCTTGTGATTTGGCTGGCTCAGCGCATGAGCTGGCCTTCTTTTTAAGTAGATGTGCTCCATGCGAATTTCGCGTTTTTATAAGATATTCAAGACCTTATATTATTACGGTCTGGACGAGCTATTTTTAGATCATCCGCGTTTAAAGATGATCAGCCATGTCTTTGCTTGGTTGCCATTGCGACGCGATGTGTCTTTGTCTCGACCGGCGCGCATTCGCATGGCGCTGGAAAGTTTAGGGCCAATTTTTATCAAATTTGGTCAAGTGCTTTCGACTCGGCGCGACTTATTACCGCCGGAGTACGCCGACGAACTGGCGTATCTGCAAGACCGTGTTGCACCCTTTGATGGACAGATTGCGCGGGCGGCGATTGAAGCGAGTTTGGGCGCGCCAATCGACGCGTTGTTTAGCGAATTCAACGAAACCCCGATTGCCAGTGCGTCGGTGGCGCAAGTGCATTTTGCGCGGCTGAAAAATCCCGACGGCAGTGCTGGACGTGAAGTTGCGGTCAAGGTGTTGCGCCCCGGCATTCAGGCGGTGATCGAGCAAGATTTGGCCTTATTGCGAACCTTGGCGCGCTGGGTCGAGCGCTATTTGCCCGACGGCAAGCGTTTAAAACCGTGTGAAGTGGTCGCCGAATTCGACAAGTATTTGCATGATGAGCTGGATTTAATGCATGAGGCCGCCAATGCTTCGCAGCTGCGCCGTAACTTTACCGGCTCGGAGATGTTGATTGTGCCGGAGGTGTTTTTTGATTATTGCCGCCGTGACGTGTTGGTGTTGGAGTGGATGCGCGGGATTCCGGTCGGGCAAATTGATCGCCTGCGCGAAGCGGGTGTTGATCTGAAAAAACTGTCGCGGTTTGGGGTGGAGATTTTCTTTACGCAAGTGTTTCGGCACGGGTTTTTTCATGCCGATATGCACCCCGGTAATATTTTTGTGGCGGACGATGGGCGCTATATCGCGCTGGATTTTGGCATCGTCGGCAGTCTCACCGATTACGATAAGCACTATTTGGCGGTGAACTTTTTAGCGTTTTTTAATCGTGATTATCACCGCGTTGCGACCGCGCATATCGAATCGGGTTGGGTGCCCAAAGAGACCCGCGCCGAAGAGCTGGAGGCGGCAGTGCGGACGGTGTGTGAACCGATTTTTGAAAAGCCGTTAAGTCAGATTTCGTTTGGCCTGATTTTGCTGCGGCTATTTGAAACCAGTCGGCGCTTTAATGTCGAAATTCAGCCGCAATTGGTCTTGCTCCAAAAAACCCTGCTGAATATCGAGGGCTTGGGGCGACAGCTCGACCCCGATTTGGATCTGTGGGAAACCGCCCGCCCCTTCTTGGTGAAGTGGATGAATGAGCAATTGGGCTGGCGCGGTTTGTTGAAACAGCTCAAGCACGAGGCCCCGCAATGGGCGACGATGCTGCCGCAGTTGCCACGCAAGATCAACGAAGCGTTGGATTTGTCCGAGTCGCGCGAGATGTTGCTGGTCGGCTATCGGCATTTATTGATGACCGAAAAGCGCCGCAATGGACTGTTGGGTGTGATTGTGGTGCTGTTGAGTGTGTTGCTCGTGGTGGTGCTGTATAAATTTTAAGGTAATGTAATTGAAAAAAGACACGGTGATCGTGTCTTTTTTTATTTTCTCGTTGGTGTACTGATTGGTCTAAGGCGCTTTTTTTATGTCATCAATGTATTTCAAGTGCCATAACCATTTTTTTCTGTTGTTTGAGTTCTGTAGGCCGTTATTCGACAACAGTTGTATTTGATAGACTGCAGCTTTGCGATACTTCTCTAATATGTTTTCGTATGCGCAGTCTGTGGGAAAATATTTTGTGCATAGTCCATTAACCATAAAGCGTCCGTCGTAAGAAATGCACATACTTGTTTGCTTATAAAAATTATCACGTTCCCACTCTCTTTTGGCGCTATCTGTGAGTTCAATTCGAGGCATGTTCGTTGTGGTTTCTAGTTGATAAGCTTCTTGATACGCTGGGCCAATAATATTTGATTGTTTGTGCCAAACATCTCCGCAAGAAATTCCCCCGCGAACCAGATACCCTTTTCCCATAAGCTGTTGGGTGATCTGGATTGCTCTCATGACTATAGTGGCAAGTCCATTGTAGCCATGTACTTTATCTCTTTTTTTTGCTTTTAAAGGGGCACTAAGAATAATGCAGTCTGAAATGTAAAGCTGTATTGGATGTAGATGCTGTGGAATCTTGGGGTCTGTAAACTTTTCGAGCTTTGGTAATGCTGAGTCTAATAGGTTAACTAGCTCCTGAAGATCAGCTAATTTCTCCCTATGGTTGACACTTGCTTCAACTAACGACTTGAACCCAAGAACATCAATAAACGCTACCGCTCTTTTTTCGTATTCTATTTTTTGCATCGTTTTCTCCTAAAAACTAAATTTTATTTATGTATTTAATAGCTTTGTATTTATAGGTTTTTAGGTTATCAAACGATCTATGATTTATCTTGATTTTTTCAAAACACCCCCTGATGTTCAGGGGGTGTTTGTCATTAGTGCGGCTGATGTACGGTCGAATAGAGAATTTTATCAGTCAGGGCAATTGCGGCGGCGGAGACCAAGAACGCCAAATGCAAGAACAGTTGCCATTTCATGGTGTGCTCGTCGAGGCGCGAGGCGTTGATAAACGTCTGCAATAAATGAATCGACGAAATGCTAATGATCGCCATCGACAACTTGACCTTGAGCACCGAGGCATTGACATGGTCGAGCCATTCCGGCTGATCGGGGTGGTTGTCGATACGCAGGCGGCTGACAAAGGTTTCGTAGCCGCCGACTGTTACCATCAGCAGCAAGTTTGCGATCATCACCACGTCAATCAGCCCGAGTACGGTCAGCATGATTTCGGTTTCGGTCATCTGGTCGAGGTGGGTGAGCAGCTCATATAGCTGATATAAAAATTTCCACGCATACACGCCCTGCACCACGATTAAGCCCAAATAAATTGGCAGCTGCAGCCAGCGGCTCCAGAAAATAACTTGGGAAAGACCTTTTTTCAGCGGGGGATTTTCAACGGCTGGAGAGGGATGGTTACTCATAGTGTCACTCTGTCAAATTCATAAATGGTGCTCGGACCCATTTTATTGAGTCCGAGTGCAGATCATGTGAAGTTTCGACTAAAAGCCTAAGCGTTGGCAGATGGTCGATACCGCCCCAGCTTGGTTCAAGGTATAAAAATGCAAGCCCGGTGCGCCGCCTTCTAATAGCCGTTCGCTCAACTCTGTAATCACGTCCAAGCCGAGTGCCCGAATTGACGGGACATCATCGGCGTAGCTTTGCAATTTTAGGCGTAACCAGCGTGGCAATTCTGCTCCGCACGCATCCGAGAAGCGCGCGAGTTGGCTGAAGTTTGTGATCGGCATAATGCCCGGCACAATCGGAATCTCCACACCCAAGGCACGAACTTCATCGACAAAGGCAAAGTAGGCGTCGGCATTGAAAAAATATTGCGTGATCGCCGAATCGGCGCCGGCTTTGACTTTTTGGGCGAAGTTGCGCAAATCGTCGTGGGCGCTGCGGGCTTGCGGGTGATATTCCGGATAGGCCGCGACTTCGATATGAAAATGGTCGCCGTGCTCAGCGCGAATAAACTCGACCAGTTCATTGGCGTAGCGGAATTCGCCGAATTCGCCCATGCCCGATGGAATATCACCGCGCAGCGCAACGATGTGGCGAATGCCATGACTGCGGTACTCGGCCAAAATGGCGCGGATGTTTTCGCGGCTCGAACCGATGCACGATAAATGCGGCGCGGCCGCATGGCCTTCGCTGCGAATTTCGAGCACGGTTTCAAGGGTGCGGTCGCGCGTCGAGCCACCGGCCCCAAACGTTACCGAGAAAAAAGCGGGTTTGAATTGCGCGAGTTGTTGGCGGGTGGTGCGCAGTTTAGCGATGCCTTCGTCGGTTTTAGGCGGGAAAAATTCAAAGCTGATCGTTGGTTGTGCAACAGGGCTCATGGCCAATTCTCCAAATCAATTTGCATGCAAAGGCGGGGTGTTCACGCGTTTGCATACCGGCATGACACAAAAAAACGGACAGGGGAAATCGTGCTGGCCCTGTCCGTTATCGCGATCCGCGAGGATTAGTAGCGGTAGTGCGCAGGCTTGTAAGGGCCTTCTTTTGGCACGCTGATATAAGTGGATTGCTCGTCGCTCAGTTCGGTCAGGTCGGCACCGATGCGGCCCAGATGCAGGCGAGCGACTTTTTCATCCAAGTGTTTCGGCAGGATGTAAACGTCGTTGGCGTAGTTGGCACCGTTGGCGAAAATTTCGATTTGCGCCAACACTTGGTTGGTGAAGCTGTTCGACATCACGAACGACGGGTGGCCGGTGGCGCAACCCAAGTTCACGAGGCGGCCTTCTGCCAACAAGATGATGCGTTTGCCATCAGGGAAAATGATGTGATCGACTTGGGGTTTGATGTTTTCCCACTGATATTGGCGCAGGCTGATGACTTCAATTTCGGAGTCGAAGTGACCGATGTTGCAGACGATCGCATTGTTGCGCATCCGTGCCATGTGGCTGTGATTGATCACAGACACGTTGCCGGTAGCTGTCACGAAAATGTCCGCTTTGTCGCAAACATCGTCCATGCGCACGACGCGATAGCCTTCCATTGCCGCTTGTAGGGCGCAGATCGGGTCAATTTCGGTGACCCAAACGGTCGCACCCAAGCCACGCAGCGATTGCGCGCAGCCTTTACCCACATCGCCGTAACCCAAAACGACGGCAACTTTACCGGCGATCATCACGTCGGTCGCGCGTTTGATGCCATCGACCAAAGATTCGCGGCAGCCGTAGAGGTTGTCGAATTTGGTTTTGGTGACAGAGTCGTTCACGTTAATGGCGGGGAAAGGCAATTCGCCGCGTTCGGCCATTTGGTACAGGCGATGAACGCCGGTGGTGGTTTCTTCGGTCACGCCTTTGATGTGTTGCAGACGCTTGGAGTACCAGTGGGCGTCGATCTCCAGATGACGGGCAATGGCTGCAAACAGCGCGGTTTCTTCTTCGTTGGACGGGTGCGAAATCACGCCGCGATCTTGCTCGGCTTTGCTGCCCAAGATCAGCAACAGGGTCGCGTCGCCGCCGTCATCCAAAATCATGTTGGCGGGTTGGTCGTCGGCCCATTCGAAAATGCGGTGGGAGTATTCCCAGTATTCGTCGAGGGTTTCGCCTTTGACAGCAAAGACCGGAATATTCGCAGCGGCAATCGCGGCGGCAGCGTGGTCTTGAGTCGAGAAAATGTTGCACGATGCCCAACGGACTTCCGCGCCAAGGGCAGTCAGGGTTTCGATCAGGATGGCAGTTTGCACGGTCATGTGCAGTGAACCGGCAATGCGTGCGCCACGAAGCGGTTGCTGGTGTTTGTATTCTTCACGCAGCGCCATCAGGCCCGGCATTTCGGTTTCGGCGATGTTTAATTCTTTACGGCCCCAAGCAGCGAGGGAAATATCGGCGACGTGGTAGTCGTTAAAAGCAGCCACAGCGTTCATGAAAACTCCTGATTGCAGTGGCCGGGAGGGATGCGGCTCTCACCCGCAACCCGCGCCCGGCACGGATTGATGGGTGAGCGCCGTTGTTCGGATGCCGGGCCTGGGACGAAGTCGTCTCGCAGCGCTCCCCGGAAAACAGCCCGCATTATAGCGAGGTTTGGCGATTAAAAAAACCGCCCTGTGTGGGCGGTTTTTGTGGAGCCGTGGGGCAATCGGTTTTTACAAACCGGCGTCTGCACGCAAAGCCGCAGCTTTGTCGGTGGCTTCCCAAGTGAACTCGGGCTCTTCGCGGCCAAAGTGACCATAAGCGGCGGTTTTCGCGTAGATCGGACGCAGCAGATCGAGCATTTGCACGATGCCTTTCGGGCGCAAATCGAAATGCTTGCGCACCAATTCGACGATTTTTTCGTTCGGGATTTTGCTGGTGCCAAAAGTATCGACCGAAATCGAAGTCGGTTCAGCGATCCCAATCGCGTAAGACACTTGGACCTGACATTGACGCGCCAAGCCTGCTGCGACGATGTTTTTCGCGACATAACGACCGGCATAGGCCGCAGAGCGATCCACTTTAGACGGATCTTTACCGGAGAATGCGCCGCCGCCATGCGGTGCCGCACCGCCGTAGGTGTCGACAATGATCTTGCGGCCGGTCAGACCGCAATCGCCCATCGGGCCGCCAATCACAAAGC
>CAZWRK010000111.1:0-13322 GCA_964635875.1 uncultured Aquaspirillum sp.
AAGGAATGATACCTAAGGGTTATGGACATGGATTAGTTAAGAGTGATACTATCGGTAAAGCATTAATTACTCGCAATACTGGAAAAACAATATCTTTCTCTACAGCAGACGGTAAATACCCTGCACGTTATACCTTAGTCAATCCAGGAGAAAAATATGGTAAGGGATACTGGATGATGTTACGTCAAAAGACTCCTGAAGATACTGGAATCGAAAAAACTCATTATAAGACTGTCGACGATCCTGAAAAACATCTAGAACAATTAACAGATAAAGATATTGTTCAACCAAAAATAGATGGAGCTCTGCAGTATCTAGCTTTACACAAAAATAAAGTAGAAATGATGTCTCATAGGTTATCTGATGTAAATAAGAAGCCTATCTTACATACAGAAAGATTCTTTGGACATAGACCACACGTTAAAATACCTAGAGACTTATCACGAGCCCTTATTTTAGCTGAGGTCTATGGTACAAAGAACGGTAAACCAATTCCACAACAAGAAACTAGCGCAATACTGAACAGTTCTCTTGGAAAGGCTATTAAAGATCAAAGAGATAAAGGCATTCAGCTTCAGGCAATGTTATTTGATGTTGCTCGTTATAAAGGTAAGGACATTAAATTTGATCTGCCTTATTCGGAGCGTCGTAAAATCTTAGAGAAAGTATTAGCTACATTGAAATCTAAACAATTTCATTTACCTGACGAGCATAAGGGTACAGAAGCTAAAAAAGTATGGGAAGACATTAAATCCAATAAACATCATCAAACTAATGAAGGTTTGATTGTTTATCCAGAAAAAGGCATTCCTACTAAATTAAAACACATGCCTGAGCAAGATGTACATATTCGTAACTTCTTTGAAGGTGAAGGAAAATATAAAGGTAAGGGTGTAGGAGGCTTCGAATACTCACATACACCTGATGGACCTATTGTTGGCAAGGTAGGTACAGGATTAAATGATGAATTACGTAAATTAATGCATGAGGATCCAAAAGCTTTCATTAATCGTATAGCACGTGTTCATTCCCAAGGACAATTACCGTCAGGTGCCTTACGTGCGCCGGCATTAATCAATCTTCACGAAGGCTAATACCTAAAGAAAAGCATAAGGGTTGAACCTCATGCTTTTCTTTAGCTCACAAAGCATTCATCAGATTAATAACCATAGAGAATTGCTTTTCTTCTTTTTTTCTCCTTTTTGCTAGAGCCATTTTCTGTTTGCTTTCCTCCGAAAATCTTTTACCTGTTTGTACCTGACTCATTAGCTTCTTGGTTTCTTCCGAATGGGTTTTGCCAAGGTTACGTTGCCTCATCCGTTCCTTTAGTTCTTCCGAGCGGATTTTCCCAAGATTTTTTTGACGTATTTTCTCTACGACTTCTTCCGAATGTCTTCTGCCAATTGATTTTTGGCGTATCTTTTCTTTGGTTTCTTCTGAATGCTTTCTCCCTAATGCTTTTTGGCGTATCTTTTCTTTGGTTTCTTCCGATCGCTTTTTACCAATCCTTACTTGACTCATTCGCTTCTTGGTTTCTTCTGACCGCTTTTTGCCAAGTAAGGATTGGCGTATCTTTTCTTTGGTTTCTGCCGAATGAATTCTGCCATGTAGTTTTTGACGTATTTTCTCTTTGATTTCCTCTGAGAGAGGCTTCCCAAGATTTTTTTGTCTTGCCTTTTCGACAGCTTCAGCAGAAGGTTTTTTCCCAAGATTTTTTTGACGTATTTTCTCTTTGGTTTCAGCAGAATGTTTTTTACCAATTTTTGATTGGCTCATTCGCTTTTTGGTTTCTTCCGAATGTTTTCTGCCAAGTGCTTTTTGGCGTATTTTCTCTTTGGTTTTTTCTGACTGTTTTTTGCCAATCCTTGCTTGGCTCATTCGCTTTTTAGTTTCTTCCGAATGTTTTCTCATGGCGCTATTTGAGTTGTGCGAGAATCTTGATGAGTTCATCTTTGGTAAAGATACGACCTTTGTGAATCATATTTTTACCTTTGATTTGGTATCCTTCTTCAGGAACAGCTTTCTTGAGCTTGGTAACTTTGCTTGCTTCAAGAAATCCACGTTGTTGTTCCGGCGAACGGATTAACGTTCCAGTTCTTCCTTTTGTGAATACCTGATTCACATGAGGACCTGTTAAATTCTCGACTTTAATTTTCAGTATATCTGGTTTGCCTTCCTTGAGAATAACAACGTCAATTGGCTCTGATTGAACGATGAGCCGACGTTGTTCAGACATTGGAAGCATACGTACATATTGAACCGCTGGAAAAGCGGCCCATACCAAATTAGGAAGCAGTTGTTGACGTCCGACTTTTTCAAACCACTCAAGAATATTCATTGGAATCTTAGTAGTTGACGAGATAAACTCAAGTGAGTGTTTATCTTCGTCCAGCATAGCAACCAAAAGTTGCGCTGCTTTGATAATTGATTCCAATGAAGTTGAAATGAGTTGTGTGAATTGCTCGAATTTGTTAGTTATGATGGTGTTTGACATGTATTGGTGGTGGTTATGAAAGGCATTATTACCCTTCAATTTAATATACCTTTTAATAGCTAAAGAAAAGCATAAGGGGTGAACCTCATGCTTTTCAATTAATTACAGAGCACGAGCATGACGACAATGCGTCCATGCTTGAGCCTTGCGGCGATGCTGAATTTCTCGAATGCGCGGCCCGATAGAGGCAGGCAAGTTATTCAGGATCTTGGCGTTTTCTTTCTTGCGGGTTTTCTTACTCATGGATTTGATTTCCATTCGTTGCGGAGAGCGTTGTAGATGTGGTTGATCAGTGACGAGGCTATTGGGAGCCAGCAAAGAGCTCCGAAGACAATGATCGGTGGAAGACCTGTAACGGCCCCAAGAACGATCATTATCAACCCGAGGATGAAGAGGCAAAACCCGAAAATAATGTAAGGCAACTCATTGAGCAGCCCACGAAGTCGGATATGTTCCTTCATCCACATGAACAGCAGGACACCCATAACACAGGAACAGATTTTGAAGGCTGGTCCTGAGAGATGTAGTATCCATCGAGTGTGATTTTATTACCAAGCCAGAAGAATCCGGAGATGGCAATATAAGCGATGATGCAGAGCACAAGATTGAATGTATTTTTCATGTGGTGGTTGAGGTTAATGTTTCCTCAATGTACTCTACCATTGATAGCTAAAGAAAGGACCCCAGGGGTAGGGTCCTTTCAATTATCGAAGCTCAAGATAAGCTTTCTCAATTTCCTTATTGGTAGGAATGTAATTCGTTTTGACTTTAGGTATGTAAAACACCTTTTCGTCCTTTGTTAATTCACTCCACCATTTAAGGGCTTGCATCATCGTACTCATATGATTTCAGCAGAACGAGCGTAGCATAATGAAATTGTGGCAGCGGCGGCCAAGGCAATAAATCCACCGCCAAAGCTTTCGGTACAAAGACCGATGCCAATAGAGAATGCGATTGGTATGCCAATGAGTAAATATTCAATTGGTTTCATTTTTGAGTTGATGAGATAGAATCCAGCTTTAGGAAGATATTGTTCTTCGATTTTATTTTCATCGAATAACGTACATTTAAAAACCGTATCTGGATTAATTACTGTGTAAGGATTATCAGAAAGCATCCAATGTGAGGCTTTCTTCATAACACTCCGGAGATCACGAATACCTTTTTTTAGGTTGTGTAACGCTTTGTGAGAGATGTATACGACGATATAAGTGTCGTCATTCACTGCAACGGATAAGAAATTCCCTTTCGCTGCGTGCTTAACAACTACCTGTGGTCCGTCGTAATAAACGAGGGTTTCAGTCATTTTGTTTCCTCTCCATCAGGCGCGTTTTCGATTTTAATATCCAAACGCTTACAGATCTTTTGAAGTGTATCCTCCATCCATTCTTGTTCATTGTGAGTGAATAGATCGAGGTTCTTGATTGATTTCATCATGATCATCGCAATGATTGACGGAATACAAAAGAAAACTTGAAAGTGTGCAAAGATAATCATGATTACCCTTGTAACAGTTTGGGTTGGGAGTAAGTCACCGTAACCAATTGTAGTTGCGGTGACTGAAGCCCAGTAGAATCCTTCAAAGAATGTTTTGTTTTCGAAATGCGCAAAGGCAATCGAAACAGCAATCAATGAAAGAATATAAGTGATGATGAGTCTTGGAAAAGTCATGTCCAAATTTTCTTGGGTTTGTATTTAACCTTGTACACGTCTGGATTAGTTTTCGCGATACTTTCAATCCCACGCTTTCTCCAATGATGCAGGGTTTTACTGTATTTAAACTTTGATGGATTCTTATGAATGTAACGCTTTTTACCGCGTAATCCACTTAATGCACCAGCTAGAGTTTTATACAATCCTGTATCATCATAGAGAGCATGTCCAATTGGTTCGTCAATCCATATACACTCAATTGTCCAGTCTTTTTGAGTGTATACTTCATCGATTGTTATCTGAACAACAAATAACGCACCGCTTGGGATGTAATAGAATTTATCGCCTTTCTTTGGGTTTGCTGGATTATTTACATCGAACATGGTAAGACTTTGGTCAGCAGGTAGAAATAAGCCGATACAGAGAGCACGGCAAATATCACCAAATGGATGAAGAAGCCCAGGTACGCCACAACTTTTCTCTCACCGATTTGATTTTCTGTGAGATTCTCGAAAAAGCGATCTTCTCTGGGAAGAAGAGTGTGGACGTAAGGGAATGCGAGGATACCGAGGATTAGTTTGAGTTTCATGAGTGTGGTGTTTAATGTGTAGGTATTATTTCCTACATTTTATTATACCTTTTTAAGTTGTTGTAGTTTTTGAGCAATCCAGTCACTTCTTGTTAAAGAATACGTATGTCCTCTTCCGTAATACGTATCTAGTGCAGAATACCAGCGTCTTGTTAGCTCTGGATCAAAGCACAGATTCCTAAATGTAGATACTTCCTCAAGGAAAAAACGAACTCCAGAAGTATCCCAAAAGCTAATTGGAATGACTTCTTGTATGAGTTTGTGATGTCTTTTATGGTAAAGATCCATGACATCAATTAGAGACATGTTTCGTAGGATTTCTTTGATCTCCCAAACACCAAAGCTAACAGTGAAACTTTCATCGTCTTCAATTTTTATGAAGCGATCACAGTCATCGTAATATGTTTTAATCACATTAATACAGCGCCGTTTTGTTTCAAACGGCGCATATGTGAACATAGCTACGTTTGCCCAAATTATATCTGCTATTGGTTTGCCGATTAGAGTATTTTCTTTTGTAGTGTTTCTTTGATTGAAGACAAAATTACCGATATCTGAATACACTGGTTCGTGTTGAACAACAGCATGCAATGAACTAAATAATTCAATTTTAAGCATGGATTTTTAATTGTTTAAGTTTTTGAGTAATCCATTCTTCTCTGGATTGCTTTTTATGTTGAAGACCAAAAAAAGATATTAAATCTTTTCTGATCTCTGCTATAGCTGTTGTTTGAATGCGTGACGAGCTCCATTTTCTATCGACAACAAAGCAGCAATAGCTATATTTTCCACTAGGAAATATATCCATACGCAAAGCAGAATGTCTTTTGTTAAATAAAGTCCAAAGATCATCATCGGATAAAGAAAGAATTGCATTAATTCGATCTCCTTCATACCATTCACTAGGTATGTAACCAAATGAGAAATGATTACATACCTCTGAACCAAATCGATTCTTATAAAAGGCATATATGTAAGCTCTTACCTTTGAGAAACAATTCAAGTTCATCAATTCAAGATATAGCGCTTTAATTGTCGTCAGATCTTCAAAGCACAATGGAAATCTTGCTTCTTGAGCAATATCTTTTGCGTTTTGAAATACTTCTCTGTCAGATAGATTTGAGGGAAGTAAACAACGCAATTGTAACTTTGCTTCTAGTTCAACGAATGTCATTTTTTTAGCTTTTTGAGTTGTTGTTTAATCCATTCTTCTCTGCTAACTGGTTGTGGTTTATCCAGTCCTAGAAAAGTACGGACACGAGTATGGAGAAAGGCAGAGTTGTCCACCTGTTCACAAGTTAAGTCTCCAAATAGCTCTTTCCATCCGCCTTTTTTATTCAATAGTGCGTCTGTAAAAGGACAATCACCAAACCGATAAATTTTAACATAATCGCCTATGGTAATATCCATCAAAGCCTTTTTGTGGGCCTCGTCTGGATAACACACATCACCATCTGCAGTAACGTGTTCAGTGATCGATCTATTTGCAGTAGATGCTAAAAACCGCACTACATCTTTTTTGACTTGTTCTGGAGTCTTTATTGTACCTGCTGGAGTTACCGACAATCCCACACCATACCAAAGAGTCTGAGCAAAAGAAGAATAAATTTCCTTTGTAGTGTACAGATGATCTTGGATAAAGTACGAAAATCGTGTTCGGCCTTCTTTAGTGGTGTATTTAGGACCTTCAGGTAATTGAAGAAGGATGTGTAAACTTATTTTTGTTAGAAATATTTCAAATCTGTTCATGATGATTTAAGTTTTTTGAGTTGTAGCTCAATCCATGCAGACCTTGTCATAGTTTCTGTCATCTTTGGAATGAGCTTTAGCCATGTGCTACGGATGACAGGCCAATTATAATCCTTAATAGCTTGTACCAATGTCTTAGAGTCTTCTGTTTTTTCTTCAAACAAAAGATCCCAATTATGGTTACCTCGGAATAAAGTGACTGTTAGAGGTATTTTTCCAATAGTGTAGACGGTCTGAATTTCCGAACCATAGAAAGGCATTAAATATGCACGGTAACGCTCAAAAGGCATTTCGTTAATATCTAATGATTCCGATATCTCTAAAGCAATAACAGGATCTTTATTTGATGCATGTTTAAGTATTCCTTTTTTTATTTGTATATGGGACATACTATGCGACAAAGATGCATTAGACCATAGATATCTTGATAGCGTGGGATAGCAATAATCCATGTGTGAGAACCGACTTGCTTCAACAACTTGTGAAATATAACTCCTTTCTGGATGATCTTCGAATTGAGGAACATCTGATGGAGTTAATTTAATAAGATTAAAAAGTGAAGCTCTTTCGAGTAATTGAGTAAAATTCATAAATATATGGTGGTGGGTTGTTCTTATTGTATTATACCCACTAATAGCTAAAGAAAAGGATGCCGTAAGCACCCTTTTCTTCCAATTATTTGATATCGATCCGAAGATTGTGATAGAGAATGTACTAATCACCTTCTTTCAGATAACCACGAGTTCTCCAGTCCAACAGAAACTTCTTGACGAAGGATTCGGCAGACAAACCAGCGGGAATGTCTTTGAATTCTCTCGTAAATGTTTCAGTTGTTTGAGTGTAACCAAGAGGACTTAGTGACGGATTGAGTACTGCGGAATCTTTTGTGTATTTTGTGTGTAGAACGGTTAGCGTGAGCATGATATTTCGAGGTTCCAATAGAATGTGTTGTTGCCTACCCAATAATTCCACATCCGCTTAAGTTCATTAATTGGATGAAGAATATCGAATGGTTTCCACAAAGCTATTGCTATTTGTCTTGCGAGTTCGGGGTAAACAGAGGAACGCGTCCAACCATTTCCAGGTTGTACGTATGTATGTCCTCTATGTAAGCGGTAAGCAATCCCTTCGTAACAACTGTCAAATGGCTTATCTGACAGTGTTAGAGTGATTTCTTTTATTCCTTCCGGCCAAACGCCTAAATGGTATTCCACAAAGCATTGACATAATACCGGAAAGCAAAAGCGTTCATTCAAACAATATGAATAACCACTTTTAAACAGGGTCACCTTCTTCAGATTTTCCATATTCGGCCCAAGTTTGTTCTTCTTCATCATCGAAGGTAAAGCCCAATTCGAGCATTTTCTTTTTTAGCTCATTATGATCTTTGTACTTGATAACTGTGAATGGGGATAGGTCGTATTCCACTCGGAAATTAAAATTGCCGGCGCAAGCCTTTTCCAATGCTTGTTTAAGAGCTTCGGCTGCGTTAGGGCCATTCATTCCTGTTACATCATGATAATCGAAATCTTGTTTACCTGGATTCCATACCATTAGATGTTTGACACGACCTATGGCAGCCAGTTTAATATGATTTGTTGCTTCGTTGTCGTCGTCTTCATCTTGATAATCAAATGCATTGACAGCATTTTCAAGTGAAGCCCAATAAATTTGACCTACTGTGTAGTAATGATCAAACTGAAGAATGTGATTGGTATGATAATCAATCACAATCAACCCATATTCTTCTGGAGAGGACTGTTTGTGTCCTGCCCAAAAGAACTCACTTGGATCTGCCTTTTCACAATTAACAATAAACTCAAGAAATTCCGGATTATTTTCATCCAAAATATTCGGAGTATTAGTGATAAATGGCATTCGGTTTGTCCAAGCGCTAAATTTATGTATAGCTCCATCAGTTTTACGTACTGTAACGGCAATAGTTCCTCCCATCTGTTAGCGCCATTTGGGGTCGATTGGCGGTGTCGTTGGTTGTGTTGGCTGTGTTGGTACTGTTGGTGATGGCGGAGACGCTGGAACAGGCGTTACAAGCGGATCCAGAGGCACAACCTTGTACTGATCTCCTATAACATGTGTAACAGTGTATCTGATGCCCTTTTCATCAGTCATCAGCTTTGCTTCCCCGTCTTTGAAATGAGGATTTTTGAGATCAGGGCAAGAAGTGAGGAGAAGTGTGAGTGGAATTAGGAGGAGTTTTTTCATTGTGGTGATTTTATCCAACCGTGACCAATATAGCATTCGCCAAAGGTACCGATCGGAAATTTTACGAAGAAGCGGTCATTCTCAAGTAGTTCAACATCGAACTCATCGCCAGTTTTAACGATGAGTTCGTGTCGAGGACCTACATGAAAATCACGAACCGCTTTAACACGAGTTAGTGATGGTTGCATTGTCAGTCTATTGTCCAGAATAAGAATGGAATTAACGTGTGCGTCCATATATCATCCTCCTCACGGAAGTCAGTATATGGACGCTTGTCGAACCAGAACTTATATCTTTTCTTTAGCATTGTGGTGGTGTTTGTTGTTGTGAAGAGTGTTATTACCCTTCAAATTATTATACCCTCTTCTTGGAGAGCCGCTTCAGTTCATAACGAAGGAAATACATGCGTATGTCACGGTTTGAGAGAGCGCTATTACTCATTGGAGCGTTATAAAATAATAACGTAGGCTTCTTCATTTGATTTGAGCTCCAAAATCTGATATGAGGGTTTTCCTTCAAGAAATTCTTCGCCAATTTGAAGAGTTTTGTTTTATGCTTTTGCCATATACTGCGGAACAAATGTGAACCATAACAAAGATATGACTCATTTGCGAATGTCATTGATCTAATAATATCAGCAACATTCTTTTTATTCCAAACTTTTCTGAATCTTGCTCTTTCTTCGTTCTTTTTATTGATTCGTTCCAATACAGACAACCGTGCAAGTTCGTGTTTCAAGAACAGAATACGAATACCGCGATGTCCGAATCTTCTGCTTAAGTGGCGATTGACTACGAATAATGGACCTGAATTAGAAACCCATTGATATGTCGATACACCAGGATGTTGATTATTATATAACCATTGTTGTGCAAGGTTTAACAAGGACTGACGATGGGTGTTCCAGAGTTGATTGAACTTATCGTCTAGAAAACAAAGAAATTTAATTCTCGGTCGTGCTTCCATTTTCTTTAGAAGCGAACGAACGTATCTGCTTGTCCATATTGCATTGAAGTCGTTGGTCATAGTAGGTCATGATTGAATTGATGATGGTTTTAATGACCATATAGATGAACATAACCATTGTGATGAAGCGGACAACCTCAGCAACAATACTATAACGTTCGTCTAGCGGTAATTTATATATTTCCGGTATTAATTGAATGAAATCTGCAAGCATGTTGAACACTATGAAGCAGACAACCTCAACAAATAACAGGAAAATACAACGATAGAAAATTCGTTGGAAATTCATTATGGTAGTTATAAAGCCTTTTTTGAAATGGGGTCAAATAAGCAACTATTCGATAAAGGCTGAAAACGAATAGTACTATAGCGAATGAATTAAACCAGATGCCCCTTGATTTAATCCATTTAATTATTGGCGTGAAGCCACATTAGTTTACCAGCTCCCATTCATCTTGATAATAAGGCCAGTCAACTTCACGTACGACAGCAAAACGAACAAGTTCTCTATATAATTTATGCTGTATAACGAGAAATTTTTGGCCTTTATATGCAGGTAATGAATTTAATCTGGTACAATATTCACTTGCGGATTCGAGTGTGTCTTTTGGAGGGAATTTTAGTCCTTTTGGCATTGGTTAACCGTTTGATTTCGTATTTGAGGAATTCAATGCGTAAAGGACGATTTAGATCATCTCTGAATAACGGAGCATCTTTACCACGTTCTGTACTCACCTGATCGAATAAAAACGTTTTTTGGTTATTAAGATAATTTCTTGCGACTTCTTTGATCTTTGGACGATGTGTATTCCAGAGAATTGCAAATGTAGTAGAAGCCCAACAAATAAATCTCATATCTGATTGTTGATACAGCTTAAGAACGTGTTTGAGTGTTCCGACTGTCCAAACCTTTTTGAATTCTTTTTCTTCGAGACGTTTTATTTCCGCCTTCAAGAATTCAATACGTGTTTTTCTGTGTAATTCCAAATCGGTGCAGTGAAATAAATAATCAAAGCGACCGGAATTCACTAACACATAAGCATAAGGAATTTGATTCTTCTTTATCCAATTGATGGCTAACTTTCGGATTTGAAGAAAATGTTCATGCCAGATTCTTTGAAAAGTATCGCTGGCTGTACATAAGGCTCTTGTTCCTTCTGTTTGTTTGAAATCTCGCAGTATTTTGCGAAGGGCTTTTGAGGTCCATTTTGTATTAAAAAGTCATGGTTGTCATCTCATTAATATTTCATTAGGATCAAAATGGTATTCAAGATCAGACAGTCTCCCATAACCATCGATCTTACGTGAATCTGTTTTGAGTACTTCTTCATATTGCAAACATTGAACATGAATGTGCTCAAATACATTTCCATTAAACATTTGAGGACCAACACGACCTATCCATTTGCCTTCCTCGATTTCAGCTCCTACACGCAAATGTGGTTCGAGTTCTTCCCCTCTGTCTAAATGGCCAATAATCCAATAACGCTTTGGATAGTTTTGAAGAATGTCAATCCTTCTGCCCATCCAACATCATTATCAGTGTCATCCCAAATGTCCATGATTATTCCATTTACAGGCGCATACACTGTTGTTCCTGCTGGTGCTTGATAATCTCTTCCTAAATGGATGACTTCTGGATAATCCTTTAGATAAGTATTTTTCCAGATTTCTTTGCGATCTTCACCGTACTTTGAATATGTCCACCAGTGATTGTGCACTGTTTTCTTGGACACTTCAGTAGTGAGGAAATCGACTTCTTTGAACTTTTCTCTGAAAAAGAGGTTAGGAAACATTATCCAACTTTGGCTGCGATTACAATATTGTTTTCGACCGAGAAATTTACTCGGTCAGTGCGGTAATCCATTGTCACCATTCGTCCAACTCCATCTTCTTCAGTAATTCTGGATTGGACGTTATTGCGTTTTGCAAGTTCGATGGCGGCTGCTTTTGTTAATCCGATGTATTGTTGGGTATTCATGTGATTTCTTTGATTGTTACTTCTCCGATGGTGTATTCTTCTAACCGATAATTGGTTTTAACGGCTTCTTTATGAAGACGTCTAGCTTCCTTTTCAGCTTGTTTTGGGTTCTTTGCAACGACATCATAATTGGCATAGTTGTAACCAAGATGCTTGTAGAGATTAAGCGTTACAGTATACTTTTTCATGTGTGTGGTTGAAATCCGGATTTGCTAATATATCCGGGAATTGATGTTTTGCCTTGTTTGTTTATTCGAGGAACAGAATGACATTTGTTTCCTCCAACTGTGGCTGACTTACGTTGATACTCTTTTGACCCTTTCGGAGCCAATGTGACTTCGTACCAATTTCCATCGCCAAACTTACCAGACAATCCTCCTAATGCATTTATTTGCTTTGCATTAGCATTTCTCGATTGAAGATAAGTATTAATCGTTGAACCAGGTGCAATCATTTGAGTGTGCATCTTTTTCTTCGATTTTCCTATTTTTAGCTCATAGAGAGTCATGGGATATATAATGAGTGTGGATAACATGATTGAGACGTTGTTCCATCCCAACCAAATTTATCTAATTGTTTATCGAATTTAACAAACACATTAGATTTGTTTGAAGAAGACACATGCCCCCATTCAACGTCAGGATGATTAACATCTCCATTAGCATGATTGGGGATATACGCTACTCTTGTGCCCGGTCGTATATTGGTATCAGTTAGCTGAGTCATGGTTAATAAATCAGCCAGTGTTTTTCACCAATAATACAGAGACCATTTTCTTCTGCGAAAGCAAAAGCTTCTGTGACGGTTTTGAATCTTGCATACGCACCATTAAATAATTGATGGCAGGATAATGCACGATCGTTCCGTGTTGAGCCAACAGAAATACTCGAAAAGTTATCGTCTTCTGAATAGGTTTCTCCGTAAACAGTCGGAAGTGCTTCAATTACGGCTGCTGGTAATTGTTCTCTGCGCTCGTCACAATCATCCGGGAAAGGACTGTGTACGTATTTGTGAACTTCTTCAGTCACAAATCGAACGTTAAAATCCTCGACGCCATAGCTTGTGAAGTAAATATAAAGATAAACGTTCATTTTTTTGGTGGGTTAAGTTTTGGGCTCTTTCCTTTAGAGCGTTTGAGGGCTTCGTCGCTTACTTCCAATTTTATCTTCTTGAGAAGCTTTTCAATTGGATCTTTCTTTTGTTTCTGCATGGCTTGATCGTAACCCATTTGATATGCAACCAGGAAGAATTGCATCAATGAGGGTGTGCCGCGTTCGATTTGTTTATTGATATGATCTGACGTCATTGCTTCCTCAATTGGAAAACAACAAGACAGAACATCATTGGTTTTGAACTTTGGGCCTTTATATTTAAAAGGTTTATTATCCATGAATGCCTTGTAGCATCGCATGAGTTCTTTATTAAAGCTTTCGACATTCATATGAAAATTGAGCTTTTTGTGGGGTATGTAAATCCTCCAACAAGACCAAAATAAATTGTGCCTTTGGAAGAGAATATACTTTCGATTGTTGCGGTTGATTGATTATCTTGGAAGTTATTTCCAGATGCTCGTTTAATTTGTTTGCCTTTGCAGTGTGTCTCAAAAAGGTTAGGATCATCCAAAATATGTTTGAAACTATTTCCTTCTTTGGTATTACACTTGTGAC
>CAZWRK010000112.1:0-13254 GCA_964635875.1 uncultured Aquaspirillum sp.
AACAAGTGATTGAGCGTCACGGCGCATGTGGATTGGATTATGCGACGTGTGATCAGGGTAGGGTCGAAAGTCCATGATCCGGGCAGTCGCCTGGGGTCCGCGCTCGTGCTTGCCGAGGAGATCGCGGATCGCGACCTGGTCATGCAGCTCGTCATCATCCGGGATGGGCGCGCCAGCCTGCTCGATATCAGCGTCTGTGGCCGGACGCGCATGACGGCCACGGACGCGCTGACCGGACGAACGGCGCGCGTGAGCGCGCGATCCGTTTGGGCCGTTGCCCGCGCTGCCGAATCCGTGCCGGCAGGTATGCGGGCCGGCCATTGACACGGCGGCCAATGGTATGCCACTCAAGCCCTTCCAGCCGGGCCACGATCCGCGACGGAACCTCAAGGGTCGTGGACGCGGCAAGCTGTCGATCCCCGACCTGCTTCGCCGGATCGGTGAAAAGCGGCTTCCGGCCGACCTGAAGGGCAAGGCGCCACCCTTCATCGCGAAGGACGCTCGACTCATGGAGGCGCTTATGGCGCGCGTCTGGGAGATGGCCCTCGCCGGCGAGTCGTGGGCGGTACAGTTCATCGCCGAGCGCACCGAGGGCAAGGTCAAGGACGTGCTCACGTTCGAGCCGGATGACCAGGCGGCCGAGGCGGCGCGCAAGCTCCTCGCCGAGGCCACGTGAGCGTAGCCGAGGCGCTTACCTGGCCGCACCTAGTCGCGCACGCCGTGAGCGGCGGCCAGTGGATGGCGGCCCGCCACCTGCAGACGGTTTCATCCGCGCTGCGCGACATCGCCGTCGGGCGGTGCAAGCGGCTGATGATCTTCATGCCGCCGCGCCACGGGAAAAGCGAGTTGGTCTCGAAGTGGTTCCCGGCTTGGTATCTCAATCTCTTCCCGGCCCGACGGATTATCCTCACGAGCTACGAGGCGACGTACGCCGCCTACTGGGGCCAGCAGGCCATGACGGCCTGGCAGTATACGCGCAACGCCATCGGTCACGGACTCCGTCTGCAATCCGATCGTGCCGACTGGTGGAAGATTGAGCGTTATGGCGGCTACATGACGACGGCCGGCATTGGCGGTGCCGTCACGGGCAAGGGCGCCGACGTGGCGATCATCGACGACCCCGTTAAAAACCCGGAGGAGGCGTACAGCAAGGCCAGGCGCGACACCGTGTGGAACTGGTACCTGTCGACGCTGCTCACGCGCCTGGAGCCTGGCGGCTCCGTCATCCTGATGATGACACGCTGGCACGACGACGATCTGGCCGGCCGGGCGCTGCGCCAGAAACAGGGAGCATGGCGGGTGATCACGCTGCCGGCGCTTGCAGAGATCGGCGACCAGCTCGGCCGCGAGCCCGGGCAGGCCCTGTGGCCCGAGCGATTCCCGGCTGAGTCGCTGCAGGCGATCCGCGACAACATCGGTCCGCGGTGGTGGTCTGCGCTCTACCAACAGTCTCCACGGCCTGCTGAAGGCGACACGATCAAACGCGAGTGGTTCAGGATCGGCGAGCCCGACGCATCGAAAACGCCGTCCATCATCGCGCGCGGCTGGGACTTGGCCGCGACGGAGAAGACCACGGCCGACTATACCGCCGGGGCGAAAATCGCGCGGTATGCGCCACAGTGGTGGCTGCTCGACTTGGTGCGTCGGCAGATCGGCGCCGGTGAGGTGCCGAGACTGATCCGGTCAGTGGCCGAGCAGGATGGGCGCGGCGTCCAGGTGGCGATCGAGCGCGAGCCGGGGGCGTCGGGGAAGATTGCCAGCACGCACCTTGTCGACCTACTGAGCGGATTCCACGTCCAGGCCGTGCCCGCGAGCGGGGACAAGCTCGTCCGCGCCCTGCCCTTCATCGATCAGGCGCAGGCCGGTAACGTGTGGCTCCGGCGCGCCGCATGGAACGAGGCCTTCCTCGATGAGGCCGAGGCCTTCCCGCACGGAGCGCATGACGACCAGATCGATGCTGCGGCCCTGGCCTTCAATGCCATGAACCTGCCGCGTTCCAGCATCGCCACCACGTGGTAGGCGTTGATGGCACGGCCAATATCAACATGGACAAGCAGCCGCTTCACACTCGTCGGCACCCGATTCTATCGGCTCGCGCTGGCCAACTCCTATCCAACGAGCTGGCCCTTCGCGGCGGGACTCCGTACATCGCGCACCGGCTGACGCGCTTTCCGTACGAGCCCGACGGCTCCTGGGATGGGAACCGGCAGAACGGCTCCAAGGGGCGCAAGGATCGAGCGCATCTGGTGAACTACGCGGCGCGCATCGCTGCGAAGATCAACCAGTATGTGTTCGGGCAGGCCATCGACCGCAATGGCGCCGACCAGAGCTTCATTTCCGACGCGACGCTGGCACGTCAAAGCATTTCCGACTTCATGACGCTCACCTCGACGGCCATCACCGGCTTTTCATGGGCCTGGATCTCCGTTGATCGGCGCGAGCCGTCGGTGGACGTTCAGACCGGCACGGTGCGTCAGCAGTCGGTAGCCGAGCGCGAGGCCCGCGGAGATCGCGTGTTCTGGCGGCTATGGCATCCCGCCGACGTGGTCGACTGGTATTTCGACGGCAAGGGCGCGCTGGTGTGGCTCATCACCGAGGAGCGCATCTATCTGGGGGACGACCCCAACGCAGAGGGCTACCAGCAGCGCGTGCGTACGCTCTGGCAGCGCGGTGGAGGCACGCGCTATTTCTTCAAGAAAGACAACAACGACGAGATTGAGCGATCGGTTACCTTCACCCTGTCAGCGCCGATCGTCCCGTTCATCCCCGTCGGGCAGATCAGCGCACAGCCGTGGTGGTTCGACGACGTGGAGATGATGCAGGCGTCGTTGCTGAACTTGGAGAGCGCGCACAACGAGAACCTCTTCCAGTCTGTGTATCCTCAGATGGTCCTTCCGGCCTCGCTGCGGAATGATGCCGGCGGAGGCGCGGCGCCTGCGCAAGGTGAGCTGACCAGGCTTGTCGGGCTGCACTATCCGATCTTCGAGAGCGACGTGGAGAAAGACATCACGCGCTACATCACGCCGCCGGCCGATGCCCTGAAGCTGATCCCCGAGGAGATCACACGCCGGAAGCAGGAGCTGTTTGAGATCGTCGGCATGGCGATGAACAATCCGCAATCGCGCCAGGTGGCCAGCGCCGAGTCGAAGCGGTGGGACAACCTCGACCCGTCGGCCGTCCTAGCCCAGCGCGCCACGCTGCTGGAGGAGGCCGAAACGCGCGCCGTTCAACTTTCCAAGCTGCTCGACACTTCCTTCGCCGTCTACGCGCCGTCGTACGGGAAGACATTCGACATCGCGGATGTGAAAGAGGACTTCGCGTCCCTGCTGGAGTTGCAGGCGCTTGATCTCCCCGCGATGGCGCGGCGCGAGGTGCTGCGCGTCGGGATCAAGCTGCTCGACAAGATCTCGCCCATTCCGCCGGATCGCAGGCAGGACATTGAAGCCGAGATCGACGCCATGGACCTCGACGCCCAGCCGCCGATCGGATCGCCGGCGAAGCCCGATCTTCCGGCGCAGGGTTGATGCTGCGGCCAAGTGTATACGCATTCGCCGTTGTGCGTGTTCAACGGTGGTGGGCAGGGTCCACGTATCAACCCCGGGACGGAGAACATGACGTGAAGATCCAAGACATCCTGGCCAAAGTGGCGAAGGGCGAGTCGCTGAACGACGACGAAAAGAAGTTTCTCGCGGGGTTCGACCTGCAGAAGCTCATCGACGACGGAGCGGCCGCAGCCCGTCGAGTGGCGGAGGGCGCGACGAAGAAGGCCGACGAGGCCGCCGAAGCGCTCAAGAAGCAGCTCGACGATCTGCAGAAGAAGCTGGACGACGCCACCAAGGGCAAGATGACGGACGCCGAGAAGGCGAAGGCGGACCAGGACGCGCTGCTCAAGCGGCTCGCCGACCTGGAGAAGAAGTACGCGGACAAGGAGGCCGAGGCCATCAAGCTGACCCGTCAGTCGAAGGTCGACGAGGTCATCAGGGGCAGCGGCATCCAGTTCGTGAAGGAAGTGGACGGCAAGATCATGACGGGCGCCCTCGCGGCGGCATTCGCCGGCGTGAAGGACGACGAACTGGGCAAGCCCGACGTGGTCAAGCCGATCCTCGAAGCCTTCCGCAGCGCCAACAAGGCGGTCATCGTCGATGCCTCCGGGCACGGCTCCGGCACGGTGCCGGGGCAGCGGATTGAAACTGGCGTTGCTACCGGCAAACCCATCGATCAGATGACGCCGGCCGAGCGCCAGGAGGACCTGAAGAAGCGCGGCGTCATCTAGCAGTCAACATCCATCCACCAGAGGAGAGCCACCATGTCGAATACGTTCATTACCCCCACCCTCGTCGCGCGCGATGCCGCCATTGCGAGCGCCAACCGCCTGCTCGTCGGCAACGTCGTCAGCCGGGACAAGGAAGGCCTGTTCACCGCCGGCAAGATCGGCGACACCGTGAAGGTCACGATCCCGCCCGCGGTCACGGATGCCAGCGAGTTTTCCGGCTCGACCGTGGCGTCGGACCAGACCGAAACCTCGGTCGACCTCAAGCTGGAGAAGCACTTCTACAAGCGCATCGATCTGACGACGAAGCAGAAGTCGCTGGAGTTGTCCGACTTCACGCGGCTCGTCACGGTCCCGGCCATCACCGGCATCATGGACGCGATCGACAAGTACCTGCTGAAGAAGATGCAGGTCTTCCGCAAGAACCTCGCCGGCTCCGTCGGGAACCGTCCGTCCACGATGGCGCACATCGCGGCCGCGACCAAGGCGTTGAACGATCTGCGCGTGAACCGCGCGGGGCGCGTCGCGCTCATCGACACGACCGTCGAGCAGTCGCTCAGCCAGCTCGCGCAGTTCCAGAGCCAGGACTACGGCGCCGATGCGCCGGCCGGTCTGCGTGAGGCGATCCTGGGTCGCCGCTACGGGTTCAACTTCGTGGTGGACCCCAACCTGGGGGCCTTCTCGCGCTCCGCGGCCGCCGGCGACATCACTGGCACGGTCGTCACGAACGGGACCCCCGCGGTCGGCGCCACCGAGATCAACATCGACGGCATCACCAACGCGACCGGCACGATCTATGCCGGCACCGTGTTCACGCTGGCCGGCGACACGACCCGGTACGTGGTGGCGAAGGACGCGGCGATCGCGTCGAACGCGGCCACGCTGGAGATCACGCCGGCCCTCGCGGCGGCTCCCGGTGATGGCGCCGCGCTGACCTTCGAGGCGGCCGGCTACTCCAACCTGGTGTACCATCCGTCGGCCGTCGCCGCCGCGATCGTGGCGCCCACCCCGCTGAGCGTGAACTCGGCCGTGGAGTCGTTCACTGGCGTGTCGATCCGCGTGACGATGGACAGCTCCATCACGAGCCTGTCCGACAGCATCGTGTACGACGTGTTCGTCGGCGGGCGCGTGATCCAGCCCGACGGCGGCGCGCTGTTCTGCGGGTAGGTCTGCATGAGTGGCGCGGTCTGGTGCAACCCGGACCGCGCCACGTGCGAAACAGAGTTGCCAACAACAGGAGATCAGCCATGTCCAGATTCATCGCCATCATCGCCATCATCGGAGTCGCGTCGGCAACCTTCGCCCTGGACGACATCGAGCAGCCCGCGGCCTTCTACGACGGCGACAGCCATGCCGCGAAGACCGTCGCCAGCCTGCGGGTCACCAACCTCACCGTCGCGAGCGCCAGCGTGTCGGTCACCAATGGGCAGACCGGCGTGTCCTTGTCCACCGCGCTGCTCACCGTGATCCAGCCCGGGAGCGATGCGGGTACGAACACGATCACGCTGGCCGCGCCCAACGCCGCGCTGGTGGGTCGCGTGTGCGTGATTCAGGTCGCCACATCGGCGACCGGTCTGCTCGCGATCGCCGACAGCGGGACGGTGTCCCTGTCGAGCGCGTTCTCGGGTGGCGCCGGTGATATCCTGGGGCTTCTGGCCACCAGCACCGGCACGTGGTCGCAGATCTTCACGTCCAACAACTGATCACGAGGAGCACGCACATGGCATTGGTACCGACCGTCAGGATGAAGCGGAACACGGCCGTCATCACCGTGAACGAGTCCGAAGTCGAGGCCTGGAAGAAGGCCGGCTACGAGGTCTACGACGCCGAGGCGGAAGCCAAGGCCAAGGCCGAGGCGGAAGCCAAGGCGAAGGCGAAGAAGTAGCGCGTCGGCTCAGCGCGTGGATCGGCCGGTCGGCCCGGGAAGCATATCATGGCCATCACCAAGGCGAACGCCGACACGTACTTCGCGGCGACCAACCACCCGCGCGCCGCCGCGTGGGCCGGGTTCAGCAGCGATGAGCGCACCGGCGCAATCGCGCACGCCAAGCGGATCGTCTCGCGCTACCTGAACGGCGATCTGGACCAGGATGCCACGGCGGACGGCGACTTCCCGCGCCATGACCTTGCCGTCTACGAGCAGGCCCTGTGGAGCCTGGAAAACTCGCCCATGCTGCGTGAGGGGCGCGAGGAGGCGCCCGACGCCCTAGCCACCGACCCCGAGCAGGATGACCGTGCACGCGAGGTGCAGGCCGCAGTCCTGGCGCCCGAGGCGCGCCGCTGGCTGACCCGTGGCGGGGCGATCAGGCTCGGGAGGGCCTGAGGATGCCATCCCGGCGCGTCATCACGCGCCTGACCCGCCAGCAGGCCACCGAACAGGCCGAAGTCGCCCGGATGGTACGCGCG
Organism: uncultured Aquaspirillum sp.; assembly: GCA_964635875.1. Taxonomy (GTDB): domain Bacteria; phylum Pseudomonadota; class Gammaproteobacteria; order Burkholderiales; family Aquaspirillaceae; genus CAZWRK01. Next base: position 6,677 of record CAZWRK010000112.1, read on the forward strand.
GCCCGGGCCCGCGTCGCTGAGCGTGTACGCGAGATTGCCGCTCGGGCCCGGGCGGCTACCAACGCGGCCGAGCGGGAGCGCCTCTACGCGCAGATCGCAAAGATCAACGAGGCCCTCGCCGATTCCATCGACCGGTGGGCTTCGGAGATGACCGACAGGATCGCCACCGACTGGCACAAAGCCGCGCTCGACGATATTCGCTCCGACGGCGCTTCGCCCGCGCGGGTTGCCCTGCGCTTCGACCGTGCGAAGGTACGCGACTACCTGTCACTGCTCCATCCCGACAACTCGCAGCAGCTCGCCGCCGTCTTCACCCGGAAGATGAGCGAGACCGACATTCGCAACCTGCGGCAGGCCTTCCTCGATGTGTACCGGGAGTCGCAACTCGACAACCTGACCGCCAACGAGCTGCAGAAGGCGATCCAGCGGCGTTGGAACGACGTGGCCGGCAGCATCGAGTTCGAGCGCTTCCGGGATCGTGCCGGCCGGACGTGGGAAAACGCCAGGTACCTGCAGATGCTCGTACGCACGACCACCGCCCGCGTGGCCCGGGAAAGCTACATCGACACGCTCGTGAGCAACGGCGATGACCTCATGCAGGTCGTGAACGTGGGCGACTCCTGCCCCATCTGCAGCGCATGGGGCGGCCTGATCGTGAGCATTTCCGGCGCGGACGACCGGTACCCGTCGTACCAGCGGGCGCTCTCCTCGGGGATGTTTCACCCCGGGTGCGACTGCCTGCTGCGCAGGGTGGATGAGACCGTGCACGCCGATGCGATGAAGCTGCAGGCGGGGGTTGATAATCCAGAATGGGACGACGACGCAAAGCCGAAAGAAATTGCGGCCGCCGTCGAGGCGTACCGCGGCAACGTAGCTTGATACCGCGGCCATCTGTAGCGGTGTGGCGCAGTGGCAGCGCGTGAGCTTCATACCCTCAAGGTCGCCGGTTCGAGTCCGGCCGCCGCAACCAATCTCCATGGACATCCACTTCGCCATGCAGGGGGCCGATGCGGTACTGCGCGAGCTGCAGGCGGCGGGCCGCGGCATCGACGCGAAACGCGCGCGAGCGATGTACCGGATCGGGACCACCGTCAAGGACCGGGCGCAGACGTACGCGCCGATCTCACCCACCCAGTCGCAACTGCGCGCGGAGCAGCGCGGCACCGCGAAGCAGAAGGCCGCCGGACGAAGGCGGCGCAAGGCCTCCGCCACCTCGAGCGCGAAGCCGGGCAGCCTGCAGCACTCCATTCGGTTCGTCTCGTCGGCTGACCGCGCGGAAATCTTCGTCCCGTCCAACTCGCCGGCCGGGAAGTACGCCTACAGGATGCACGAGGAGAAGGGGCGCACGTGGAGCCGGCGCGGTATCGGCACCCAGGCGAAGGGACCGCAGGCCGACGAGAAGTTCATCGAGCGGGCCGTCCGCGACTCCGAAGCCGAGATCGGCGCGATCCTGGCCGATGAACTTGGGCGCGGGCTGCCCGGTTGATGCTGCGGCCAATGGTATGCCGCTGGACTATGCAGAAACGTGGGATGCCGCCGCTGAGACAGTCGTCTCAACCCTGATCACGCGCATCGGGACCGCCTTCGATGCCGCGTTCGACGTTCCACTGGCGGCCGAGCGTACCCTCTGCCTCGACTACCTTCCGCCGCGCATCAAGGTGGCCGCCTTCTTCATGGGCGGCGGGACGAACGTAGCGCACAACTGGCACGAGGCCGCGCCCAAGGAACTGGTGATGGACGCGCGCTTTGAGGCGCGATTCGATCGGCGTCAGCATGCGCGCGCGTTCGGGATGATGTTGCTGTCGGCCCTGCCCATGCAGCGCATCGGCACGCTGGTCGAGTTGCGAATCGCCGGGAATCCACAGATCAACGCCGACGTAGTGCGCCTGGCCAACGACACGAAGGACGGGCTGTACTGGAAGCTCTCGCTTTCGTGCCTGTGCGTCTTCCGGACCGATGGAGTATTCACCTGATGGCCACCATGCGCCTTACCTTCAGCCTGACCGTCGAGGAGACGGCCATCGACACCGAGCAGATCCAGCCCGATTCGTTGGAACTGTCCGTCGATGGCGACAACCTGCGGCGCGCGGTGCGACTGCCCGCCGGCGAAACCGTCACCCTGGACGCCGGCGAAATCACCCCCCGCTGGTGGTACTTCCAGAATGTGCACGCCAGCGCCGACCTGATCATCAGTTTCGGATCGTCCGACGACATCATCTTGTCGCCGGGAGAATTCAGTTTCCTGCGCTCGGGCACGGTGCCCGTGGCCAGGGGTAGCGTGGCGGAATCCAAACTCCTCTACGCCGTCTACGCATAGGGAGGAAAGAACATGGCCAGCGAATTTGCGCACCTACACACCGACGACCCGCTTGGCCTCGCCACGGCGGGTGATATCGTACTCGTCAATGTGAGTGGCGGCATCCGCCGAGACTTCGTCGAGATGCTGTCCGAGAAGGGCATCTACGTCCCGGCGGCCGCGCAGGCCATCAAGCCGGTGGAGGAGTTCCAGGTCGAATACGAGCTGCGCTCGACCGCGCTGACGGTGCCGCTCGGGCAGTTGGTTAACGGAAGCTATCTCGTCACGGCCCTGTCGGCCCAGTCCGACTCCGGCAAGTACCCGACCGTGACGGTCACGGTGATCAAGTTCAGCGCCACCAACAAGCTGCTGACCTCCGTGCTCGCGGAGACCGTATCCAGCGCGCTGTCGCAGGACATCACCGGCGGCTTCGGCCTCGTGAACAAGTACGGTGTCTCGGGGACGATCCGCGGCATCTCGTCGAGCATGTCCATCTCCATGCAGGCCGCTGAGCGCATGGAAGAGACCTCGGGCGACTACCTGCAGAGCGGGTACGTCCAGTACGGGTTCAAGCGCGAGGTCACCATCGAGAGCTACACGGAGGTCGGGAGCGGCGCGACCGTCTCCGGCGTGAGCGGCGCGAAGGTGACGGCTCGCGACACCAAGACCGCGCGGGACGGCTACAAAACCTTCAGCGTGTCGTACTTCGAGTACCTCGGCGTCTCGTAACCGCCATGAACAGGCTCGTCTCGACCTTCCTCCGCCAGGTGGAGGCCGATGGGCTCGACCTGCGGCTGCGGGATGACCTCGACGACCTCCTGACGCTCCACGCCGCGGCCGAGGCCTTCACGGGGGCCGCTCCGTCGCGGGAGTACGCCGCCCACCTGGAGCCCGAACTGCACATCGGCGGCGCCGTGCTGCGGCGGCTGAGCATCGGAGCGCGTGACTTCTTCAACGAGCGCCCAGCCCAGTGGTTCGCCGGTGACGAGGAGTGGTACATGCGGTCCTTGGTCTACTGCCTTGCCGAGGGCGGCGCCCCGGGCGCCCTGTGGGCCTTCGGCGAGAAGTCGGCATGGAAAAGCCACGTAGCCGTCTGGAGTCGGTCCCTGTCGTGCTCGTGGAAGGCCCTGCGCGCCGCCCTGGGGCGTTTTCTCGCCGTGGAGGCATCCGAACCCGGGGAGGATCGTCAGGGGCCGCTACGGGCCGATTACGGCTTCCTGGTGGAGGCCCTGTGTTCGGAGTATGGCCACGATCCGGCGCATTGGATATGGGGCGTCCCGGAGGAGACCATCGACCTGCTCTGGAGTAGGCTTGTAGATCGGAAGGATGCCGAGGCCAGGGCCTCCGGGCGCGGCGGGGTCGCCCGCGATCCAGACGTACCCGCCACGCGCGCGCTGTACCGCTACCGGGAGACCGAGGCGCGGCTCATCGAGAAGCTGAGGAGCAGGAAGGCATGAGCAGGGAAATCCGCTGGACCATCTCGCTCCGCAATCTCTTGAAGGGCGGACTCGATACGGCCGCGCGCCAGGTGCGCGGCTTCGAGCGCGCCGTTCGTGGCGCCGCCGACAGCATCCGCTCCGGGTTCGGCCGGATCGCCAGTTCGATCCTGTCGATGAAGGGGTTGCTCGTGGGGGCCGGTATCGCTGGTGCCGTGCGCGCCTTCGGCGAGACCATCAGGCAGGCCTTCAAGGTCGAGACGGCGCTCACCCAACTCAAGGTGCTCACGGGGTCGATGGACAAGGCGAAGGCCGTGTTCAAGGACCTGAAGGCCTTCAGCGATGCGACGCCGTTCGAGTTCGGCGAAGTCGCGCAGGCCGGCCGCATGCTGCTCGCGTTCGGCACGTCAGCAGAAGACCTGCTGCCAACTCTGCAGCGGATCGGCGACGTGGCAAGCGCGGTGGGCATGTCGTTTGTGGAACTGGCCGAGATCTACGGCAAAAACAAGGTGCAGGGCCGCCTGATGGCCGTGGACATCAACCAGCTTACCGGCCGCGGCATTCCGATCATCCGCGAGCTGGCCAAGCAGTACGGCGTGTCCGAAGACAAGGTCCGCGGGCTGGTGGAATCCGGGCAGGTCGGCTTCGCCGCAATGGAGCAGGCGTTCATCTCGCTGACCAGCTCGGGCGGACAGTTCTACGGAATGATGCGCGAGCTGTCCACGACGGGCGACGGCCTTATCTCCACGCTGAAGGGCGAATGGGTGGGTGCGCTCGCAGACTTCGGCGGCGAGTTCATGGCGCTGGCGAAGGATGGTATTCAGGGCGCCATCGACCGCCTGAAGAAGCTGCGCGACGACGGCACGATCAGGGAGTGGGCTGCAGCGGCAGCCGAGAAGATCAAGCTGGTCAAGGACGCGCTGCTCTCCATCGGGTCGGGCGATACCACCACGATCAAGTTGTCCGTCGATGTGCTGAAGGCTGGTGCCATGGCCGCCTTCGTGGCCGCAGGTGGCTACCTGCTTAAGCTGGCTCCCATCATCGGAGAACTGATCGGGAAAGCCGCCTTCCGCATTATGGGGACCGAGCGTGGCCGCGCCATGGCGGACGTGCGGCAGCAGATGGTTGACGAAGGCTTGCTGACCAAGTCGGGGCCGTTCGGCGGTCTCGGGCCCGAGGCAGAAAGGCGCGGCCTGTCGAAAGACCAGATACGCCAGATGATCGAGGACCGTACGGATGAGGTCATGCGATCCAGGGGGGCGGCCGAGGCGGCGGCATTGGCACCGAGTGGCGATGCGTCGGGTCTCGATGCTGCCGTGCAGGCCCTGCGCGATTACTTGGCATCGCAGCAGCAGCCCGAAACGCCATCACCGCGACCGGCGCCGCCTGCTCCGCCAGGTATCGCGCCGCCTGCTCCGCCAGGTATCGCGCCGCCTGCGGCCGAAGACGACAGCGCGGCATATCAGGCTCAGGTGGAGTACGAGGCCGCTCAGCGCAGGCGCGAATACGACAAGGCGGACCAGAAGCGCAAGGAGGAGATGCTCGCCGAGGATGAGCGCAACCTCCGCAATGCGGCGATGGACGCGCGTAAAACCGGCGATATGGCCGGCTTCTACAAGTTCTCCGGGCAGGCCGATCAGAAGGCGTGGGAGCTGGCCGACCTGATCGAGGCAAACAAGCCGAAGCCCAAGGCCAAGGACTCCACCGGCTCCTACATCGGCGACATCCAGCGCGCGATGGCGATGGGCACCTACGCCGGGCCGGATCGTCTGGCGCACGGTGGTCGCGCGGATGCGTTTCGGGCGAAGCTGTTGCCGTCCGGGCTGAACGGCGCCGGCGGTCTACGCGGCGCCACCGTGGTGCGCAACAAGAGCGAAGAACTGCTGGCGCGCATCGAGCAGCACATGGCTGCTCAGCGGAAGATCATCGAGGCTCAACTGGGGGGTGACTGACATGGCCGGCGGAAGAGACTGGACACTCGAGGAGAAGGCGGACGAGGACGAAACCTTCACCCTGATGAATGACGATGAGGTTCGCCACTTCCGTGCCGAAAAGATCGTGTTTGAAATATCCACGCCCGTCGCGGTCGAGCAGGTAACCCTCGGCCGTGGAGATAAAGGCAAGGTCAGCGGGTTCATCACCTGCGCGCAGGCCAACGTCGTAAAAACGCGCACGCTTCCGTCGGGTCGGTACTTCCTCTGTACGGCCGACAACATCAGGAAGATTCAGACTGCGAGCCGTCACTACCTGCGCACGCAGGTGTGGGAGAACATCGGAAAGGCCGAGGAATACGATCCGGATACGGGCCAGGTGCTTTGATGGCGACCATGGCACAGTTCGCGCAGCGTGGTCGCACGACGCTCAAGTCCGTGCTTTCGTCCCACGTCGACACGCGCCGCCGGCTGCAGATAAAGGGCGACAGCGGAGTCACTGTGCGTCAGCGGAACGGGCGCCTGGTCATCGGCTCGGTGGCGCAGGTTTCGCGCGGATCCACCCCGTGGCGCTACTCGGTTGACCAGGCTGCCCGCACCACCGTCACCGTCGCGACGGGCGACGTGATCGAACACACCGTGATTCCCTATACCTGCCCGTCTGCTGTTGTCAGCGTCACCGGCGGCACCCCTACAGAGCCGCACCACATCGTGCTGCAGCATGTCCGCGGGGGTCCACCATCGATCCTCCCGGTGGCAAGCGCGGAGAAGCCGGTGTCGGAACCAGGCGTGTTTCGCTGCACCCTGTACGACGTAGGCATCGTGCGGGGCCGGGTGAGGGTCTTCGCGCAGCGTAGATTCGGAGACATCGACGTGCCGGGGTACGTGTGAGGTGGGCGTCTGTCATCCTGTTCG
>CAZWRK010000113.1:0-13112 GCA_964635875.1 uncultured Aquaspirillum sp.
CGGCAGCGTGGCGGAAGCCGACGTCGCCACCCAGGAGAAAAAAGGCCTGCCGACGGGCTTGTTTGTGGTGCATCCGCTGACTGGCGAAAAACTGCCGGTCTGGGTCGCCAACTACGTCTTGATGAGCTACGGCTCCGGCGCGGTGATGGCGGTTCCGGCCCACGACGAGCGCGATTTTGCCTTTGCCAACAAATACCAATTGCCGATCAAGCAAGTCATCACCTTGGCCGCTGGTGAGGGCGATGCACCGTTTGATGCCACTACATGGCAAGACTGGTACGCCACCAAAGAAGATGGCCTGACCGTTACGGTCAATTCCGGTGCGTATAGTGGCCTTGGTTTCCAAGCCGCCTTCGATGCCATCGTGGCCGATCTTGCCGCCCAATCCGCTGGCGAAAAGAAAACCCAATACCGTCTGCGCGACTGGGGCATTTCGCGTCAACGTTACTGGGGTTGCCCGATCCCGATTATCCATTGCCCGAGCTGTGGCGATGTGTCCGTACCCGATGATCAACTGCCGGTGGTCTTGCCTGAACACGTCATTCCTGACGGTTCGGCCAATCCTTTGAGCAAGATGCCGGAGTTCTACGAAACTACCTGCCCGAGTTGCGGCGGCGCGGCGAAGCGTGAAACCGACACTATGGATACCTTTGTCGAATCGAGCTGGTACTTTGCCCGCTATGCCTCGCCGGATTGCACCACCGGCATGGTCGATGAGCGCGCCAATTACTGGCTGAATGTTGATCAATACATTGGCGGCATCGAACACGCTATTTTGCATTTGTTGTATGCGCGCTTCTTCAACAAATTGATGCGCGATGAAGGCTTGTTGAAAACCGCCGAGCCGTTCCAGCAGCTGCTGACCCAAGGCATGGTGGTGTGCGAAACCTTCTACCGTCAACACGACAGCGGCAAACGAGACTGGTTTAACGCAAACGACGTGGAAATCACCCGCGATGCCAAAGGCAAAATCACCGGCGCGATCCTGAAGGCCGATGGTCAACCGGTGGTGATTGGCGGCATCGAAAAAATGTCGAAGTCCAAAAACAACGGCGTCGATCCGCAAGCCTTGATTGAGCAGTACGGCGCGGATACCGCCCGTCTGTTTATGATGTTTGCTGCGCCGCCGTCACAATCGCTGGAATGGTCGGATGCCGGTGTTGAAGGCGCATACCGCTTCTTGAAACGCCTGTGGAAAATCGTTCACGACTACGTTCAAGGCGGCCTCAGCGAAGCGTGTCGCAGTCAAGAGGGCCTGAGCGCTGCACAAAAAGACTTGCGCTTCCAGTTGCACAGCGCGATTCAAAAAATCACCGATGACTATGGCGTTCGCCAGCAGTTCAATACCGCGATTGCGGCGGTGATGGAGCTGCTCAACCAATATGGCAAAACCGATTTGAGCGATGCCGCGGGCCGCGCCTTGGCGCAAGAGGTGTTGGAGTCGGCGGTGATCTTGCTGTCGCCAATCGTGCCGCATATTTGCGAAAGCCTGTGGAACGCTTTGCGCCCAGACAGCACGTTATTGTCGCAACCTTGGCCGACTGCCGACGCAAAAGCTTTGGTGAAATCCGAGATCGAATTGATGGTGCAGGTGAACGGCAAACTGCGTGGCTCGATCACCGTTGCGGCGGATGCCTCGAAAGAGGTGATGGAACAAACCGCCTTGGCGACAGAAGGCGCGCAGAAGTTTATGGAAGGCAAACCCGCGAAAAAAATCATCGTGGTGCCGGGCCGTTTGGTCAATATCGTCGTGTAACTTACCCCGCCGCGCTGCTAGGTGAGGGCGCGGCTTTTTGAAAGGCGGCATGTTTATGACGGCTTCTTTGCGTCTCTCTCTAGTGCTGGCGGCTTCGCTGTGGCTTTCGGCTTGTGGCTTTCATTTGCGCGGGCAAGGGCCGGATGCGCGTCATTTGCCGTTTTCTAGCGTCGCGCTCGAAGTGAATGGTCGGGCGATTGCACCGATTTTGCAGCGGGAACTGAGCCACCGTGCCGATGTGCAAGTGGTTTCCGACCCGAAAGCGGCAGAAGCGGTGCTCACCATCATCGATGAGAGCAATGCCCGCGATATTTTGACGCTGAATCGCACCGGCAAAATCAGTGAATATCAGCTGGTCTACCGCGTTACCGCCCGCGTTACTCGGCAGGGTCGGGCATTTGGCGAGCCGGTGACGGTGTTTGTGCGCCGCGACTTCCCGTACAGCGACAGCTCGGTGTTGGGCAAAGAGCAAGAAGAGCAGTTGGTGTGGTCGGCGATGCGTGAAGAAGCCGTGACGCTGCTGATGTATCGCCTCTCCGCGCTCAAACCTTCGGTGGTGGTGCCTGCGCAATGAGTGAATTGCGTCTCGACGACCTTCCCGCGCACTTACGGCGGGGCGTCGCGCCGTTTTATTTGATTCATGGCGAAGAAGCGTTGCTGGCGCTGGAAGCGGCCGATCAGATTCGGGCGGCGGCGCGGCAGTCTGGTTTTAGCGAACGCGAAGTATTGAATATCGAAGGCAATTTCGATTGGTCGCGTCTACAGGAGGCGGCCAGCAGCGTTTCGCTGTTTGCCGAGCGTAAATTGCTCGAAATTCGTTTGCCGTCGGGCAAACCGGGCACCGAGGGCGCAGAGGCCTTAATGCGTTTTGCGGCGCACAGCTCGCCGGATACGATGGCGCTGCTCATGTTGCCACGCCTCGAAAAAGCCCAGTTGCAATCGAAGTGGTTTACTACGCTGGCGCAGTCGGCGCAGGTGATCGCAGTCAAGGCGGTCGATCGGGCGGCATTGCCGCGCTGGATTGCCCACCGCCTCCAGCAGCAAGATCAGCAGGTCGATGCGGAGACCTTGGCGTTTTTTGCGGATCGAGTCGAAGGGAATTTGTTGGCGGCACGGCAGGAGATTGCCAAGCTCTCGCTGCTCTATCCGGCGGGCAAGTTGTCGTTTGACCAAGTGCGCCAAGCGGTCGCCAATGTGGCGCGGTTTGATATTTTTGGCTTGTCTGAGGCGTGGTTGGCCGGCGATGTGCCTCGGGTGGTGCGAATGCTCGATGGCCTCGAAGCCGAAGGCGAAACGCCCGTTTTGGCGGTGTGGTCGGTGGCCGAAGAGCTGCGCACCTTGCTGCGCCTCGAAGAGGGGTTCCGCTCAGGACGCCCGCCTGCGCAGTTGTTTCGTGAAAATCGGGTGTGGGGTGCGAAGCAGCGTTTAATCGAACCTGCAATTCATCGCTTATCGCCACGGCGTATGGCTAAGGCGTTATCGGACTGCGCCGACATTGACCGTGCCATTAAAGGGGCGGGCGAGGGCGAGCCGTGGTTTTTGTTGCGGCGCTTGCTGGTGGGTTTGTGTTAGAGCACGATGACCGCATATAGTCGTTCTTGGTGTGTCTACGTCATTTTTTAAAAAGGAAAGCGCGATGAGTCTATTCGACGGTTTGTTAAGTAGTGTACTGGGTGAAGATGGTCGTATCTTGGCGGGCGTGGTGCAGCTGGTTCAAGAAAATGGCGGCGTCGAAGGTCTGCTGAATCTGTTCAAAGAAGCGGGTTTAGGCGACGTGGTCAGTTCTTGGTTGGCGCAAGGCGAAAACCTGCCGATTAGCCCTGAGCAAATCTTAGAAGTATTGGGCAGCGAGCAGGTCACAAAATTGGCCGAGTCGTTTGGTGTTGATGCCGGTCGTGCGGGCGAATTGCTCTCTGAATTCTTGCCGAAAGCCGTTGACCAACTCAGCCCGAATGGCGAAATGCCACAGGGTGGTGATTTGATGAGCCAAGGCTTGGATATGCTCAAAGGCTTCTTGAAGTAAGCGGCTGTTCATATCTAAAAACGAAAAAAGCCGACGTTGTGTCGGCTTTTTTCATGGGCGAAAGGCTTATTCGCGGTGATAAGGATGACCGTGAATCAGCGATATCGCGCGGTAAATTTGCTCGGCGAGCAGCACCCGCACCATGCCATGCGGCATCGTCATGGCCGAAAGCTGCAGCAAAATATCGGCGCGGGCTTTCATGTCGGCGTGCAAACCATCTGCACCGCCAATCAAAATGCACAGATCATCGCCATTGCGCATCCAGCCATTCATTTCATCGGCGAGCTGGCGCGTTGTCCAATTTTTGCCGCGTTCGTCCAAGACCAGCAGCCGCGCCCGAGGCGGGATGGCCGCCAATAAGCGCGCATGTTCGGCAGCAATGCCTTTTTCGGCGGTGACGCCGCCGCCGCGCTTTTCGGGCTTGATTTCGATGAGCTGCAAGCTGATTTCACGCGGCAGGCGCTTGGCGTAATCGGCATAGGCTTCATCGACCCAGCGCGGCATTTTGGTGCCGACGGCAAGAAGCGTAATTTTCATAAGCGGCTATCACGGGTGAGCGCACCCGTGTCGATCTCGGTGATTAGTCTGCTGCGGTCCACGGCTGTTTGCCGCCCAAATGGAAGACCGGCTTTTGACCGCCCCACAAGGCTTCGAGGTCGTAGTAATCGCGCACGGCAGGCAGCATGACGTGAACGACGACATCGCCCGCATCAACCAACACCCATTCGCCGCTTTCGTGGCCTTCGGTGCCGACAAGCTCAACGCCCGCTTCTTTGAGTGTCACGGCGACATTGTTCGCCAATGCTTTGACCTGACGATTCGAGTCGCCGGTGCACACGATCATGCGTTGAAAGAGTGAGGTCAATTCGCGGGTGTCCAAATTGACAATATCTTTGCCTTTGATGTCTTCGAGGGCTTCAACGGCGAGGGCTGCAACTTCTTCAATATTTTCGGGATTCATAGTGTTCCATTTGTGTTCGGATAAAGCCGGTGATGGCGGATATAGTCGAGTACCTGAGGCGTCAGCTGATCGGCTGGCGTCGCTCCACGGGCGAATGTCGCGCGGATAGTGGTGGCAGAGAAGTCTGCCGGTGCTAAAGACAAGGCGCGGATTGTACCTGCAGGGCTTTGTTTTGCAAAATCAGATGCTTGTCGATGTTTCCATTCCTGCGCGACCGCATCATCGAGTTGATCGGGTGCAAAGCCTGGCCGCCACGCCACTACTAGATGCGCCAAGGTGAACAATTGCCGCCATTGGTGCCATGTGTGGAGGTGGACGAAAGAGTCTGCGCCGATCAAGCAGTATAGCGGCATCTGTGCGCCGATTTCAGCGCGAATTTCTTGCAAGGTTTCGACGGTGTAACACAGACGCGGTCGGCGAATTTCGCGGTCGTCAGCGTACAGGCCGACTTCATCCGCGATGGCAAGCTGCAGCATCGCCAGTCGATGCGCAGGAGCGGTTTGCGGGTGGGGGCGATGCGGCGGCTGACCGGTCGGAATCAGGCGCACTTCGGCCAGCTGGAGTTCATCGCGCAGCGCGCGCGCCAAGCGTAAATGCCCGAGATGAATCGGGTCAAACGTCCCGCCAAATACCCCTATTGCCATGACACGATCGCCGTTTTAAATGCACATCCCCCGATTTTGGCGGGGGATGGCGGAAATGACCAGCGCGAAGGCTTAAATCTGGTTGAGCGGGATTTTTAAATAGTGCACGCCATTGGCTTCGGCGGGCGGCAGATGGCCTGCCCGAATGTTGACCTGAATCGACGGCAAAAGCAGGACCGGCGCGGCCAAAGTCGCGTCACGCGCTTGGCGCAGCGCGATAAAGTCGGCTTCGGTGGTGTCGGCGCGCAAATGCAGGTTATGGGCTTTTTGCTCGCCAATCGTGCTTTCCCACGCGGGGGCGCGGTCGGTGGGCGGGTAGTCGTGGCAGGCAAAAAAGCGGGTGTGGTCGGGCAGGGCGTACATTTTTTGGACCGAGCGATACAGTGTGGCGGCATCGCCACCCGGAAAATCGCAACGGGCGCTGCCGACGTCGGGCATAAATAAGGTGTCGCCGACAAACAGCGCATCGCCAATCAAGTAAGCAATATCGGCCGGTGTATGGCCGGGGACGTGCAAGATCCGTGCTTCGATTTCACCAAGGGCAAAGCGTTCGCCATCGCAAAATAAATGATCAAATTGGCTACCGTCGCTGCGGAATTCGGGTTCGAGGTTGAAGAGCGTTTTGAAGGTGTTTTGTACCCGTTCAATGCCTGCACCAATGGCGATTTTTCCGCCCAAGTTTGACTTGAGATATTGCGCAGCGGAGAGGTGATCGGCGTGAGCATGGGTTTCGAGAATCCACACGATTTCGAGCTGTTGGCTGCGCACATATTGAATCAGGGTGTCGGCATTGTCAGTGCGGGTGCGTCCAGCCTTTGGGTCGAAATCTAACACCGGATCAATAATGACCGCCTGCCGTGTTTTTGGGTCAGACACGACATAGCTCAGGGTGCCGGTTGCGGGGTCAAAAAAAGGCATCACGTCAGGGCGGTTCATTATGTTTTCTCTCGTTCAAAGGTTGGGAAAGCGTGGCGCATGGGTTTTTGTTTTTGCGAATGAATTTCATCCACGCTATTCTGCAAAGCTTATGTGGCGGTTCCCGCTTGTCTATACTATATAAAACAATATAATATGATTCAACAAATTCATGAGGTGGTCCCCGTGGAAATCGAACAGCTTCGCGTCCATGCGGCGGACGCAACGGCATTACTGAAAAGCTTGGCCAACCCTGATCGCCTTTTGCTGCTGTGTCAGCTCGTCGAGGGTGAAAAAACAGTCAGCGAGCTGGAAAGCTTAACCGGCATTCGCCAGCCCAGTCTTTCGCAGCAGTTGGGGGTTTTACGGGGTGAGGCATTGGTCAGTACCCGCCGTGAAGGCAAATGGATTTATTACCGCGTCGCCAGCACGCAGGCTTTAGAAGTTTTGGCGACTTTACATCGTATTTTTTGTGATCCTGAAAATCCGCCACAGTCTTCCTTGAGCATCGAGCAGGATTCGCTCGTTTAAAGCGCAGTGGGCGGTTGTAAGCGTGTTTTCAGGGCTGGATAGGAGTCATACATGATGATTGCTTGGGAACAGTTTACCCCGTGGTCGGCACTCGCCGGAGGGGTTTTGATTGGCCTTGCTGCCGCCGCTTTATTGCTTTTTAACGGTCGAATTGCCGGTATCAGTGGTCTATTAGGCGGTTTACTTGATGGTGCCGAAGGGCGCGGTGAGCGCGCGGCGTTTATTGGCGGCATTGTTCTCGCGCCGGTGCTGTGGCGCGTGTTTGCGGGCGGCTTACCGAGCATCGACGTCACCGGTAATGTGTGGATGCTCATCGCTGCGGGCGTGATCGTTGGCATCGGCACCCGCTACGGTTCGGGCTGTACCAGCGGGCATGGTGTTTGTGGTTTGTCGCGCTTGTCGCTGCGTTCGCTGGTCGCGACGCTGAGCTTTATGGCGGCTGGGTTTGCCACTGTGTTTGTTTTGCGTCATCTCTTGGGAGCCTGATCATGAAAGCATTGGCAGCCGGTCTTGCGGGTTTAGTGTTTGGTTTGGGTTTGATTGTGGCAGGGATGGCCAATCCGGCGAAGGTCTTGGGGTTTTTGGATCTGGCAGGCGCATGGGACCCGAGCTTGGCTTTGGTGATGGGCGGCGCGATTGCGTTGGGTGTGGTGGCTTTTCCACGGATTAGCCGCCGTAGCCAGAGCGTGCTGAATTGCCCGATGCGCCTACCGACGGCCAAAGTGATTACGCCGCGTTTGGTTGGCGGCAGTGTGCTGTTTGGGCTGGGCTGGGGGTTGGCGGGGATTTGTCCGGGGCCGGGGCTGGTCTTGCTCGGTGCGGGGCTGTGGCAAGGCGGTGTTTTTGTCGCGGCGATGGTGCTGGGCATGTGGCTGCAAGGCCGCTTTGATCGGGCATGTCACGTATGACATGGCTGCCGCCGTGGGTCCGACACTATCAGTCGTCCGATCTGGCGGGCGATATCGCGGCGGGGGTTGTTGTCGCCTTATTGCTCGTACCGCAAGGTTTGGCCTATGCGCTTTTGGCCGGTTTACCGCTCGAAGTCGGTTTGTATGCCAGTTTAGCGCCACTGGTGGTGTATGCCTTGCTCGGCACCAGTCGGCAGCAATCGGTGGGGCCGATGGCCGTGACGGCGTTAATGACCGGTGCCGCGCTTGCACCCTTGGCATCAGCAGGTTCGGCACATTACGTGGCCTTGGCGATGGGGTTGGCGATCCTGTCGGGTGCGATGTTATTTGTGTTTGGTTGGCTGCGAATGGGCTGGTTGGCTCAGTATCTCAGTCAACCGGTTTTAGTGGGATTTACCGCCGCATCGGCGGTGTTAATTGCCTTGTCGCAGCTGCCGGTGTTGCTGGGCGTACCGGTGTCGGGGCGCGGTTTGCTGGCGCTGTGGCAGGCGTTGAGCCAGCACACTTGGCTGCCAACCTTTGAAATGGCGCTTGGCTTGGCGGCGATGGTGTGGCTGTGGTTATCACGGCGCTTTGGTGCGCGCGCACTGAAAAAATGCGGTGTCCCTGCCGCCCTCGCCGATATTCTCGCCAAACTGTTACCAGCGGCATTGGTGATTGTCTCGACGGCGTTCAGTGCGACTTTTCATTGGGATACGCAGTCGCATGTGACGGTGGTCGGCGCGGTTCCGGCCGGATTGCCGCAGCCGGTTTGGCCGAGTTCGCTGACAATAACGGATTGGCAAAGCTTGTTATTACCGGCGCTGTTGCTGGGGCTGATTAACTTTGTGCAAAGCATTGCCGTGGCGCAAACCTTGGCGCAAAAAGCCCGCGAAAGCATCGACCCCGATCGTGAGTTGGTGGCCCTTGGTGCCGCGAATCTGGCGGCGGGCGTGTCGGGTGGGATGCCGGTGACGGGCGGTCTGACTCGCTCGGCGGTCAATGCTGCTGCGGGCGCGCGAACACAGTTGGCCTCGGTGTTGACGGCTGGTTGGATGGTGCTGATTTTGCTGTGGGGCACCGATGCGCTGTACGCCCTGCCGCAAACCGTGTTGGCCGCGACGATTATCATGTCGGTGCTGACCATGATCGACTTGGCCGAGATGCGCCGCATCATGGCCTACGATTACGCCGATGGCGCGGCGATGTGGGCGACGGCAGCGGTGGTGATGGTGGGTGGTGTGCAAGCAGGCGTATTGGCGGGGATTGCGCTGTCGCTGGGGTTTTTAGTGTGGCGGATGAGTCATCCGCATATTGCGGTGGTGGGGCGGATGCCGGGCAGCGAACATTTTCGAAACGTCCGCCGTCACGCAGTACAAACTGAAGCGCGTGTGGTGTTGCTGCGGGTTGACGAGAGCTTTTGTTTTGCCAATATTCGTCCGATTGAAACCGCTTTGTATCAGGAGCTGAGTCAGCATCCCGATGCGCAAGACGTGGTTTTGCTGATGTCGGCGGTGAACCGAATTGACGCGACCGCGTTTGAGCGGCTGTTTGTTTGGCAAGACACGCTTGCAGTTCGTGGCATTCGCCTGCATTTGGCAGAGGTCAAAGGGCCGGTTATGGACCGCTTAAGCGCCGCGCGTCAGTGGCAGCAATTTCAGGGTAAAGTGTTTTTAAGCGCACATGATGCGGCCTGTTTTTTCAGTGCTTCCCCTTCGGTTTCTCCTCCAGTTTCGGGCATGTAGCGCAAAACTGTGGCGGTAGAACCGTCATAGAGAGATTGCGATGCCGACCCGATTTAAACCGATTTTGATGGGCTGGTTAGCCCTATATCTGAGCGGGTTGCCGCTAGCACAGGCGGCCGATTTACCCGACTTAGGCGACAGCGCGCGTAGTGTTTTATCGAGCCAAGACGAAGAGCAGCTCGGCGGTAAAATTATGCGCTCGATCCGCGAAGCGGGGCCGGTCGTCGATGATCCCGACATCAGCGATTATCTCAATCGTCTGGGCGGGCAATTAGCCGCGGCTCAAAAAGACACCCCCATTCCCTTCGATTTTTTTGCGATTGATGATCCTGCCATCAACGCTTTTGCTCTCCCCGGTGGCCATATTGGTATTCACACCGGCCTCATTGTGACCTCGCAAACCGAATCCGAATTAGCCAGTGTGCTTGCGCATGAAATGGCGCACGTCAGCCAGCGCCATATTGCGCGCATGGCCGAAAAACAAGGCCATCAACAATGGCTGGCGCTGGGCGGGATTTTGGCCGCGGTTTTGGCCGGTAAAGCCTCGGGCAATGGCCAAGTGGCCGCGGCGGCGGCCAGTATCGGGCCGGGGGTCGCGATTCAAAATCAGCTGGCGTATAGCCGCGATTTTGAGCGCGAGGCCGACCGCGCGGGGATGGATATTTTAGCCGGTGCGGGCTTTAGCCCCAGCGGCATGGCGGATTTCTTTCAGCGCCTACAGCAATCGACCCGCCTCGATAACAATCAAGCCCTCGCCTTTTTGCGCACTCATCCGGTGACTTTAGAGCGGATTAGCGATAGCCAAAATTTGGCAGCCAAGCGCCCCTTTAAAATGCGCGCTGACTCTTTGGATTACAGCTTAATTCGTGAAAAAACACGGGTGCGGGTGCTGGGTGCTGAACCCGCGATTAAGTTCTATCAAGAGGCCTTAGCATCGCGGCGGTTTAGTCACGAAGGCAGCCAATGGTATGGCTTGGCCGTGGCGTACTTGGCGGCGCGCGAACCGCAAAAAGCCCAGCAAGCATGGCAGCGCGCCGATGCTTTGGGCTTGTCGCATCCGGTGCTTGTCGATGTTGCAGCGCGGATTCGTTTGGCACAAAAAGATTTCCAAGGTGCAAAGGCGATCTATCGCCAAGGGCTGCAGCGTTTCCCTTCGGCACGCAGTCTGATTTACGGTGAAATCGACACGGTGCTGGCCGCGGATTCGCGCGAAACCGCGTTGGCGACCTTACGCGCGGCGCTCAACAAATCCCCTCAAGATGCGGCGCTGTGGTCACGGCAAGCGCGTCTCTACGCCGACCGCGATCCGTTGCGCTATCACTTTGCCTTGGGCAATGCGGCGTTCTATCAAGGGCGCTTATCGCCTGCGTTGGAGCAATACCAATTTGCTGCACGTGCACCAGGCGAGGACTTTTACCTTCGCTCTTCCCTCGAAGCCCGCATGCGCGATATTCAAGAGCGATTGCGTGATGAACCTAAAAATCGCCAGTAAATTCCACTATATCCATAGATCAAGGCCGTAAAAGTCGTGTTTTTTGTGGGGATCGACCATGCTGCGGCCACGCATCGCCTAGGGTTCTAAATATGTTTTTGACATGCTGCATGTGCGTAAACGCAAAAATACGTTGCGTTTACCAACAAGCTGTGTTCAAAATATGACATATAACGACCATAAAAGCGGTTAATTCGGGCGTTTGTCCGCGCCAAACGCGCGGATTGACCCCAAAAATGTTCGTTTTTATTCAATTAAGAACAGGCTGCGTACTCTTAATCGCGTGCGGCCAAGGATAAGGTGGAGACAACACATGGCTTCTGAACTGCCCCTAAACGACATTGATCCCTTAGAAACTCGAGACTGGATGGATGCCTTGGCCGCCGTCCTTGAGGCCGACGGCCCTGAGCGTGCGCACTATTTGTTGGAGCAACTGGTCGAGCGTTCGCGCGCCGGTGGCGTCGATGTAGCGCTGGGTTCGACAACCCCCTACGTCAACACCTTGACCATCGACAAGCAAGCGCCGCTGCCGGGTGATCCGGCGGTTGAAGAGCGTCTGCGCAATTTGGTGCGCTGGAATGCCTTGGCGACCGTCGTTAAAGCCAACAAAGGCAATGACATGGCGCTGGGCGGCCATATTGCTTCGTTCCAATCTGCCGCCGTGTTGTACGAAACCGGTTTTAACCACTTCTGGCACGCGCCGACCGCCGATCATGGCGGCGATTTGGTCTATATCCAAGGCCACTCTGCACCGGGGATTTACTCGCGCGCCTTCCTTGAAGGCCGCTTGAGCGAAAGCCAAATGCTGAACTTCCGTCAGGAAGTGGACGGCCAAGGCTTGTCTTCGTATCCGCATCCGTGGCTGATGAAAGATTTCTGGCAGTTCCCGACCGTGTCGATGGGTCTTGGCCCGTTGATGGCGATCTACCAAGCGCGCTTTATGAAGTACCTCGACGATCGCGGCTTGGCCAAGACCAAAAACCGTAAAGTGTGGGTGTTCTGCGGCGATGGCGAGATGGATGAGCCGGAATCGCTGGGCGCAATGGGCGTGGCTGCGCGCGAAGGCTTGGATAATCTGGTCTTTGTGATTAACTGTAACTTGCAGCGTTTGGATGGGCCGGTGCGTGGCAACGGCAAAATCATTCAAGAACTCGAATCCGAATTCAAAGGTGCAGGCTGGAATGTGGTCAAAGTGGTGTGGGGCTCGAAGTGGGATGCCTTGCTTGCTAAAGACAAAACCGGCCTGCTGAAAAAACGCATGATGGAATGCGTCGACGGCGATTATCAGACCCTGAAATCCCGCGATGGCGCGTATGTGCGCGAGCATTTCTTCGGCAAATACCCCGAATTGCTCGCCCTCGTTGCCGACATGACCGACGACGAAATCTGGGCATTGAACCGTGGCGGCCACGATCCGCGCAAAGTGTATGCCGCCTACCACGAAGCGACCCACAGCAAAAACGGCAAACCGACCGTTGTTCTCGCCAAAACCATTAAAGGCGACGGCATGGGCGGTTCGGGCCAAGGTCAGAACACCTCGCATCAACAGAAAAAAATGGACATGGAAGACTTGCGTCGCTTCCGTGACCGCTTTGGCATTCCATTGACCGATGCGCAGCTCGAAGAAGTGCCGCTGTACATGCCGCCTGCAGACAGCCCCGAAATGCAATATCTGCACGCCCGTCGTAAGGCTTTGGGTGGCTACCTGCCGAGCCGTAATCCGGTAACGGAGCCGCTGGCGGTGCCTGAATTGTCGGCATTTGATGCGCTGCTGAAAGACTCCGCAGGCCGTGAATTCTCGACCACGATGGCGTTTGTGCGCATGCTCGGCATTTTGGTGAAAGACAAAAATATCGGCAAAAACATCGTGCCGATCGTGCCGGATGAATCGCGTACCTTCGGGATGGAAGGCATGTTCCGTCAGTTGGGGATCTGGAACACTTGGGGCCAAAACTATGTGCCGCAGGATCACGATCAACTGATGTTCTACAAAGAGTCGCACGACGGCCAGATTCTGCAAGAAGGCATCAACGAGCCGGGTGCGATGTCCTCTTGGATTGCCGCAGCAACCTCCTACGCCAACCACGGCGTCGCGATGATTCCGTTCTACATCTACTACTCGATGTTTGGTTTCCAACGCGTCGGCGATTTGGCATGG
>CAZWRK010000114.1:0-12975 GCA_964635875.1 uncultured Aquaspirillum sp.
TAATTCAAAAAATTTTAACTAAGTAGCCAGTAGCTGATTTCTTAGAGCACTAACGCTCCTCTAAGCACAGATCTTTTTTAAGCGAATGCGCCTCAAAAAATGCAACAAAATCCTCGGGAGGCAATGGATAGCTAAAATAAAACCCTTGAATCTGGTCACACCCCTGATGAGCCAGAAACGCATGCTGCTCTGCGCTTTCTACGCCCTCCGCCAAAACCTCCAACCCCATTGAGCGCGCCATTTGAACAATCGCAATAACAATCGCCGCATCATCCTGATTGTGCGTGACATCCCGCACAAAAGAACGATCGATCTTTAACTTACTCACAGGCAGCTGACGAAGGTACGCCAAAGAAGAATACCCCGTACCAAAGTCATCAACAGAAAGTTGAATGCCCAACGCTTTTAGAGCGTGAATACAACTGTTACTTTGGCCCGCTTGCTCTACTAGCAAGCTCTCCGTTACCTCTAACTCTAGA
Organism: uncultured Aquaspirillum sp.; assembly: GCA_964635875.1. Taxonomy (GTDB): domain Bacteria; phylum Pseudomonadota; class Gammaproteobacteria; order Burkholderiales; family Aquaspirillaceae; genus CAZWRK01. The sequence goes on from CAZWRK010000114.1 coordinate 480, forward strand.
CAGGCCAGACTCAAGCCAGATGCAGCAAGAGTAGTCATGACCATTTCGCAAAATTGCGGCTGCGCCAGCTGGACTGCAGAAACATTTACAGCCATTCGCATAGGAGGCAGCCCAGCTTTCTGCCATGCAACGCCTTGACGGCAAGCCTCTTCCAACGCCCATGCGCCGATATCAACAATCAGGCCGGAGTCTTCTGCAATCGGGATAAATTTCACAGGAGAAATAATGCCCCACTCAGGATGATGCCAACGCATCAATGCCTCTACCCCAATCACTTGGCCACTTTTTAAATCAATCAGAGGCTGATAGAGCAAACGCAATTCATTTCTTTCAACCGCGACCCGCAAACCATTTTCTAATGCTACGCGCTCAGAAGCCGACGCATTCATACTTGCAGTAAAGAAGTGAAAAGAGTGCCGACCATGTGCTTTTGAGTGGTACATCGCGGTATCGGCATTTTTCAGCAAGGTCAGCGTCGATTCACCATCATCCGGATATAAGGCAATCCCCACCGATGGAGTCACACAAGCCTCCTCGCCCTCCAGAGAAAAAGGCGCACTGATCGCATCCAAAATGCAGGAAGCAACCTGCGCGACAGACTCCGGCGAATTCACAGCATTCAGCAAGATAAGAAATTCATCTCCACCTTGGCGGCACACCATTCCTGATTCGCCAACAATGCGAGACAACCTTATAGCGACCTCTTTTAACAAAAGGTCCCCGATATGGTGCCCCAAGGTGTCATTGACTAATTTAAAGCGATCAAGATCAATAAAGAGTAGAGCCACCCGCTGCTTCATCGTCGCGGCACGAGAAATTGCAGCATCTGACGTTCGCTGAAATAGCACACGATTTGCTAATCCTGTTAATGCGTCATGCTCCGACAAATATCGAATACGCTCCTCAGAAGCTTTGCGCTCGGTGATATCAGAGAACACACCCACATAATGGGACACTTCACCGCCGCGATCTGTCACAGCAGAAATTGTCAACCATTCAGGGTAAACCACCCCATTTTGGCGACGATTGAAAACCTCACCCTGCCACAATCCTGAACGCAATAACTGGGCCCACATCTCACGATAAAACGCCTCTTCATGCAGTCCAGAAGCCAATACATTTGGCTTTTTGCCCAAGACATCTTCTTCGCAATAACCCGTAATCGAACAAAATGCCGGGTTCACAGACAAAATATACCCGCACTCATCGGTGACAATGATGCCGTCCGTGCTCGCCTGAAAGACGCTGGCAGCCAAACGCAGATTTTTTTCAGTCGCGCGCTGTTCAGAGACATCAACCACCATTACCACAGCGCCAACGAGGTCGCGCACCTGCAACGCTCGCGTAGAAATATGAAACCAATGAACACCATCCGACATCATGACTTCACGATCATGGTCGAATGTCGCCATTCGTCCTTCTAGTAAAGCCTGCATCTGTACTTCAATAAACCGATTTCCAGCAAAATCTGCAGGCCATACATGCTCATAAAATTGGATAAAGGGCGTACCAGTCGGATCGTGAGAAAAAGGAACATTCATCTGGCTAGCAAATCGAAACCAACCTGGATTCGCGTGAAGAATTTGGCCGTGCTGATCTAACAACAGAACTTGAGCCGGCAGCACATCGAGCAACGCAGATTGCAGATCCCGCTCGCGAGTTTTGGCCTCCAGACGCGCCAGCCACAGTTTTCGTTCATGCCGATAGAGAAAAAAAGAAATTGCAGCGACCAGCCCAACCAACAGCGTAGCAACCAACGCCAAGTTAATTGCCTCGCGTCGCCATGCCTGCAAAATGGACTCTCGATCTAAGTGCACCGCCAAGACAACAGGAAACTGCCGAGAACTACGATAAGCAGAAATCACAGGAGAGCCGGCGCTTGCAAAAGGATCGCTCTGGCCAATTTCAGCATGCTCTAGCTGTGAAACCACCCAATCATTATGCACAGAATCAACCGCATCACCATTTTCCACATAATGAAATAAGGGTAAGCCATCGTACCGCAGCAAACTGACAGCATCTGCGCCACTAACCTTTTGCCGCGCATAAAAATTCATATAAAAATCTGGATTCAGCGCGGCAAAGAACAAGACTCTCTGGCCTTGCCAAAGGCTATAACGCAGCAGTGGGATAAAACCCTGCCGATTCGCGGTAATCGGCATGTTCGCATCCAAAATATTCCCACTCCCCAAATCACGCCCACCCCACGGATATCCCACGCTCAAAATTCCTTTTTGGCTCCGAACCTGTGGTACCGCATCTAGCGTAGGCACACGAATACCCACATTGCTGGGGTTAGAGCTCGCAATGACCACGCCTTGGTCGTTAATTACGGAAAGCGAGCGCAGTAACGGTAGACGTGAAACATTTTGCGTGAGCAACGCAGACAAAGCGTTTGCTTGATAGACCGTCTCAAGCTGCTCAGACAAACCAGCCAAGGACAAGTCAAGCAAGGTCAGACTAAATGTCAAATGTGCCTCAAAAGCACGCGCCTGATGTTCTGCGTCAGAGGCACCCTCCTTCAGAACTTCATGATGCCGCTGCCAGCTCAACGACCCCGCACCCACAACAACAATCGTGGTCACAAGCAAAAACAAACTTAGAAATCGCCGAAAACTTATCGCAGACGACAGCAAAATATCAGGCATACATCAGTCAACCAAAGCAATTGAATCTAATTTATAGCGTCGCGCGATCGCGATTAAGCGGCCATCATGCTTTATTTTTTGCATAAAGCCTTCAACGCGACGATGCCATTCAGCATCACCGGGCGCCATCGCCCACGCGTAGGGGGTGACATGATAACGAGCCGGGGGGCTAATTAAGCGCGCCCAGTCGACTTGATCAAGCATTCGCCGCCCATATGGGTAGTCCGTCATGAAAACATCAGCGCGCCCAGCCTCAACGTCTTGCTCCCGAGCATACGGCGTTTCACTGATACGCAAAGTCGCAAATTTGAGCTTTTCGCGCATGATAGGTTCATGCAGCGTGCCTTTGGCTACAGCAACAACCACACCGGGCTGATCAATATCGGCCCACGTCCGCATGCGTGCATGGCTATGTGTGGTAATGGCATAAATATCGCTTTGCAAATGCGGAGAAGAAAAATGCAATTTTGCGCTTCGCTGTGGCGTAATACCAATCGCAAACATTGCAATATCGCAGCGATCTTCCAAAACATCAGGGATCAATCGTGCAAATGAACTATCCACGAATTCAAGCTGCTGAACCTTGAGCTCGCGCTTAAACTCTTTAGCCAGATCCACATCGACACCCGACAATTGCCCTGTTTTTGGGCTCCTAAAAGAAATGCCGTAGTACTCTGGCCAGACGCAGACCCGCAATGTGCTGGTTCTTTCAATTCGTGTCAAATGCCCTTCCCCTGCCGCCCAAACACCGCTCGACACCAATATGCCGAATACGCCCACCGCAAACTTATTTCGCATTTGCATATCCTTTAAAAAATCAATCATTCGACATACATTGTACGCTGAAGTTCCTGTACCCAAAATTGAATCAGGCTCTACCGCACTGGCGCTTTCGTCACACTTTGGATCACATCACCTATAACTCACCTTGACGACGCGTACTATAACGTCGTAATTCATTTACATATTCTTCACATCGCTTAAACAAACCATGCCACCCTTTTCCGACCACTTTTCTCACTGCTCAGCAGATTACGCACGGTATCGCCCCCACTACCCAACAGCACTATTCGACTGGCTCGCCGCACTGGCTCCATCTCGCCAGCTGGCATGGGATGTCGCCACCGGAAACGGGCAAGCAGCCCGTGGATTAGCAGAGCGATTCATTCGGGTGTATGCCAGCGACGCAAGCCAAGCACAACTTCAACAAGCTTTCCCTCGGCACAATATCCAGTACATTTGCGAGCATGCAGAAGAAACCTCCCTTAAGCCCGATAGCGTAGACTTAGTGTGCATTGCTCAGGCGCTACATTGGCTTGATATGCCTGCCTTTTTTGATGAAGTTCAACGCGTGCTCAAACCAGGCGGGATCATTGCAGCATGGTGCTATCAGCGTATTGAAAGCGAAGGTGAGCTCAATGATGTGCTCAGCCATTACTACCAAAATATTGTTGGCCCTTATTGGCCTGCCGAACGGCACTGGGTGGAGGAAGGCTATCAATCCATCCAATGGCCCTTTTTAGACTATCCTGTGAGTGAATTTTATTGCGCGGCCGAATGGTCACAAGAAGAACTACTAGGCTATCTCGCCACGTGGTCGGCGGGACAACGTTACCAACAGCAAACGGGCCACAATCCACTCGATCAAATTCAAGAAGCGCTCAGCAAAGCATGGGGGGAGCAACCTCGAAGAGCGCTGCGCTGGCCACTCAAACTTCGGATTGGTACGAAAGCACGTTAATGATTTAGCATCTTTGACCAAAATCAACGCGAATCATCCTCAATTTAAGATACCGTCAACGCCTTTCGCTCTAACCTGCAAGGAAGTTCGTGATGAATGGATTCAGAATCGCCATGATTGGCGCAGGTGAAACAGGAACACCACTGCTCAAACACCTGCTCTCAATGCCCTTTGTCAAAATGCTCGGCATTGCGGACCTTGACTTAGAACAGCCCGGCATTGCACTCGCACGCGAACACGGTGTACACGTCACACAAAACTTTATGGATCTCGCCCGCCTCGGAGAAGAAGTCGATATCTTGATTGATGTGACGGGCGCGCCCGCCGTCCGCGAGGCGCTGCGCCAACACATGATCGATACCGAAAATGATCACACATTGATTATGCATGAACGCATTGCGCTACTCTTAATGTCGCTCTCCGCAGGCCAACTCGTTCAAGCCAAGCACGACGCCCTCGAATACAACTAAAATCACGCCAAAAATAGCCGGTACGCCGGCTATTTTCACCTTCATCGACCACCAGACTTGCCTACGATTACGCATCGCGGCACACTCGCTTTTCACGCAAAGCTTGCCTGACAGCCTTCACCCGTCGGCTTGATAGATGGACGGGAATCGTCGGTGTCACACCACAGAAAAACCGGCGTACTCTGTCACGGAGTGCTCAATGAGCGAATCTATTCACGGTGACGGCGCGATCCGCCGCCCTTCTTTGTACGGCTCCCAGATTGAAAACACCTACGCGGGCGTCCTAAGCTTTATGCGCCGCAACTACAGCCGCGACTTAACCGGTGTGGATGTCGCAATCTCAGGCGTACCGCTTGATTTAGCGACCACGTTCCGCCCCGGCGCCCGACTCGGCCCCGCAGCCGTCCGCGCAGCCAGTGTACAACTGGCCGAGCTTAAACCTTTTCCATGGGGCTTTGATCCCTTTGATGATCTTGCAGTAATTGACTACGGTGACTGCTGGTTTGATGCCCACAACCCTTTGAGTATCAAACCTAGCATCATCGAACACGCCCGTACGATTTTGGCCTCTGGCGCTAAAATGCTCACCTTTGGTGGCGACCACTTCATCACCTATCCCTTGCTCATCGCCCATGCCGAGAAATACGGTAAACCACTCTCGCTGATTCATTTTGATGCCCACTGCGACACGTGGCCCGATGATGAACCCGATTCGCTCAACCATGGCACCATGTTCTACAAAGCGATTCAGGATGGCCTGATCGATCCAGCGCGCTCGGTACAAATTGGCATCCGAACATGGAACGATGATTTCATGGGCATGCATGTCTTAGATGCGCCGACGGTCCATGAGATCGGTACCGCCGAAGTCGTGAAACGCATTCAAAGCATTGTCGGCGATCATCCCACGTATTTGACATTTGATATTGACTGCCTTGATCCCGCTTTTGCACCCGGAACCGGCACACCGGTTCCGGGCGGACTCAGTTCGGCGCAAGCATTGAATATTGTGCGGCAATTAGAGTCGATTCATTTGGTTGGGATGGACGTGGTTGAAGTGTCGCCGCCATTCGATCAAAGCGAGTTAACCGCGATTGCGGCAGCGCATATTGCCTGTGATTTACTGTGCGTACTTCGCAACCGTAAACGAGCGGGTGTTCTGTAATATCGCTCTCCGCCTTCGATCACGAAGGCGGTTTTTTATTTCATCAGCACCATACCCATTAACCAAGCCGCCAACATACCCGTTTCTAGCAACTCAACCCCCGCACCCAAGCAATCCCCGCTCATTCCACCTAACCGCCGCCGCAAAAATGCGCGATAGACGATCGCCATGCCAGAACAGAGCAACAAGGTCGGAGCAAAAAAGGCGGACAATCCCACTAATACACACCAGCCCAGCCAGAATGTCGGCCAATGCGGTTGCCACGCAAAGCGCTCCGCGCTCCCGCCGTCACTTAGAGCGGGCAAACTCGCGGACCACCAGACGGTGCACAGCCGCGCCCATGCGGGAATCAACACCAAATACCATGCACTCATGACATAACGAGCACACAGCATCAGCAAAATCAGTTTGCTTAGTAATTGTAAAACAAGCGCCAATACGCCAAAGCTGCCCAGATGTGGGTCTTTTAATACCGCTAAAAATCGCGCCGGATCACGATGGGCCGCACCAAGACCATCGGCTAAATCAGCCAAGCCATCGAGGTGCAACCCACCCGTAACCCACACCCATACTAATAAAGTGAGCCATGCCGCAAGCCATGGCTCGACGTTAAAAACGACAAACGGTACACACAACACACCGCCAATTATCCCGCCCACCACCACAAACCAGCGCGAAGACGACGCCAACCACGCAGGATCAAATTCACGCAGAGTCGGGGTCGGTAAGCGGGTGAGGAATTGCACCGCCAGAATTAAGCCTCGCATGGTGGAACCAGTCGGGTGAGATACGCCAAATGCGGTGGCAACATCGCCAGTTGGACAAAGCCCCCCCGCGCCACCGCAATTCGCTGAGCGGCCTCTAAAGAAATTCCCAAACACGTCGCGAGAATGACCGCAATCACCCCGCCGTGCGTCAGCATGACCCGATGAGCGCCGGAGCTATTGTCTAACCACGCAAGAAAAGCCGATATAACGCGCTGTGAAAACGCCGCAACTGACTCCCCCTCAGGAATAATTAACGTGCCAGCCGCAATCTGCTGCGACCAATCTGGGGGCAGCGCCAAGACAGTGAGTAACTGGCCTTCCCATTGCCCAAAATGCATTTCAGAAAAGCCATCTTCCACAGTCAATGCAAGGTCTGCAGCCTCAGCAAATTGCAAGGCGGGTTCAAGACAGCGCAAACGCGGAGAACAGGCCAAGGCGGTAATGGGTTCAGCGGCAGAAAGCGTCGACCATGCGGCATGGGTTTGCTGCCAGCCGAGTTCGGTCAGCGGCAAATCGGTCGCACCAATTAAGCGACCATCGCTCGCGATCTCCCCATGCCGCCACAATGTCAGCGTAAATCCCAACGCATCACTCATATAGCACCGCCCGCAATGCCTGCTTGGGCAAAGGTATGCATTTCGTTGTGCAATCTCACCGCCAAATCAAACAATGGGAAACACATGGCAGCACCGCTGCCCTCCCCCAGTCGCATTTGCAGATCGATGAGCGGAGCCAAACCGAGTGCTGCCAACGCTTGGCGATGCCCCATTTCCTGTGAACAGTGACTTGCAAGCAGCCAATCGCGTACTTCGGGGTAAAGTGCGTGTGCGCATAATGCGGCGGCACTGGCAATAAAACCATCGACTAGCGATGGCACGCCCTGTGCGGCAGCTTCTAAATAAAACCCTGCCATCGCGACAATTTCAAGACCGCCAAGGTGGGCGATCCGCTCTAATACGTCGCCTTGAATCGGCATTAGACGGGCCAACGCATCCATGACAACAATGCGCTTGCGAATTAAACTTTGGTCGTCAACGCCGGTACCACGCCCCACAATGGAAAGTGGACCCAACCCAGTCAACAGGCAGATCAGTGCAGCCGATGCGGTGGTATTGCCAATCCCCATATCGCCTGCGATCAGGAGGTTCGCGCCAGAGCCAATATGCCGCCGCGCCGCCTCTCGGCCGACGTGCAACGCAGCCAAAGCATCTTCACGCGACATCGCAGGCTGATGCCGTAAATTGGCGGTTCCATAGCGAACTTTTGCATGAACAATAGGCAGGTGAGAGATATCTGCAGCCACCCCGACATCCACGACTTCTAATGGTGCAGAAATCGCTTTGGCCAATACACAAATCGCTGCACCACCCGCCACAAAGTTGGCGACCATTTGTGGTGTCACCTCCGCAGGAAAGGCAGAAACGCCTTCCGCGGTCACGCCATGATCTGCCGCAAATACGGTAATCGCTGGGCGTAGCGGCTCAGGGTGCGCCTGACCTTGGTAAGCGGCAAATTGAATGGCCAGCGACTCTAGCATGCCTAAACTGCCCGGCGGCTTGGTCAATTGAGCTTGTCGAGCGCTTGCAGCTTCTGCGGCAGAGGAGCACGGCGGCGCGATAAAAAGGTCGGGGAGGTCTAAATTTTTCATGGCCGCGACCTTAGCGAAAGCACGGCAGATATGCAATCCATTGCACAGGTTTCACATAATTTAGAAAGGTAGATGATGCGTCATTTTATTCTTGGTGGGGCACGCTCGGGAAAAAGCCGCTTTGCAGAGTCAATCGCACTAAAGCATGATGGTCCCGTGACATATATCGCCACAGCACGCATTGGTGATGAGGAAATGGCAGACCGGGTCGCGTTACATCGGGCGAGACGCCCTGAACATTGGGGGCTATACGAAGTCGGACACCGCCTCGGAGAAGCACTTTGCCAACACGCTCAGCCTCACGGTTTGCTGCTGGTTGATTGCTTAACGTTATGGCTCGCCGGATTTTTCGACGCGAATGGAGAGGTAGATGAACAACAGTTTATGACCGAACGACAAGCATTATTAGAGAATGTGTCTACTCTCTCCAGCCCCATTATTTTGATTTCAAATGAAATTGGCTGCGGCGTTGTCCCTATGGGGCAATTAACACGCTGGTTTGTCGATGAGCTTGGACGCCTAAACCAAGATATCGCCGCTGAGTGTGATCGCGTCACGTTAGTGAGTGCTGGCCTCCCTTTAGTTTTAAAAAAGCATGAAACCCCCGCCACGGTTTGACGCACCCCAGACGGGGCCGTATAGTTCGCGACATGAATGAAGAACTCGACTTTCTCCACGGAAAAATTGTCCAGCTGTCCGACCTTTGCCGCCAATTGCGACAAGAAAATGGTCAGCTACGACTGCAATTGGCTGAGCGCGAACAGTACAACCGCGAGCTTAAAAATAAGCTAGATGAAACTCGTGCTCGAATTGAAAATCTGATTACCCGACTGCCGGAGGATATGTGATGAATGAAGCCACCCAAGTCGAAATCAGCCTGCTAGGCCAACGTCTCTATATCAATTGTCCTGAAACCGAAAAGCCTGCATTGATGGAAGCGGTGCGCTTTCTTGAAAATAAAATGCGGGCGATCCGAGATCAGGGAAAAGTGGTCGATGTTGGCAAAATAGCGCTTATTGCTGCGTTAAATATTACACATGATTATTTGCACACAAAAGTCGCTGATAGCTTGGACTTATCGTCATTCCGGCGTAAAATAGAGGCCATGAATGACCTGATCGATCAAGCGATGCTTGAGCAAAATAGGTTGTTTTAGCGTGTTAAGTTTCCCCCTGCGGCGTTCGAGAAGGCACACATTCCTTTGAACCAATAATTGCAGAAAGGCTGTCGGCATGTTTGCTCTGGCGAGTCGCACCGCATAGTCCGGAGCGCCCAAAGAGTATCGCTGATGGCCACCTTGAGCCTTCGGTTCAAGAGAATCGGCTGGATCGGCTTCCGTGGGGGACCCCAATGTGTTTAACCTATCGCTTTAGCGCATCATGGATCAAACCTCAACGTGCGCAGAAACTAAGCAAGAACTCCGCCGCGCCCTGCGACGTCTCCGTCAGCAAATCTCCCCATTCTATCGCCATCAGGCAGAGCAACGTCTCGCCAAGTTAGCAGGCTGTTGGCTCCGACCCCAAAGGCGCATTGCCATGTATATGGCCGTGGGAAGCGAAATTTCCCTAGCGCCTCTCATCAAAGCCGCACGCAAGCGTCGCTGCAAAATCTATTTGCCTGAAGTACCAAAACGAGGGCGAAAAATGCGTTTTATTGCGCTGACCCCGCATATGAAATGGCAAAAAAACCGCTTTGGTATTTTAGAACCCAAAGGCCAGGTCATCGCAGCACACCAACTCAACACTGTTTTTATGCCCTTAATTGGATTTGACCAACAAGGCTTTCGCTTAGGGCAGGGTGGGGGATTCTACGATGCCACATTTTGTGGCCAAAGATTTAGGCAACCAAAGTTAATTGGAATCGCTTTTGCACGACAACAAGTCTCACAACTCCCCGTTGAGCCATGGGATACGCCTTTAGACTCGGTGATCACTGAGAAAAAACGCCTTAAGTTTCTTAGAAAAGACAATAAGCTCAAATTAAATATGAACTCTGAGTCTTGTTTTTAATCAAAAAGCTCAGTTATTTCTATTAACCATTTCAAACGGAAAACCATATGCCAGATATCTGGATTTTGATGAGCTTAATGGGGATTGGCGCAGTCGCTGGATTCTTGGCAGGGTTATTGGGTGTTGGCGGAGGACTCATTATTGTGCCGGCGCTCGTTTGGGTCTTAGAGCAAGGCGGATTTCAACAGCATGTTCAACACTTAGCATTGGGAACATCACTCGCTGTGATGGTGTTCACCAGCTTCTCAAGCGTTAGAGCACATCATAAACATGGGGCGGTTGATTGGAACCTCATCAAAAAAATGGCCCTACCCATGATTATTGGCACTTTGCTCGGCTCTCAAGTTGCAGGGTTTATTCCTAGCATGGGCTTAAAATGGTTCTTTGTCATTTATGCTTACACGATTGCTGCGCAGACGTTTTTCAATTTACGCCCAGAAGGGGGACGACCACTACCCAATACATTTGGACTTTGGTGCGTCGGCAGTGTAATCGGAATAATCTCTAGCTTTGTCGGTATTGGCGGAGGGTCAATGAGTGTGCCGTTCTTAACTTGGTGCCGAGTACCGATCCAAAAAGCCATTGCGAATAGCGCGGCGCTAGGCTGGCCAATTGCGGTTTCAGGGACAATTGGCTATATTTTTTCAGGCGTCCAAACCGATCATCTCCCCCCATTTTCGGTAGGCTTTGTTTATCTACCAGGACTGATTACTCTATCTATTGTGACAACGTTAATGGCACCCATCGGCGCTAAAGTTGCCCATAAACTTCCCGTCTCAAAACTCAAAAAAGCGTTTGCCTTTATTTTGGTGATCACGGCAAGTGAGATGCTTTGGAAGTTGTTGCAGCATGCTTAGTAGATTATTCAATATGCAAAATAAACACGAGACAAAACAATTCATATAAAAACGTACTATACATCCCTTATCTGGCCTGCAAACAATAAGAATCTAATAGTAAGATATCAACTAAACACCATCGCCAAGACTATTAACACGCTAAAAACAGTCGGGCTTTTAAAAAGATTTTTATAAGGAGTTTTCAATGTCCTCATCCAAGTACCGCCTAGTAACTCGTAGTGATTTTGATGGCTTAGTATGTGCAGCACTATTGAAACACCTTGATCTCATTGATGATATTCTTTTCGTTCATCCGAAGGATATGCAAGATGGCAAAATTGAAATTAAGAGCAACGATATTACAACCAATCTGCCGTATGTCTCTGGATGCCACCTAGCATTTGACCATCACCTCAGCGAAACTATTCGCAATAGCAACAAAGCAATCACCAATCATATTATTGATGCAGACGCACCGTCTGCTGCACGCGTAGTATGGAAATACTATGGCGGCCACGACACATTCCCTATGGCGTGGGATGAAATGATGGATGCCGTCGACAAGGGAGACTCTGCTCAATTTTCAAAGGATGAAATTCTGAATCCTGATGGCTGGCCCTTGCTCAATTTCATTATGGATGCACGAACAGGCTTGGGACGATTTAGAGATTTTCGTATTTCTAACTACCAGTTGATGATGCAGTTAATTGATTACTGCCGCACACATACAATTGAAGACATCTTGCAACTTCCGGACGTCAAAGAACGAGTAGACCTTTATTTTACGCATGCAGAAAAAGCAAAAGAGCAGATTACACGCTGCAGCCAAGTCTATGGACCTCTGCTTATTTTAGATCTGCGGCATGAGGAAACAATCTGGGCAACAAATCGTTTTATGATTTATGCCATGTATCCAGATACTAATGTGTCTATTCATATTCTGTGGGGATTGAAGCAACAGAATACGGTATTTGCAATTGGAAAATCCATTCTGAACCGGTCATCTCAAGCTAATATTGGTGAAATTTGCCTTCAATACGGCGGTGGTGGTCATATGAATGCAGGAACATGTCAAATTGATAATGATAAGGCAAATGACGTGATGACTGACATTATCGACTTGCTTGGCAAATAAAAGATTTGCGATCAAAACAAACAGCCCGCATTGCGGGCTGTTTGTTTTTTGGTATTTGATATTTTCGAGATACA
>CAZWRK010000115.1:0-12947 GCA_964635875.1 uncultured Aquaspirillum sp.
TACAGGCTATATCCATAGACCTTTGATACATATATAGATTCAGTTTTCCATCTAAAATATTTACTTGCCAGAACATATGACAAGGAGGAAGTGCCATCATTGAGAGTTGATTAGGATTCCAAGCAGAGCAGATTAAACGACGGTTATCATTTCCGATTCGGATATTTTCTACTATATTCCAGAACTGGTCATAGCCAGACACCACACCATTCATAGTATACGGGTCACTAGTGTCGCCATCTGTAGGATAGTGTTCGTTAAATTTTCGCCATTGATAACCATATACGGGACCCAAATCATTTTCAGTTAATTGTGCATCCTCTTTTTCCTTGCCTTTTAATCTAGAGACAAAGTCTGGTCTGCACCAAAAATCCCAAAAATGACAACCTCTACTTTGATACCATTCCTTATCCGTTATACCATGAATAAAACCTTCTAATTCAATCCACGTACTTTTTATTGGCAATCGTCTAGTTGTAAGTAATGGAAAACCTTCAGACATATTATGTCGAATCATTCTACCAAATACTGATTTCGTTTTAATACCTGTACGGTTTTCTTTCCAAATTCCATTATTAATAATATCTTCAACTAAGATTTTATATTGAATATCTAAACTATTCATATATTAAATAACCTTTTCTAGAATATCGACTATTTTGTTAGTTTTTTCTAAAGTTTCTATTCTTTTTATTAAAGATATAAATATTTGATTGTGTATATCTAAAATTCTATCTGCTAATTTTTGCAATTCATTTAACTTATCGATTTCTTTTTTTAGAGCGTTTATTTCATCTGTCATTGTATGTTTCCTTTTTATAATAATAAATTTTTATTTTTCCTAAAATTTTTGTATCTAAAATCTTAGTAATAGAATGTTTAAACTCAAATAGGTGTGGAAAATATAGTCTTGTATCACAATTATGATTTCCAGAAATACCAGTAACTACCATTTCATCTATTAAATGTTTGTTTAAAAACCATTCGTAGATTTGTTTTCCACCAATCACAAAAGGCCTATCAGCTTTAATATTTTCACATACTTTACATGCTGTTTCTGGTGAATCAACAAATAAAAAACCCATGCTCCATAATGATTTATATTGAGTATAATCTTCATCATCGGTAGAATATAAATACCGAAGAGTATCAAGTTCTTTTTTAGAGATAACAATATTTAATCTATTTTTAAGAGGTTCTCTTCTTGGAAGAGTACGATAAGTATTTCCTCCCATAATTACTACATGATTTTCGGTAGTTTCTTTAAAATGCTTCATATCTTCAGATATACGCCAAGGAATATCTCCATTTTTTGCAATTCCATTATAATCATCCATTGCCACTATAAGACTGTATTGCATAATTCCCTCAACGTGTGTACTGTTCGTTTCTCTTTATATCTATAACTGTATTTTTTAGTCCAATTAGTTATATAATTGAATTTATCTATTACATACCACTCTGTTAATTCATCTAACGTATCAGATTTATATTCCCAGAAATCAGGTAAACGACATTCTATTCTTGGGTCATAAGGTGTTACATATCCACAATTTAAATTAATTGAATCTAATTTCTGATAAGTATAATTTTTAATTTCTACATAGCATTCATCTATTTTACCATAATGATAATCTATAGCAGCAAGCCTATGATGTCCATCATGACACCATAATTGGTCATCTTCGGTCTGAATTAAAACTATAGGTCCACGTTGATTATTAAGTATTAAATCACAATAATCTTTAACCATAATTAGTTCTTTGGCCTTTTGAGGATTACGAAACCTATTATATGTAGGAATTATTTTTGATGTATTAAGAGTTGACATAGTTTTTCATATCTATAATTTTGTCTGGAGAAAATTGAACAAACTCTTCTGGTAAAAAATCCTCAAGTTTAATTTTTTTAGTAACAAATGGAGCTACAGACCCTTCACCAATAGTTACTTCTTTTTTATTTTTATCAATAATTAAGAAATGACAATTCGGGGTAGAATCATACTCAAAATAACCTCTTGGTTTCATTTTCAATTCTTTCTAGTTCATTAAAGACATAAGTAATTGGGTCATCAGCAAACTGTCTATTACTATTCCAGACTTGTGGAAATAGAATTACGTGACCACCAGCTTCTTTAAATTCTTTACATTTTAAGTCATTATCATCAATTAAGACTCTATTTTGTCCAGCACACAGATATTTGTGTTTAGTAAGGATTACACGTCCACCAAATTTTGTATGTTTATTTAACCATGCTATCTTACCAGAAGCACAAGATGGTGTAATATGAGGTGCAGAAAGAATATAACTTTCATATCTATCAGCTAAATTCAATAAAGAATTAAGCCAGTCACACGGAGGAATATGTTCCCACCAATCATGAATAGCATCAATTTTTTTCCACATTTGACTTTTTGTAATACCTAGTTGAGAAGCAATATCACAACTATTATTCCAATTTTTTATTATTTCAGCATAATTTGCATCAAAAGTTTCACAAACCTTTCTATTAAAATCTGCCAAAACCCCATCTTGGTCCCAAAAAAGTATCATAATTTTTAAACTTTCTGTGTATTATTATTTAGAAATCAGTAAAATCTTTTTTGTTCAACTGTCTACCAAGTCGTTCTTCTATACAACCAACACATAAAAAACCATCTTCGTGTTTATTATTAGCTATTTTCCATAGATAGTCATGAATCATATAGTATTCAAGCTCTGTGTCTACACCACAATCTTTACAAAGCATCACAAAGATATCCTCATACCAGTCTCGTGTTTTTTAAATCCAAGTTTTTCATAAAATCCAACGTTTTTATCTGAACAATCTAATATGATTTTGTAACAACCCATACTTCTGGCCTGTTCAATCATATGCTTAATAAGCGCCTTACCAATTCCAAGACCTTGGTATTTGGGTAGTACAGCAACATCTTCTAAATGTGCTGCCCGACCCATATTGTGATAAACCTTTTCTTCATATAACAGAGCGGCGCTACAAACTACTATTTCACCAAGATTTACATCGTCTACTATACCAAGAAAAACTTCTTTATATGAATTATCATAAACATCAAACCATGCTTCCCACTGTGTCCGATTTAAATCAACCATACCAAATGTCGACATAAGCTCTAAATAAGACACTTTATCTTTTGGTTCCAATAATCGATATCTAATTTTCATATTTTAATTTCCATGCTTTTGCGTAATCAACAAAATTATTTACATATTTTCTTAAATCGTTGTCTAGATATTGTTTTCCACATAAATCACAACATGGTGTACAATGTCGTATATCTTTATTACCATGACACTCACAAGTACAAATACCATGTTCTATTGTTAGACCATCAGAAAATAAATCAGGATTTCTACCAGCAAAGTCATTTTTTCTGGCTTTTTCATCACTATAATAGAAAAGTATTTGCCCAATTGCTTCTAAATGATTTTTACCGATGCCAACCATTGGTGTGCCACTTATACTAATCGGGTCGGCGATTATTCCACGACTATCAATATACAACCTAATTTTCATTTACGCCCTTCCAAGATTGAAGCGGATGAACAAACGTCTCTTCTATATCCTTAACTGTTTTTGTTTGGATTTCAATTCGAGCAAGAAATTTCTTTTCAAAGTCTGTACCACTATACTTATTAGTGAAATACTTTACTGCGTTACTACGAAAGTCTGGCTGAGAAATAATAAACAAAATATCAGCAAATGTTTCTGGATTAAAATCACCAACGATATCCATCATGCCATTTTGGTCAATTTTAAAATATGGCGTACCTAATTTATCTTCTTCTTGATGCATTATTCACCTATAACTAAAACTTCGTTGGTTGGAGTAAAAGTAAATTCGCTACCTTGATAAACATATTTAATATCTCCGTCTAATACAATTAAACCATTTTTATTATAGTGTAATACTAAAAATTCATTATTTCTTAATTTAAGTACTACTATTCTTATGATATCATCTAATGTAACCGGTCCAGGTTTGGTAAATTTATAAATACCTGGTTTATTTTTAATATCATCAAATGATAAATTTTGATATTTAGGTTGAAAAGTTACTGTTGCCATTTAAAATCTCCAATAATTGTTTGGATGAGTGTTCCCAAGTAAAACTAGACACATCTTGTCCAGAATCATATTTGTTATCTAGCCATAGCCAATAAATTTCTTTTAATTGATGAGCAAAAGATTTAATATTATCTGAAGTAATTTCACCCCAGATACCTTGACCAAAAAACCATTTACCATCTATAGCTAATTCTTTTTTATTTAATTTAATCCCATGAGTAGTAAATTCACTATGTCCAGAATAGTCTGAATAGACACAAGGAATGTTACAAGCAAGCATTTCTAATAAATCAAGATTCCATCCTTCAGCCCGAGCAGGAAACAGACCACAGTCGGTCTGACGCATTAGATTAGCCAATTGTTCTTGCGTATCAAGACGACCAACAAAAGAAATATTATAATTTTGTAATTTTTTGTTGTAATAATTAATCCAAGAATCTGTTTCTTCTTGAGTATAGAACGGATTGTGACAACACATAACTAAACTTACAGGGTCTTCAGGAGAAAAGGCAAGAGAAAATATCTCTGGTATAATATCGTGTCCTTTTCGAATCTCCCACTTACCCACGTTCAAAACTGTGAACAGTTCATTCTTTGGTCGTTCTTTAGGATAGAATATTCCCGGGTCATATCCAAGATTCACAATCCCGACAGTATTCGTGAGACCATTTTTATGACAGACTTCTTCAGCCCATTTAGTACAATTAATAATCTGTACTTTAGATAGTTCTGATTTTTCTTGTTCAGTAAAGGTATCAAGTTCAAATATAGGCATCTGGTAGTGAGGACCGGTCAAAACTTCTGGAAACGAGCAATTATGGGCATGCCAGACTTTAACTGATGGAACAGTAGTCTCTGTGGTTTTTGAATTCTCAAGACCCCAATATATATCTTCTTTCTCTTTGCTTTCAAATTCTAGATTTCCAATAGGTAATAAATTAACTTTTACTCCTAATTTTCTAAGTTGAATTAATAGATTTATTGTAACTCGTCCATATGATAATTTATTTACTCCCCCAATCAAATTAATTTCTTGCATTATCTGCTACCTTTTTACATATATCTATATAGTATTCTTGACTATATTCCTGTTTCATATAATTTACATCTTTGTGTAACCATTGAACATTACCTTCAATATATCCTAATTTAGAATCTATTCTATCTAAAGATGCTGTTATTTTTTTATTTGTGGTTAATCCAAATGTAAGTTCTACTCCAGATAAATTACATCTAAAATCTTGTTCTTCTAATAACTTATCTAAATAATCACTGGTTAAATTATAATCCAATTGTTTAATTCTTGCTGTATATTCTATTTTTGTTAAATGATTCATATAATGCATCATATAAATATTCATTATAAATTGGAGACTCAACTTTTGTTCTATGAACAGATATACCACATTTAGCAAATTTATGTGATAAAGATTTTGCGAAGTTTATCGCTTCTTCTTTATTTATAAATTTTTTAATTATAGATGTCATATGTTGCGTATCAATATTTTGTCCACATATATTTAAAGACTCAATTTCAATACATTTAATATGTGCTAAAGAACATATATTTTTAAACATATTAGCGTCATCTAAGTTTACTGTGATATGAATTTCAAAAGTCTTCACGTTCAATTACCTCGATTCCAATACCAAAATCAACTATACCGGTTCCTGTAGCGTGTCCTACATCAGTAAAGTTATATTTGTCAAGTTTAATAGAATTCCAAAACGCACGCATCTCATCATTCAAAAATATATCATCACATATAAGAATACCTTTAAATCCCTCAATAACTAACTTAGCATAAATAATACGTTCTAATTGTCCATAATGTGGGTCTACATCTAGAAGTATTATTTTTGAATATTTTGCCATAATAGATATTACAGCATCTTTTTCATTAAAGGTAATATTTTCTTTTTTAAATCGTTTAGGTTTAATATCTACATCATAAGAATGAACATGATTTGTGGGATTTTGAGACAGAGCTAATGCTGATGCTCCAAACAGTGTACCAAAATCTGAGATATAACAATTATTAAACTGTTTAGATATATAAGATAATAGTCTATAATGTTCTCTTTTATTTTTTACATGTGCATATTCTTGATACTCAACAAGTTTATCGAACTCTGGTATACATTCTAATTTTACTTTATTTTTATCTAATACTAATTTATCAGGCATGATTTAGACAATTCAAATAATCAAACTGAGCATAATTTGGAGTTCCTAATCCAGTTAGACCGTTATATTTTATGGTAACTTGACGACCAATCCAATAATCTTTATCCTCTAAAAATTGAACCGCATCTTCATAACAACCTTTAAAAGTACAATCATATGTACCATGTGTACCTGTCACAGTTAAAACCTTGCCGGTTCCAGCCCAATTTCCTTTTCCCTCATTAATATCAATAATAGTTACTTCACAATCATCCTCTGGCTTATGTTTAAGAAGATTCTTACTTCTCTTATGTTCATATCCACCAGTTAAATTTCTTAAAATTATACCTTCGTGACCATTATTAATAAGTTCTGAATAATAATTATCTAATTGAGTTTGATTAAACAATACTTCATATTCAACATATTTAATATATGTATCATTATCTAAATAATTAGATAAATGAGCGCATATCCAATTAAATCTATTGTTATAAGCTTCTTCTTCTTTAAATGGAATTTTACCAAAACCATATCCATCATAGATGTGGTACTGAACAATATCTTCTGATTGTTTAAGTTCTTCTGTACCAATATTTTTGGTCTTACGCACAAGACTCATTAACTCATTTAATTTTTGCCTAAGTGACTCATTGAATAATTCGCCATCAAGAACCGCATCAGGAAAGGCAGAGAAAAATGGGGCCAGACTTGCTGTAATGTGTGGGATTGTTAGGTACTTTTCGCCCTTCCTAGTCCAAGCGCCATCCTTAGTAATTATACATCTGGAGCCATTAAGTTTCGTCTGAATTCCCCAATTACCAGAAAAAAGGCCAATTTTACTTGGATTGTAATCCTTAAGTTTATGCGCTAACATAGGTTGCACAAATCTTGATTGTCCTAAATCGGTTTCATTTTCAAAATAATCTTCTTTAAGTTTCTTTTTGTATTTTGCTTCTATTTCTTTTTTACATTGTTCTACATCAGAAGTTTGATTTTTCTTTCCAGTATTCTTACCAAAGACTGTTGTCCAATCAGAATAAACTAATGCGCCATCTTTGATACCACTTATCATTCTATATTCATTAAATTTTTGTTCCATATACCAAATACGAACATTTCCAGAAGAGTCTAATGAATATAGTGTTTTACTTTTAATTGGATACATAAATTAACCTATAAAGAAAAGGTGTAATGTGTCACACCATTATAATTAAATTTGGCCCGCCTTGATAAGGTTGGCTCATATGGAAAAGTAAGTTCAACTTCTTGACTCTCTTTCATAATAATTATTCGATGAGTTTTTTCCTTGCCTTTTTCAGTGCCCCATCTTTCTAAGACAACCACGCTTGTCCCATTACCAAAAACATCAACTTCTAATACTTTACAAAGTGTTTGTGCATTAAAAGTAATTATTTCTCCAACTTTAAATTCAATTGGAATACGACGAATTTGATATTTCATTTTATACAATTTATCCTATAAAGTGTGTATAATACATAGAGATGTTAAGTTAATAGGAGAAAAAATGAGTCAGTTAAATAGAGATAGAAATAATTGGATTGGTTTTACTATTAATAATATTGAAGTAGTAGATAAAATAAAAGAAGAACCTAAAAAATTTAAAGACAGAACTTACAAACAAGATATATTATTAGTAAAATGTAAATTGTGTGATAGAAAATACGAAATTCAAGCTTCACATCTTATTAAGAATAAACCAAAAACCTGTGGTAAATGTGGAATCCGTAAAAAGAATATTATCGGATTTAAACAGGGAAAACTTTTAATTTTGGAAGAGTTTATAACTAAAAATAAAAACAATAAGAATGAATCAGTTTGGGTTAAATGTCAATGTGACTGCGGAAATCAATATACAATTTTAAAAAGGTCTTTTTTAGTTAGAAAAATTTCTGATTGTAATAAATGTAGAAAATACGATAAATACAAATCATGTATAAAAAGTTTAAGTATTTATTTTTCAAAAATAAAATCCAGAGCAATAAAAAATAATATAGATTTTACAATTACTAAAGACTTATTAAATAATTTAATAACTAAACAGGGGTATAAATGCAAACTTTCAAATAAAATTATAAAATTTGATGATGGTTCTGCTTCTCTTGACCGAATCGACTCTTCTAAAGGATATATTGATGGTAATGTACAGTGGGTACATAAGATTGTTAATTTTATGAAACAAGAATTATCTCAGGAAATTTTCCTAGATTTTTGTAAGTGTGTTGCAGAGAATAGTTTAGCTTGAATAGAACCTTTTGGTCCCTGAGAATGTAACTGTAATGCAAACGAATTTTTTCCATACGCAGCTAAATAGTCTGTTGTATCTATTTTAAGACCTAAATTTTTAGCTTCTTGTTTACTATTTACAACTATAGCTTCTTTTAAATTTTCAGAATTAATTAAAGAGTCGTGAGTTCCACCACGAGACATAGTGAACATAAAATTTTTAGGTATACCGACCCGTTCTTTTGCTTTTAAATATAAAGGTACTGCCTTAGTATAAGAATAAAAGTGAATATTTGGATTTAATTTTGCTACTTCTAACCAAGCTAACAAATAATTTAGAGTCATATAGTCGCCTGAAACATGTACCCTAATAATTTCTGCATTTTTAGGAATGGAAGAATTAATTAAATCTCTCATTGTTCCGACTATATTTCCACAGTCTTTAATTAATTCAGTATTTTTCTTTCTTGAATTGTACACTCCAGAAT
Organism: uncultured Aquaspirillum sp.; assembly: GCA_964635875.1. Taxonomy (GTDB): domain Bacteria; phylum Pseudomonadota; class Gammaproteobacteria; order Burkholderiales; family Aquaspirillaceae; genus CAZWRK01. The sequence goes on from CAZWRK010000115.1 coordinate 8,993, forward strand.
AAATAGCTTCTTGACTAGCTGAGAAACATCTAAATTTCAAATGTGGACCATCTATTAATTTTCTTTTTCCATTAACTACATCAACTTGTGCTCTACAATCTTTAGCAAATAAGCACGTGTGTCCACTAAGTAAACTAAACGTGTAAAGTTTCTTTCCTGTTTTTGTTTGTAGTTTTATAAGTTTCGAATTCGCTCGACCAAAGATTAGATTCATCTTTCACCTTATTTTCAATTATATATTTCTGTTTACATTTTTCAGAACAAAAATGTTGCATACTCCATTGAGGATAAACCAACATTATTTTTTTACCATATACAGTCTTTTTACATTGAGAACATACATGGATGTCTATAATTTGATAATTCATTCGTTCCTTTCAAAATCTCGTTTTTGTTCTTTAAAATTTAAATCTGCTTTTTTATTTTTAACTCCACCTATACATCTTGGACAATCACAATGTCTAATAAAACTACTTAATCTATTCTTGAAGAATTTTCCTATGTTAACAAGATATTTACCCCAAGCTTGTGTTCTACAATAAAACGCATTATGAGCAGATTCACATTGTTTTTGTCGTTTTTTTGCTATTGCTAGTTCACGTTCAGATTTTCTCATATTATATCACCTTTAGGCCAAACATATTCTAAATCATGAGGTTCGTCCCAATTATATTGTCCATACCAACCCACATCTTTACGAAGCAAATTACTACGATGACTAGCATGAAAATCTGGGTCACCAAACCAATTTGGCATAATAATAGTTGGTTCAGTCCAATTAGTCCAAAGTTTCATTGTGTTTTTATAACCACGACCAATCCACTCATTGATACAATAATTCATATACAAACACCAAATTGGTCATCTAATCCAGCAAAATGCCAAAGCAAAATGAATTTATTTTAATGTTATACTAAGATATTTTTACTTCCGTCCTCATAAAGATGATGAGGTCTTCTCATATCATCAACGAATACAATGTGTTCTGGAATTTCTAAAAAGTTCATAATAGTACGATTTAAATCTGCTGGTGTATAGATTTTATCACGGGGAGCTGAATTATCTCTTTCAACCGAACCAATCTCTCTACCATATTCATATCCACCACCAATAAAAACAAGAGGAATAACACTATTCCAATGGTCTCTTCCAGAACTTCCATTTATCTTATATGTACGACCAAACTCTGTGGTAATAACTACTAATGTGGTTTCCAACAAACCTAATCGTTCTAATTCATCTACTATTGTAGCAATACCATAGTCTAATTCTGGTCCTTGTCGTTTAAAGCCTTCAAGGATATCATTATGCATATCCCATCCACCATGGACTACTGAGACAAATCTAGAACCGTTTTGGATTAGTCTACGAGCCATTAACAATGATTTACCAAATCCTGACTTTGTAATATTGAATTTAGTTTGTATATCAATTGGTTCTTTAGATAAATCAAAGACTTCGCTAGCTTTACCCACTGCAACATTATAAGCTTCTCTGCGTAAATCTGTCCAAGCTTTATCCATTGCAGAGTCTTTTCTATCAATCATTTCTACAATCTTCATTCTGTCATCTACTCTATTTTTAGATATACTAAGTTTTAGATTGTTAATTCCTTCTTCATCCGCATCAAATCCAGTGTAATTTATACCTAACCATGCCGGACCATCTCTACGAACACCAAAATCAATTTTATTCACTTTAGTATATGTAGGAATACCAATAGATGTTCTAGTTCCAAAATATTTAGACACTAAAGAACCGTAAGAAGGTTCTTTGAGGGCGCCACCTTCGGCTACACCAGTATGTGTTTTTGATGTTAATACCCAAGCGGCAGCTGTAGAATGATTAGCGTCTTTATGAGAAAAAGACTTGACGATGTTCATTTTATTAGAGTGTTTAGCTAATTTCTCAAAAGTGCCGCCAAGATTAAATCCAGCACTAGTTTTAATCACGCCTGTCACAGAGTTGATTTTATCGTCCATATTATCTACAGCATGAGTGAATTCTGCGTGAGAAATTCCTCCATGAAGATAAATAAGTAAGACAGATTTTTCCTTTGCTTTTCCTTCAGCTAATAAAGAATTATTAAATACTGTTGAGCCTAATATTGCGCTTGTACTTAGAAAATTTCTACGGTCTATTTTCATCTTCTGGTCTTTCATATTTTTCAGTACTATCAAATAATTGATACTCTTTTTCCCAAGGATACCAAATTCTAGGTCTAGAAGGATACTTTGGTAAAAATACTGGAATACCCTTTATATTATTGAATTTTTTAAAGTATTCTCTATATGTTGGTAATTGATAAAACTCTTCTTGATAAAAGAGTTGAATAAACATTTGTAATTCTTCTGGTTTATTATTTGCTAACCATTTTTCGTATTCATTACCAGCATTATCTTCAGCTTCATTGCATAATTTTTGATAAGTTGTATAATCAAATTCGATTTGGTTTAAATATGTCTCTGTAGACAATAATGGAAAACTAGCCATTAAAAATGATTCGTCAGGAAGATATTCTATTTCTCTTCCTCTTTCACCATACAAAAAATATGGATATTTATCATTACGATATTTTAAAACTTTTGAATCTAAACTAGTAATATCGATAAATGTAATTCTAGGTTTAAGTTTCTTTTGAATTTCATCAAATCGATTGGTTTTATCATTTGATAATGCTGACCAGTCGTACGTAAAATCTCTCTGAATCATTTTTGAATTACGACTATTATCCACAACTATTGTTAGTGGACGAGGTTCAGACATAAATAACATCAGGAGAAGAATATACATTTTACAGTTCCTTGATTTCCTTAGCAAGATTTTGCTTTTCTACATGACGACGAATCCGTTTTGCAACATCATTGTTCTTAGTATGCATCTTTTTTGAGTTATGACTATTGTATGTTCCTACTAATTTTCTGAGCTTGGGCCAATCGTGGCCTGGACAACAACCAATGTCAGCAAATCTATTAGGAATTATTGCATATGGTTTCATATTTTTCTATTCCACCCTTGTGGGTAAAATAATATCCGTCTTCACCAACAAATTTAACTGATGTCCAACATTCTAATCTTGACTCATATACATTACCAATTTCAACCTCTTTTATTACGCCGTTGAATCTTACAAGTTCTCCGGCTTTTAATTCAAGACCATCTGGATGTTTGTTCATATTTCACCTGTATAAGTAGCATCACAACCGTTACATTTATATTTTAATGGGTTATCTTTTCTTTTCTTAAATACTATAGAACCACAAGATGTACATCTAAAACAAGATGTGGCACCACCAATCTTTATAGTAAAATTTTCTTTTGTCCAACTACTTAAACATTCTTCATAATAGTCAAGATTATAAACGATATTTTCCACTATTTATCCAATATTAAAACTTTGTCTGAAACACGATAACACATAATAGCGATTTGTCTATAATGAATTCTAGTAAAAGATGCAATTTTTCTAATTTGTTTCTCATTACAAGCAATTCTTACTGGAATATTTCTTTCTTCGTACAGTTCACCCTGATGTACCCACTGACCTTTAATCGGTTTAAATATAGAAAGCCCGCCACTTATTGAACGAACATAGCGGTCCCATGACCGATGGTGTCTAGTCTTAACTGGTTTTTTAGTATCATTATATTGGGTCGGAACTAATATCTCCCATAATTCATTCATTTTTAATCCTTAGAATCTCAATATATTCTCCATGACCAATTAAATGATTGAGTTGTCCTCTAGTTTTTATTGCTGTCTTTTTATCTACTTTATAAGCAGCATAATCCGGCCCCCAAGACCAATTATATCCTCTAGCCCAATATCCTAAACTTTTTCCATGTTGATTAAAAGCTTGTAGAATATATTTATTTTTCATTTACTATCTTTATCTTTAATAATAGAATTTACACATTTTATACAGACACACTTTTGATTTACTGTTTCTGCTGTA
>CAZWRK010000116.1:0-4680 GCA_964635875.1 uncultured Aquaspirillum sp.
CGACCATGACTTTAGACTTGTATTTCATAAAGGTGAACTAATTTCTTTAGAAGTTGACCTAGATGAAGTGTTTGAGATGGATTTTGATCTTATTGACTATTTTATTACTGAGCAAATTAATAGTTACTGTTATGAGCTAGATGATTACTATGAAATTATTCGAGATGATGGTAATGATGAAGAGGAAAAAATATTAATAGAAAAAAGATTAATAAACATGAAATCATCTAAATGCTGCGCATAACTCTATTAATTTTGCTGGCGAAATTAATGCGCAGGGTCACTCGTTAATAAAAGATAAAATATTTTTTTATAAATATGACTACCATAACTCTGGTACAAAATATTGCTGATCCGTTTGATTACAATGACTACACATACTCATTTGATCTCACATCAGGAATACAAACAGAAGATGAAATTAATGATATTGAAGTGGTGGATATTCCAAATAACACAATCACCATTACATTCAGGTCTCAAGAATGGTATGATTATGTAAGTACGAATTATGAAAGTAATAACTGGTACTCTATCACTCCGATTTCAACTCCATTATATGATTTATTGTTTACTGGAACTGGAATTTCACAATCTGATTTATTTTATTTTACTGCTCCAATCGGTTTGACTTTCATAGCGAGAAATCAATCAACTGAAGAAACATTAGTCTTTACAGGTTCATGGTCAACAGGATTTATTTCACTTTACACGATAAAGCTATTAAATATTCTTAATTAAAGTTTTGCATTTTGTATAAAATATGGCATCAATTAACGTCAAGAGAGTAGCTCAATATATGTATAATCCTTGTGATGATGATGATGATGAACCTATTGATTTTAAACTAATCAAATTTGATGGGACGACTTTATCATACAAAAATAAATCAATCGAATTCATGAAGCTTATTGAAGAAAGAGAGAAGTATATTTATCTGTATGAAAATAACATCGATAACATTCTAACTGAATTCGCGCAAAGGGAAATAAAATTAGATTGTGAAATAGAAGTTAATGGTACTGAATTATATGACGAATATGAAGGTCCTATGATTCATATAATTAATGGTGAATTCAATATCTTTAGAAAGTATTATAATACTATTTTATGTTTAGATGAAGATCATAATATTAAAAAAGTTATCATTAGACGAGATTGGTTTGAGAGTAGATTTTTATCACTAGTTATATTAAATTTTATTCGTAATGGAGTACTAGAGATTTTCGAAGATCAACTAAAACGTTTTTCGCTTGACTATTTCGGATTCTATCCTGAAATGTTTTCTAAAGAAGAATTATCTGATATGTGTAGATTTGAAAATTATTCACTTCCACGTATTGGATCTAGATCTAAATCAGCTAGAAAATTTTAACGCTAAACAACTATAACATATAGAATATCTTTATATTTTTTATCATGAACTGTGATGTAATTTACTTTTTCATCTGAAAACGAATCAGGATTAAACTGTCTAACTCTGAAATAATTTTTAGTCTCATCAACATAAAAGTAATTAAATCCTAACTTATCTATCAGGTACTTAACATTTTCCCTTCCATAATACTTCGGAATTAATACAGACTGAACATGATCACTTTTTCTTTTGCTCTCCTGTACCTTAGTGAGTTTCATCTTACTTTTAAAAAGTAAACAAAATTTAATACGTGGTTTTATTTTCGCGAGCGAAAATAATGGACAAGACCGCAACTCAGTTGACAATAGTAACCAACTCAATAGAAAGTAAAGAATTAGTGTTATCATTAGTTAAAGCAGATGTTCCGTTTAATCTAGTTGATCTGAAAGTAATAGTCTGAGTAGCTGCAACAAGTAAAACAATAGAAGCGGTCAATGAACTGGTTTCTCCAATTCCTAAAGTAATAGCAGGACCAGGAGCAGCCACAACTCCATTAATTAATACATTAAACCTTACTGCTGAAGATGCAATTCCACCGTTTGATAGTGAAGTAACTAACGAGAAGCGATAATAAGCTGAAGTATTACATAATAAAGTAGTTGATGGGGTTTGAACCGAAATATTTGTGAAGGTGTTGGGACCATAAGTGCTGAAGGCTGAAGCGATACTATTGAAAGATAAAGCATTAGTAGCAGCAGCATTCCAGTCTTGTGCTTGAAATGCAATATTTACGAAACCGTATCTGCTACTATAATTTCTCCATTGAGGTACACCACCTACAGTCCATAATGATTGTTCTGATGATCCAGGAAATAATCTAGCAACTTGTAAACTTGTTGCATATCCAGGTAACCCACTTCCATCAGTAACCAAAATAGAATTAGCTGTACCACTAGGCATATTACTTGATGTGATTCTGTTTGGAAAAGTTAGTGAAGTATTCACAGTAACTGTTTCCGATGTTAGTAATTTGTATGCTGACATATGACGGCTTTATTTTGTTAATTTTTATTACATTAGATTTGAACCAAATAAAAAATTTTTAATAGCGTGGTTTTTATTTTCGATCGCGAAAATAATGCGGCGCAACGCTCAGTTGAGAGAAATAACAATATTGGAAGCGAAGTTAGGAATGACTGAAGCACTAGAAAAGGTACTCATGGGTCTAGTTCCAACAACTCGTCTAACAAGAATTTGCAATACTTGACCTGATGTAATAGTTAAACCCGGAATAGTTCCAGAAAATGAATAATCAGCACTACATGTTACGCATCCGACTTGTTGTTCAGTTCCAGCAACTTCAGCGGTAAGAGTGAAAACACTATTTCCTAAACCTAATGAAGTTGGATCGATGTAACCAGTGATAGAAACATTATATGAACCAGTATCATTAATAACGAATTGAGTTGCTGAAGGCTGAGTAATTCCGGTTACTGGAGTAGTGTTAGAAGAATTAATACTTAGGAATGGCACAGTAGAAAATGTGACTGCTGTTGGACCAGTTCCAGCATTCAAGTTTTGAGCGGTAAATGTAGTTCCATATTTTATGTTCCTGATTGTTGTAGGAGTCAACCATTGTGCTACTCCGCCTAAACTGGTTAGTAAAGTTCTATCACTTCCAGCGGTAATATCAGATGCAACAATATTTGAGAATGCTTGAGTTGTTCCGCTTGTCTTTTTTACGAATTGTCCAGTAGTTCCGCTTGATGAGTTGAACTGAAGGTCTCCAACAACATTTAGTGATCCTGGAACGATCACATTACTTGCCCACTGAGCTGCTGTACCTCCGACATCAGTTACTAAAAGTTGATTAGCTGTTCCAGGAGAAATATTTGTTGGAGTAACGGATAAGTTTTGCCATGATTGAGTATTCGGTCCAGTTTTGACAATGACTTGACCCGATGTTCCTGATGATCCGGATAATTGCAAATCTCCATTCACATCTAGATCAACTAAAGTGGTAGCTCCGTTGTCAACTGTTATATCTCCATTCGCGATCTGTAAATCATTCTGAACAACAATACTATCATTGACAAATAAATTATTATCAACTGTTAGTGTTTGATTACATAAAACTGTAGAATCTAAAGTTGTTGATCCTAAAACTAATAATGTGCTATCGAATTTTGCTGTTCCCGGAACTTCTAGATTAGAAGTCCATTCAGCAGCAGTTCCAGCCGAATTAGTATGCATTATCTGAAGTGATGAACCTGGATTCAATACACTAGGATCAAAAGTAGGAGGAGCCCATTCCACTTCGCCATTTATAGTTTGAAGATAATCACCATCATTACCAGCGGGAATATCACTCTTGTTAAATGTCTTCCAATTGATGGTCTGAGTCTGATCGGTATGAAGAAATGTTCTCGGACCTCCAGGAGGAATATTCCCATTTAGTCTCAATAGTCCGATTAATTCTCTATCGAATTGAAGATCAGTACATGAATGTACTCTATGAGCTCTGATTTGTGTCCATGCTGGAGGACAAACTCCTTTATCTATGATATGGCTGATTGACATATTTAACGGCTCTTAATTTTTAAAGTTGTGCATAGCTTTATATGATAAAAAATATTATACTAATGAAAATAAACATTTTAGTTTAAACAAGAATAAGATCATCAAGAGCTGCAAAAGTAAGAGATGTTGGGCACATCTCCGCACCATCAGGAATAACAACAGGAGCATTTCCGGCAGTATCGTGTTGAAAATGAATTCCAATATTTCCATTAGGTAAAATACTAACAATTGAAATACTGGATTTATTAATAAATCCGATTAAACCTCCTCCGAATGATTTTTGGTTGTCTCTCGATAATGCTCCTGTTTGATCAGGACATCTTATATCGTGAATCAGTTGATTTGTTAAAGTAGCACCAAGATTAGCAACAGCATCAATAACAATAGCTCCAGGTCCATTTTTAGTAACTGTAGCAACACCTTGACCCACGTTAGCTGGTACATTCCCATCATCGTAAAGTTGAAGAGAGATAGTTACTGTTCTTCCTATTTTTTCATAAATGATTCTAGCTTTTGCAGCTCCTGCTACTCCGGATGCGGGAATACCTGGAAATTGAAATAAATTAGAAACAATTCTTACTCCAGTAGCGCATAAGTATGTAACACCATCCGAGGAGGATGTAGTTGCCCATTGGTATCCGTTTTTAGTTGCCAAATGACTGATAGACATTTTGTTTTATAAAAAAATCCTAATCTTCAATTACATACGCGCAAGGCGGCGCGTTCCGCCTTAACCCTGGCGC
>CAZWRK010000116.1:4780-8497 GCA_964635875.1 uncultured Aquaspirillum sp.
TAACCCTGGCGCGTTAACGGCGCTCCGTTAATCAGTTTGAGAAATAGTTCTCTTGAATTTATCAATTGTGATTAGGACACCATCTTTAGTCTTTCTCATAATGAGATCTCTGTACTCGCACATGTCACATTCTAAGATTGAACCGTTTAGTAGTTTCTCATATCTTTCTTCATTCATGAAGGCTGATGCGATACCTTTTACTCTTTTATGTTCAATGATTTCATACTTGTTGGTTTCATTATTAATACAAAATAATTTATCATAGTAACATTTTTTCATTACGAATACAGATCTGATGGCGAATATTCCAGGATTAGCATTACCAAGTTCTTTACAGTATACACCTCTGTAACCTACTTCTCCGAAATCAGAATGGAATTGTGTCATCTCTTCTCCTAACATGTCTCCTAATGATAAAAGCGAACTAGCTTGAACATGAATAGAATCAGTATCTGTATAGTAAACAGCTAAACCGTTTTCATAGATCTTATAGAACATTTTGTTCATCAACATTTTTGACATTTCTAAAATATGTGACCCTACATGCGGGTAACCAGATGGATTAAAAGTTAATTCTCTCTTATTGAGTTTTACATAATTACCTATTTTATTTATTTCAGGTTTCAGATAGAAATAATTCTTATCTATATACTTCCTGAACTTTTCTTTATCCTCATTGCTGTATACACGTTTGTATATTTTTTTATAAGGTGATTGTTTAAGAATAGTTCTTCCATATGAAGAGTTCATCATTAACTTAACAGTATTCTGACATGGAAGTTTCATAGCCTTGAAGATAAGTCTTAAAGTAAATAGCTTCTTGATGAATTGTGCGAATCTATCACATGTTCTATCAAATCTGACAATCGCATAAATTCTAGTTACTTTAGCGTTTTGATACTTGATAGCATCACTTAGAGTAACATCTCCAATAACGATTTTTCTAAACTTTCCATTTCTGAATCTTCTTATTCCATTATCATCCTTTTCAGATAGGATAGGGAATTCTAAATCTTTTTGTGTTTCTATATCTACACAGAAGAATGTTCTGCCTGATCTTAGAATCTTAGGAATGAGTTTAATGAAACAATCACTTTGTGTTTCGTTCAGAGTTACTACCTCTGGTTTTCCTGCAGGCATTCTACATAATGAGATGGCTGATGGATATAACGAAACTGCATCATTATCAATAATAGAATCTAGGATTGCTTTATTAAGTATTTCCTTATTTAATTCTTCTGTACTTTCTTTTCCTACCTGTTGCATGAAGTACTCATAGAATTTAGATTTGTAATCATTTAGTTCTTTATTTGGATTCTTCATTACTCTTCCTCCTACTACTGATAACTGGAGGAAAGTTTTCAGATTACCTGTTACTACATAAATATCATTGAACACTCCTGACTTCTTTGCAATATCGAAAACCATAGAAGCTAATGATCTGTATTGGAAAATATCTAAATCTTTAGTTGCTGGAATAGCTCCTACTTGTTTTACTTTTTCCTTTAGTTGCTCCATTCTCTTATCATCTAGTTTGACTTTTGAATTCTCCATCATTTCGAAAATAGCTTCTATACTTCCTAGCGATCTGATATAATATTGCATCTTTAGTAAACCTTCTTCAACTACTAACACATCATACTTGTTATAGAGTTTACAATACTCTTCCGGTAAATAATATACTTTCTTTTTTGCTAACTTGTTTTTGTATTCTTCTATTTCTTTTTGCAATAATGGAGATAGGTCAGTCAGTTCGCCATTTAACATTTTTTCATAATCAACAATCATTTTCTCATCTGGCTTTCCTGACTTTAGGATGAACTTATTATTGCTCTTAGAGCTGAAGTAATTTGTCATCTTGTATTTCATTTGCGATTTGTCACTTACTTTTAGTTTAGCACCAGTATTATTCTCAGTAATCTTGAAGATTTGGTTGTAGATCTCATAACAATATGGAAGTTTAAATGCTTTTGTTCCATAATTAGCAGGAATATCAGCAGCTTTACAGTCTAATAATTTATAGCTGTCTCTGAATGAAATTACTTTAGATTGACATTTAGTATCTGTAGATTTTAGTTTGTATGAATAAGTAATATCAAGTGACATCATGATATCGTTATTTGGCCCTGCATTAATTTCTCTGAACTGATTCATTCCATATGTTTCACATGCTAATTTTAAACAGAGTAAGTTATCGAATTTAGCTCCATTATGCGCTAGTAAAATACCTCTCTCATCTTTTTCTGTGTTGTTGATGACAAAATTAAATAGTTTCACTAATGGATTAGTTCTTTCTGTTAATGGTTCGAATGGAAAGTGATTATAAAATAAATCCATTTTGTCTGAGTTAACTTTCTTGATTACATATGAATAGATAATGTGTTCATTCTTACTGTTGAGTACAGTTTCGAAATCAAAAATAAACGGAACATATTTCACTTTGTTTGGATCTGTAAAGTTAGTTTCTGGAATTACTTCAGGTAAATAGCAACAATCATCTACACAAATATCTTTTAATAATTCCTCTGGATTAGCTATTTTCTCTTTTTGATACTTACTGAATTCTTTCGCATGTTCTCTACTCAATTTAGTTACTTCTTTAATCGTGCTTCTTAACTTTCTATTTTTTAATTCATCATAAACATTTGCAACATATTGGAGATAGACTAATGCATCTTTTCTTTTTGTTTTAATGTTGTTGATGTTGAAGATGTGATTCTTTAGTTTAGCAACAACTAACTTTAATGGTTCGTTTGTTCCTGATTCAAGTTTAATTGTTCTGTGTCCAAGATGTGTTATTGAGTTTGGTTTAGCTTTCAGATTCTTCTTGATGTAAAAGTATGTGATGTTAGCGTTGAACTTAAATGCTGCGGCTAAAAGTCTGTAAACTCTAGCTACATTTTCTTCTGTAATAGCAAATACTTCTTCTACATTGATTTTGCATTTGTGTAGTAATTCCATGTAAAAATCTCTTTCTTCTTTTTCATTAGTTGGTTTGTTTAACTTACATAATTGATATAATTTGTCTGATTGTTTGAATAGTGCTGAGAATACACAAAACATGTTTTCATCATTAATATTGAAGTCAAATTTTATATGTTCATCATCAGGGAAATACTTTGGGAAGAATCCTACTGGAGAATTTAGATCTGAACCTGATGAAATAACAAATCCTGGTTCTATTTCGTTGTACTCTGCATAGTAATCCATTCCACTTACTGATTCAACTGCGTATTCTGTTGTGTCTTCATCGATAATAATTGGTTCATCAATTGCTGCGGAAATCATTGCTGTTACTGCTCTCTTGATAGTTAATAGATTATGATTTGGGTTCTTGATATATGCGTTGTCTCTTCTCTCTTGAACTACTCCGCTATCATCTAACTTAGAAGAAGTAAATTCATAGATCGAACCATCGGGAATTAGATTGAAGATGTTCATAAGGTTAGCATCATCTAACTTAGAACTTAAAGTTATATCTCTCAACCACTTATCTGCATCTTCGCTTTCAAAATCTTCTCCGAATGATTCATACAAATTTTTTAAGTCTTCCAACAAACTAGAATTATTTCCTTCATCGGTAATTACTCCGAGGATGTCTTCTGATGTGAATTCTGTTGCCATATTTTCTTTGAAAACTAAAACTCTAATTAGTCGTAGCATCGTGCAGGGCGGCACGAAACGCCTTTCTTTTAATCGTGCAGGGCGGCACGAAAC
>CAZWRK010000116.1:8597-12740 GCA_964635875.1 uncultured Aquaspirillum sp.
CACGAAACACCTTTTGATTCACAGAGTCATTGCAGTAACTAAATCGTCGACTTCTATTTTATGTTTCTTGGAAGCTTTCATCAGTATTTTTGCAAAATCTTCAACAGGAACTTGATTGTACTTCAGGAATAATGCAGCGTATCTTCCACATGTTGATGTCTTTCCATCTAACTTTTGCATTCGTTTCTCGTTGTAATGAACATCAGCTTTGTCTTCATCTATTGCTTTCAGAAGTAACTTACATAAATATGCTTTATCCTGATCGGATTCTTCTCTGAATTCTTTTTTAATGTATTCAAGTTGATCGTCTATGATAGTTCCATATGGATCTAGGAATTGATATTTTACTCTTCCATTTTCAGGAATTCTGCTGATAGAACACCAATGACCAAAGTTAGGATGAGACATATAGAGCAGGATACATGTGTTGTTGTCGAAATCGTACTCTGGGGTCAAGTATTTGTAAAGTGACGAACCTTCCTCGAAGAGTTGGTCTATGTCTTCGAAGTCTTTCAAGTCTGGATACTTCAACACGTTGCAAGTTTTTTCAGCTATCCTAAAAATATCAACTGGTGAGAGAGCTTTATTTCTTTCTTGACTTAGTTTCTCTCTGTTCATTTTCAAATTTAATTTTAAAAATCTTTTTAAAACTAAAAATGTCACTATCTGCAGAGCCAGTTAAAACATTTATCGTTGATGATCCTCGGATTGACTTCGATAGAGAAGCCCATTACTTGGTAGAACGATCAGGAGGAGATGTAACTTACAGAACTTGGAAGCAAGTCAGTTCTTCATTGAATGCCATTACTTTTAACACTTTAGTTCCATCTCGTGACACTGCTGTTTCAAGCAAAATTTATGTTAAAATCCCAATTTCTGTTTCCATTACCGGGGCCGATGTAGGTCAAAAAATTAGCGATTCTATTGCTCTTAGATTTGCTCCATTTACTTCTTGTTGTAACTCTATTCAACTTGAACTTAATGGAAAACAAGTCTCTACTAACATTTATCGTTATTATCAAGCGTTGATGAAATACTGTAACAGTCAAACTGAAATGACAAATGATTTCAGTTGTATGCCAACTATGATGGATACTTATTCTTCATACTATCTCCCAAATGCAGGAGACGTAGTTGTTAATCAAACTCAAAGAGCTATCAGAAATCCTTTACTTGATTATGAAGATGGATCTGATTTTGAACCAACAAGACGAAAAGGTTATTTAAATAACATTATTGATAGTATCAGTGTAGACACAAATACAGAATTTAGTTTCACTTTTGAATTAGAGGAAATTATCCCATTGTCTCCATTGTTCTGGGGTCACCGTGAAGTTAAATCATTGATTGGTTTAGATACATTAAACATCTCTTTCCAAATTCGTGATTTATCTAGAATGTTCTCTTCTTACAGATTTGGACTTAATAAGGTAGGTGTTGATACTAATTTAGCATTTGACTTTGATGCATCTAAATTATCAGGATCTGTACTTGAATTCATTTACATTAAACCTAGAGCAAATGTTACTATTCCACGAACGATTCATTACCCATACAACAATATTAAAGATTTCTCTATCCAAGGAGCTAATCTAGGAAAAGGAATAAACCAGAATCAAAGTGGAGAAACTCAATTCTCTAACATTCAATTACAAGGAGTTCCTAAGAGATTGTATATCTTTGCTAAAAGACAAGATTCACAAGAAACTTATTACACTCCAGATACTTATGCAAGAATTGATAAAATTACTCTTGACTTAGGAACTAGATCTGGACTCTTAGCTGAATGCACTCCTCAAGCATTGTACAGAATGGCTGTTAAAAATGGTTATCATGGTTCTTGGGATGCTTGGTATAAACATGTTGGATCTGTTTTATGTATTGATTTCGGATCTGATGTTTCATTAGATTTACTTGATGCTCCTGGGGCTTTGAAACAAATGCAAATCTCTTTCCGATTGAATTACACAACTTTGTACTATAACTCTCCTAATCCTTCTGCCAATCCTCCAACTCCTGAAGCATTAGTTAACTACACTGTTTACATGATTGTTGTTTACGATGGTATGATGATTGTTAAGGATGGTGAAGTCTTGTTCGAATCTAATGATGTATCTGCTTTGGATGTTGCTGATTCTTCTAAAGTTAGAAAATTAGCTTATGATGATTTAGCCGATTATGTTTATGGAGGAATGTACTCTGGTGGAAGTTTGAGTAAGTTCATCTCTAAGGCTAAGTCTGGATTAAGTAAAGCTAAAGATTTTGCTCAACAAAAAATCTTACCTGCTGCTCAAAAAGCATTGCCTTATGTAGAAAAGGGAGTTAAAGTTGCTGCTGATGTATTGCCTGTTCTTGCTGCTTTAGGCTACACTGAAGAAGAGATCTTTGATATTGTTAATGGAAAGGGTGGAAAGAGAATGCCTAAAAAATCTCTTAAAGCTCGTGCTGCAAAATAGTGGGGTCATGCCCCCACACGACGCCATTATTTTCGTAAGCGAAAATAAAACATAATAAAAAATAAAATAATTGATTCAGTTAAATATTTTTTCTCTTTTCTCTGACCATTCTAGGTTTGAATAGTGGTTGTTTAATTTATTTCTGTCTTTGTGAATTACATTTTCATAGTTGTTTGGATTTTCTATGAATGCTTCAGCTACTAGTTTTGCCACTGATTTATGAATTCTTGTTCCATCTAGATAAAGATCAAAACACACATTTTTATGATTAAAACTGGTTTTAGGTTTTAATTTTTTACCTCTAGAAAATACTTGTCCATATTCATTTATTTGGTAGTTAGTTCCCAGTATATTTCTTATTTCTCCTTCACCTTCTATTACAAGAGGATTAAGATTAATAGGTTCATCGGGAGTTAATTCATTTTCTATGTCTCTAGGAATAGGCAAACAATATTTGTCAATATCTTCTTCAATACGATGTCTGAATTTTAAATGTTTATAGATACCATAATGTGTAGTTGTACATAATTTATTATTTTTATAATCATATGTAGTTGTATCATTTCTGTAAAATTGCCTGTTACAAATACTACATATTACTCTTTCTTGTTGAGGTCCAATAATAACTTTTAACTGATATGGACAGTTCTCTTCATGTTTCATAACATTTTTGAACATCTTTTTACAGAAACAACACTTACTTAACCCGGACATTTAAGTGCTTTTTTTTGTTTCGAATCACTCCTTTAATTAAGATAAGCACCTGTAGAATACAACACAAATGAAGGATTGTTTCTGCTTATTTCTACCCATCTAGAATTCAGTTTTAATACTTTGTCAACTTCTGATTTATCGAAGTCTGCGTACTTTGTTAAAAGAGATCTAGTTTGTTGTTTGTTTGCTTGAGGGAATACTACGAAATAATCTGATTCTTTGATTGGGTAGGAAGTTAGAGCTCTGTCTAATGCTTGATGAGATGTACACATACAGGAAACATTCTCATGTCTTCCACACTGTAGAATCATATCTCTTAACGCTACTATTGCTTTTTTAGTTCTTAAGTCTGGTATTGAGTTGATGTCATCAAATATACACATTGAGTTTGCCAGTTCAGATAATTCATTTATGTCAGATACTGGGTTTTCTCTAAAATATCCTAAATCCATCATTGTTATCTTTTTTCCGAATCTCTGAAATGCTGGTTCGTCTTTTGGCACACCTGAAAATACGTAGATTTCATTTTCTGGAAATTGATCCACGTAATCGTCTAGGTAGTTTGCTATCCATGTTGTTTTTCCGGAATTTGATCTTGCTGGAATGTAGAATGTAGCTCTTTCTGATCCTGGAACTTTTATGTGCATCTGCTTCAGGTAATATGAGTCTGGTAATGTGAATTGAGTTCTCTTGTTAGTTAGAAATTGTGATAATCCTGATGGGACTGGTTCTTTTCTTTCTTTTGCCCTGTTGTTTATGATCTCCACTAATCTCTTTTTTTCACTTCCTTTTAGAGTTGCATTTCTTATTAACTCCATTAGTTCCTCATCTTCTTCTTCGTTTGGATTGTGGTCGGAGTCTATTTTTATTCTTAAATATCCAACTAACTTATCCTGATCTTTTCCTTTTTTATAGATCTTAGCAATTTTCTGCCCCTCTTCCAAAGAAAACTCGTTCATTTTATTTTCACCTA
>CAZWRK010000117.1:0-10569 GCA_964635875.1 uncultured Aquaspirillum sp.
CTCTTCAACCCACAGGCCTTCCATTTGATGGAACATGGGCGAGTGTGTGGCATCGGAATCGACGCGATAGACGCGACCCGGCGCAATAATTTTGATCGGCGGCTCGTTGTTGAGCATGTAGCGAATCTGGATCGGCGAAGTGTGGGTGCGCAGCACGTCGCCGCCTTCAACGTAGAAGGTGTCTTGCATGGCGCGGGCGGGGTGATTTTCAGGGATGTTCAGCGCCTGAAAATTGTGGAAATCGCTTTCGATCTCGGGGCCATCAGCAACTTCAAATCCCATTGAGCGGAACAAATGGGTGATGCGCTCCAGCGTCAGGGTCACGGGATGAAGGCCGCCAGTCGGCAAGCTACGGCCGGGAAGAGTCACGTCCAGCGCTTCGGCAGCGAGTTGGGCGGCAAGGGCGGCGCTTTGAATGGCGTCGCGGCGTTGATTATGGGCGGCTTCAAACTGTTGTTTGAGCTGGTTAATTGCCTGCCCTTGTTGTTTTTTTTCTTCTGGAGGGAGTTTGCCCAGTTGTTTCAGAAGATCGGTAATTTCGCCGGATTTGCCGAGGTAGCGGGCTTTGACTTGTTCGAGGGCAACAAGGTCGGCAGCGCTATTCAGATCGACAAGTGCGGCGTCCAGAAGCGTATCTAATTGGCTCATGAGTATTTTCCGGGTAAATCGGGGAAGCGGAAGGCTTGGGAATAAGGCCTGTGAACAGTATTCCTAAGCGTTCCGGCATAAAAAAAGGGAGGCTGGAGCCTCCCTTTCATTCGCGTGCAGATGATGCGCTTAAAATGCCAAAGTCAAAACGATGTTGCTTTGCGCATTTTGGGGCGTGTCATTAAGCAGCGAGACTGGCCTTAGCCTGTTCAACGAGCTGCGCAAATGCGGCTTTTTCGAACACAGCCAAATCAGCCAAGACTTTACGGTCAATTTCGATCATGGCTTTTTTCAGGCCATTCATGAATTTGCTGTAAGACAGGCCGTTTTCGCGTGCAGCTGCATTGATACGCGCAATCCACAAGGTGCGGAATTGGCGTTTGCGTTGACGACGGTCACGATAAGCATATTGACCGGCTTTCATCACTGCCTGTTTGGCAATGCGATAGACGTTCTTACGACGACCGCGATAGCCTTTGGCTAAAGCAAGTACTTTCTTATGACGGGCACGAGCGGTTACACCGCGTTTTACGCGTGGCATTCAAAACTCCTTAAGCGTAGGGCAACATGGCACGAACAGACTTCATATCGCTCGCGTTAACCATAACGGTTCCGCGCAATTGACGTTTGTTCTTTGTGGTTTTTTTGGTGAGGATGTGACGCTTGAAAGCCATCGAGCGTTTTACACCACCATTGCCCAACACTGTCAGACGCTTTTTCGCGCCCGATTTTGTCTTCATCTTCGGCATGGAGAAACTCCTGCAATTGTTAGATCAGGTACAGGGTGGCGGTTAAGCACTTAAAACCTCTGCACCACGCTTTTTTATGCAGCTTTTGGGCTGCTTCCAAAACCAATACGGCAGGACAGAATCCCGCCGTATCGATGACACAGGACACGCCTTATTTTTTCTTAGGCGCAATCACCATGATCATTTGGCGACCTTCGAGCTTAGGAAACTGCTCGACGGAGCCGTATTCTACCAGATCTGCTTCTACACGTTTGAGAAGTGCGAGACCAATATCTTGGTGCGCCATTTCTCGACCACGGAAGCGCAAACTGACTTTGGCCTTGTCACCATCAGACAAGAACCGGACGAGGTTACGAAGTTTAACTTGGTAATCGCCTTCATCGGTTGCCGGACGGAATTTGACTTCCTTGACCTGAATCTGCTTTTGCTTCAGCTTGGCTTCGTGTTTCTTTTTGCTTTCCTGATACTTGAATTTGCCATAATCCATGATGCGGCAAACAGGTGGTTGAGCACCCGGCGCAATCTCGACGATGTCAAGTTCAAGCTCCTCAGCCTTTTCAAAGGCCTCTCGGAGGCTAACGATACCAAGTTGTTCCCCTTCGGGGCCCACGAGGCGGATCTCACGGGCGGAAATTTCGCCGTTGATCCGCGGTTCACGTTCCTGAGCTATAGCCAATTCTCCTTCAAAAAAATCATGTTCCGTCGTGCATTAAGCCTGTGAAGGCATTTCAGCCTTGAGGCGCTCGATGAAGTCAGGCAACGAAAGTTGACCCAAGCTATCACCATTGCGGGCACGAACGGCAACCAGTGCATCAGTCTTTTCTTTCTCGCCGACAATAATTTGATACGGCAGCTTTTGCAGACTGTGCTCGCGGATTTTATAGTTAATCTTCTCGTTTCTCAAGTCGAGATCGACTCGGAAACCGGCTTCACGCAGGGACTCGGCAACCTCAGTCGCATAAGCCGCCTGCGCTTCTGAAATATTCATGACACAAATCTGCACCGGCGCTAGCCACAAGGGGAAGGCCCCTGCATGATGTTCGATCAGAATACCCAAGAAACGCTCCATCGAACCCAAAATGGCCCGATGCAACATCACAGGGTGTTTTTTACTGTTGTCTTCATCGACATATTCTGCGCCAAGACGAACAGGCAAATTAAAATCTAGCTGCAGAGTACCACACTGCCACACTCGGCCCAGACAGTCTTTTAACGAGAACTCAATTTTAGGACCATAGAACGCACCTTCGCCAGGTTGAAGCTCCCAAGCCAAGCCGCGCGCATCCAAGGCAGCCTGCAATGCAGCCTCTGCACGATCCCACAAATCATCCGCGCCAACACGTTTTTCTGGGCGTGTTGAAAGCTTAATCAAAATCTCGTCAAACCCGAGAATGGCATACACTTTTTGCAACAAATCAATGAACGATGATGCCTCGTCTTGCATCTGGGCTTCGGTACAGAAGATATGCGCATCATCCTGCGTAAAGCCACGCACCCGCATAATGCCATGCAGTGAACCAGAGGGCTCATTACGGTGGCAAGAACCAAATTCGGCCAAGCGCAGCGGTAGATCACGGTAGCTCTTCAAGCCTTGGTTAAAGACCTGAATGTGACACGGGCAATTCATCGGCTTCACCGCATAGTCACGATGCTCAGAATGAGTACTGAACATCAGCTCGCTATACATTTCCCAATGGCCAGATTTTTCCCACAGCGTCCGATCCACCACTTGCGGCGTGCGAATTTCTTGATAACCATGCTTGCCCAACGTCCGGCGCATAAATTGCTCAATTTGCTGCCACAAGGTCCAGCCCTTCGGATGCCAAAACACCATCCCCGGCGCTTCGTCTTGCATGTGGAACAGGTTGAGCTGCTTGCCGAGCTTACGATGGTCGCGTTTTTCCGCCTCTTCCAAGCGGAACAAGTACGCTTCTAGGTCTTCTTTTTTCGTCCATGCGGTACCGTAAATCCGCTGCAGCATCTCGTTTTTCGAGTCGCCACGCCAGTACGCACCGGCCACGCTCATGAGCTTAAAGACTTTGATTTTGCTAGTGGACGGCACATGTGGGCCGCGGCACAAGTCGGTAAAATCACCCTGACGATATAAAGACAGCACTTCGCTTTGCGGAATTGCAGAAATCAGCTCGGCTTTATATTTTTCATCCGCTTCTAAAAAGAAGCGAACCGCGTCATCACGGGACAGTTCATAACGCTCAACAGCGATATCTTTTTTTGCCAACTCCGCCATTTTGGCTTCGATCGCAACCAAGTCATCTGGTGTGAATGGGCGGGTGTAGCTGAAATCGTAATAAAAGCCGTTTTCGATCGTCGGCCCAATCGTGACTTGCGCCTCGGGGTACAACGTTTTCACCGCATGCGCCAGCAAGTGGGCGGTTGAGTGACGAATAATGTCTAAACCTTCCGCATCACGATCGGTGATGATGGCAAGGTCAGCATCGTTTTCCATTACAAAAGCGGTATCAACCAATTTTCCATCAACACGGCCAGCCAGCGCCGCACGCGCCAAACCAGCGCCGATAGAAGCAGCCACACCGGCCACAGAAATGGGCTGGTCAAAGGAACGAATAGAACCGTCGGGTAGACGAATATCAGGCATGAGAACTCCGGTCAGCTATCAAGCAAAGTCCGAGGGGAATGGAAAAAAGGCAAAAAAAAAGTGCGGCCAGAGCCGCACTTTTTTATGTGAGTAACCTACGGTTGGCTCGAGCGAGTACTTTTAGTTCACCAAGGTAATCGTTCGAAAAGCCATTTGTGTTACTCCGAATTCTGGTAGGCGCGATTGGAATCGAACCAACGACCTCCACCATGTCAAGGTGGCGCTCTAACCAACTGAGCTACGCGCCTCTCGCTGAGAGAGACCGAACTATACAGAACCTATCGCGCCCTTGGCAAGCTATTTTTTCGATCAAAAGCGCAAAAATGCTGGCTCGGTTATACTAGCGCCATGATTTTTCGCTTCTTTTTCGGATAAAGTCCTCTCTAATGCTGCAATTTACCGTACATAAAACAAGCAGTGGCGCACGACGCGGCACCCTTACACTCAACCATGGCACCATCGAAACGCCGGTTTTTATGCCGGTCGGTACGTATGGTTCGGTCAAGGCCATGAGCCCAGTCGAACTCGACGACATTGGCGCACAAATCATTTTGGGCAACACGTTCCATCTCTGGCTTCGCCCCGGCCTAGAAGTACTTGAGACATTTGGTGGATTACATGATTTCATTGGCTGGAACAAGCCGATTCTGACCGACTCCGGTGGCTTCCAAGTCTTCAGCCTTGGCGATCTGCGTAAAATCACCGAAGAAGGCGTGCATTTCCAATCCCCACTCAACGGCGACAAACTCTTTCTCTCGCCCGAAAAGTCGATGGAAATTCAAAAAGCGCTCAACTCAGACATCGTCATGATTTTTGACGAATGCACGCCGTATCCTGCCGACCACGCCACCGCCGCCGCCTCAATGCGGATGAGCCTGCGCTGGGCCGAACGGTCACGCAAAGCCTTTGACGATCACAAAAACCCCAATGCACTCTTTGGCATCGTCCAAGGCTCGATGTACGGCGATCTTCGTCAAGAATCCCTCACCGAGCTGATGAACATCGGCTTTGATGGCATCGCCATTGGCGGACTGTCTGTCGGTGAACCTAAAGACGAAATGCAACGCATGTTGCGCGAACTCCTGCCCATGCTACCCGCCGAAAAACCGCATTATCTGATGGGCGTCGGCACCCCAGAAGATTTGGTCTACGGCGTCGCACACGGCATTGATATGTTCGATTGCGTCATGCCGACCCGCAACGCGCGCAATGGCTGGCTATTTACCCGCTTTGGCGACATCAAAATCAAAAATGCCAAATACCGAAATGACCCCCGCCCGCTCGACAGCACTTGTAGTTGCTACGCTTGCCGCCATTTCAGCCGAGCCTATCTCCACCACCTGCATCGGGTTGGCGAGATTTTAGGCGCACGTCTGAACACCATTCACAACCTGCATTACTATCAGGATTTGATGGCTGACATGCGTGCCGCCATTGAGGCCGATCGTTTCGAAGACTTCCGCGTGGAGTTTGCCGAACATCGCCAACGCGGTACAGACTAAGCCGGTTTTTCGGCCCCCAGCAGGCGGGCCGATTCAGGCGAGCCGGTGGATTTAGGCGCGCCATCACGGCTACAATCAAACGCTTTGATTTATCTAGAGGAACAAACATGCTGTTTATCTCCCCCGCTTATGCGAACACGGCTGCAGGACCGGCAGGCATCGATTTCATGTCTTTCTTGCCGATGGTGGTTATTTTCATTCTGTTCTGGTTTTTGATGGTGCGTCCGCAACAGAAAAAAATGAAAGAGCACAAAGCCATGCTCGACCAACTGCAAAAAAATGACGAAGTCGTCACACAAGCGGGCATCATGGGCAAAATCACCAAACTTGATGAGCAAAACATCACCTTGGAAATCGCCCAAAACGTACAAATTCAAGTTCGCCGCGAAGCCATCGGCATCAAACTTGAAAAAGGCACTTACAAAGCCCTGTAATTCGGCCTATTTCGATGACATCGACAGGCAAAGCTTGTCGATGTTTCCCTTTCCTCTTGACTGCCTACGACACCCGACCCCGCATGAATCGCTACCCGCTCTGGAAATACCTTCTGATTGCGGCAGTGCTGCTGGTCAGCGCAATCTACACCTTGCCGAATTTTTATGGTGAAAGCCCGGCAGTACAGATTTCGACCACCCGCTCTGCCCTTGCCATCGACACCGCCCTGATGGGCCGCGTCGAAGCCGCCCTCAAACAAAAAGGACTTGAGCCTAACGGGATTTTTCTCGATGGCACGAGCTTAAAAGTCCGGCTAAAAGACAACGAAAGCCAGCTCAAAGCCAAAGATGCGATTCAAGAAGCGATTGGCGACAACTACATCGTTGCCCTCAATCTGCTGTCCTCCTCGCCCGAATGGCTGACACGCATCAAAGCACACCCGATGTTCCTCGGGCTTGATTTGCGTGGTGGCGTTCACTTCCTGCTCGAAGTGGACATGAAAGCCGCGGCAGACAAAACCCTCGAACGCTACGCAGGGGACATTCGCCGCGAACTGCGTGATAAAAAAATCCGTTACGGCAGCATTCGTCGCAGTGCCGACGCCCTCGAAATCGCCGTTCGTGACGAAGCCATGCTGACCCGCGTCGAAGAGATTATCCGAGGCCAACTCTCGCACCTCACGATCAAAGCGGACAATGAACGCCACGTGTTGCGCGTCAGCTTGAGCGAAGTCGACATTCAAAAAATTCAAACCGACGCCATCCGCCAAAACATCACCACGCTCCATAACCGCGTGAATGAACTGGGTGTGGCCGAGCCGGTGATTCAGCAATCCGGCCCGAACCGGATCGTCGTGCAGTTACCTGGCGTACAAGACACCGCAAAAGCCAAAGACATTCTTGGCCGCACCGCAACACTCGAAGTGCGCATGGTCGAAGATGACTCCGCCAAAATGGCCGAAGCATTGTCTGGCGTCATTCCTGTCGGCTACGAACTCCTCGACGAAGCCACCAGCCGCGGCCCACAAAAAATTCTCGTCAAAAAAGATGTTGAGCTGACTGGCGACAACATCAACGATGCCCAACCCGGCTTTGACGAAAATGGCACGGCAGCCGTTCACATCAACCTCGACTCGACCGGCGCGTCGATCTTCCGCCAAGTCACCGCTGACAATATTGGCAAGCGCATGGCGATGATTCTGGTCGAAAAAGGCAAAGCCGAAGTTGTCACCGCGCCGGTGATTCGCGCCGAAATTGGCGGCGGACGGGTGCAAATTTCCGGTTCAATGAGCGCAGCAGAAGCCAACGATGTGTCCTTGCTTCTCCGTGCAGGCTCGCTGGCTGCGCCGATGAGCATCATTGAAGAGCGCACCGTCGGCCCAAGCCTTGGTAAAGAAAACATCGAAAAAGGCTTCCACTCCACACTCTGGGGTTTTGCCCTGATCGCCGTGTTCATGATGATTTACTACCGCGTGTTTGGCGTGATCTCGGTCTTGGCGCTGGGTTCCAACCTGCTGATGCTGGTCTCGCTGCTGTCGATGCTGCAAGCGACACTCACCCTGCCGGGGATCGCGGCGATTGCGCTCACCCTCGGCATGGCGATTGATGCCAACGTGTTGATTAACGAACGGGTCCGTGAAGAAATTCGCAACGGCGTTCCGCCTCAATCGGCGATTAAAGCCGGCTATGAACACGCCTGGGCCACGATTTTGGATTCGAATATCACCACCCTGATTGCGGGCTTGGCCTTGCTGATTTTCGGCTCGGGTCCGGTTCGTGGCTTTGCCGTGGTGCATTGCTTGGGGATTTTGACCTCGATGTTCTCGGCGGTCTTGGTCTCGCGCGGCTTTGTGAATCTGTTCTATGGCTCACGTCGTCGTCTGACTTCGCTTTCAGTTTAAGGAGAGACTGCGATGGAATTATTCCACATTAAAAAAGACATCCCGTTCATGAGCTACGGCAAGCTCACCACGGCGATTTCCTTGCTGACCTTCGTGCTGGCGGTGTTTTTTCTGGCGACAAAAGGCCTGAATTTCTCCGTGGAATTTACCGGCGGCACGGTGATGGAGGTGCAATACAGCCAAGCCGCGAACATGGAAAAAGTTCGCACGCAAATCAATAGCCTCAACCTCGGCGAAGCCTCGGTACAAAACTTGGGCACCACGCGCGATGTGTTGATCCGTCTGCCAAACATCAAAGATAAAAGCAGCGCCCAGCTATCGAATGATGTGCTCAACGTGCTCAAAGCCGACAACACCCAAGTCGAAGTACGTAAAGTCGAATTTGTCGGACCTCAAGTCGGCAAAGAGCTGATCGAAAGCGGCCTGACCGCACTGAGCTTGGTGATTTTGGGCATCGTCTTGTATTTGGCGATGCGCTTTGAATGGCGTTTTGCCGTTTCAGCGATCATCGCCAACTTGCACGATGTCGTGATTATTTTGGGCTGCTTTGCGCTGTTTCAGTGGGAGTTTTCCCTCACAGTATTAGCCGCCGTTTTAGCGGTACTGGGCTACTCGGTCAACGAATCGGTCGTGGTCTTTGACCGCATCCGCGAAAATTTCCGCAAGATCCGCACCGGCACGGTTCCCGAAATTATTGATAACGCGATCACCGCCACCATGAGCCGAACCATCATCACCCACGGTTCCACCGAGGCGATGGTGTTGGCGATGCTGATTTTTGGCGGCCCGAGCCTGCATTACTTTGCTTTGGCGCTCACCATCGGCATTGTGTTCGGGATTTATTCTTCGGTACTGGTCGCTAGCCCGCTGCTGCTCTTTTTGGGCGTTTCACGCGAAAACTTGGTGAAACCGAAAAAAGTCAAAGAAGAAGCGGTGGTGTAAAGACCCAAGATGCCGTGGCCCACGCTACGGCATCACACCCTCGCTATTAAGTCTCCTCTCAGCTGGCAGCCTCACACTGTCAGCTTTATTTTTTGGATCGCGAATTCATGGACATCATCACGTTTCTTATCGACTTTATCTTGCACATCGACCGCCACCTTGCCGAGCTTGCGGTGACGTATGGCGTCTGGCTATTTGCGATTCTGTTTTTAATTATTTTTTGTGAAACCGGTCTGGTTGTGATGCCATTTTTGCCGGGAGATTCTTTGCTGTTTGTCACCGGCGCGATTGCCGCCAGCGGCGCATTTGATGTGCATTTGATGGTTTTGACTTTGATTATTGCGGCCATTTTGGGCGACACCCTGAACTATCACATCGGCAAAGCGGTTGGTCTTAAAGTATTTGACCGCCCGAATTCACGGATTTTCAAACGCGAATACCTTGATAAAACCCATGCGTTTTACGAAAAACATGGCGGAAAAACCATTATCTTTGCGCGATTTGCCCCGATCGTGCGCACCTTTGCGCCTTTTGTCGCAGGCGTCGGCGCGATGAGCTATACACGCTTTCTGTCATACAACGTCATCGGCGCAGTGCTCTGGGTGACAAGTTTTTGCTATGCCGGTTACTTTTTCGGCGCGCTGCCGTTTATTAAGCAAAATTTGAGTGTCTTGATCTTAGCGATTGTGGTGGTGTCATTCTTGCCGGGCGTGATCGAAGTCATCCGCCAACGTCGCCTCAGCACCCGTAGCTAATATGTCCCGCATTTATAAACTCCCTGAACTGCTGATCAGTCAAATTGCGGCAGGCGAGGTGGTTGAACGCCCCGCCTCCGCGCTCAAGGAACTGCTGGAAAACAGTCTAGATTCTGGCGCACAAACCATTCAGATTGACCTCAGCGAGGGCGGCACGCGCCTGATTCGGGTCAGCGATGATGGGCAGGGCATTGCGCCAGAAGATCTCGCGCTCGCACTCGACCGCCACGCCACCAGCAAAATCACTTGCCTTGAAGATTTGGAGCACGTCGGAACGCTTGGATTTCGCGGCGAAGGCTTGGCGTCGATTGCATCGGTGTCGCGCCTCACCTTGATGAGCCGCACCGACGGGATGGAGCATGGCTGGCAAATCATCGCCGACAACGGCGCACTGAGCGAAGCAACGCCAATCCCGCATGATTTTGGAACCACAGTCGAAGTCGCCGATCTCTATTTCAACGTTCCGGCGCGGCGCAAATTTCTCAAAAGCGTCAATACCGAATACGGGCACTGCGCCGCGATGTGCGAACGTCTTGCGTTGGCGTGGCCGCATATTGCATGGGTTTTGCGGCATAACGGCAAAACCGTATGGCGATTACCCGCAGAGTCCAGTGCCAGCCGGATCACACGTTTGCTGGGTGCGGATTTTATGGACAGCGCTTTGCCGGTGGAAGCGGCGGCAGGACCGCTGGTTTTGCAAGGCTTTGCCGGACACCCAACGCTATCGAAAGCCAGCCGCGACGCGCAATATTGTTTTGTGAATGGCCGCTTTGTCCGTGACAAATTGCTGCAACACGCGATTCGCCAAGCTTATCGCGATGTACTGCACCACGAGCGTCATCCGAGCTACGCCTTGTTTTTACAGCTGCCCGCCGAGCAGGTGGATGTGAATGTCCACCCGACCAAAATCGAAGTCCGTTTTCGAGAATCGCAAGCCTTACATCGCTTTATGTATCACGCTCTCGAACGCGCCTTGGCGGTGACGAAAGCGGGAGCCAGCACGAACACTCCGACAGACATA
>CAZWRK010000117.1:10669-12683 GCA_964635875.1 uncultured Aquaspirillum sp.
GCCGGGTTAAAGCATTACGAGGCGCTGTTTGCACCGCCGCCCGCCCGCGATGAAGCGCTGTTCTCTTTTCCAGATTTACCGCCCAAAATGGCCACCGACCTGCCCGAACCGTCCGCTTCGGGCTTGCCGCCGCTGGGCTTTGCGCTAGGGCAATTGCATGGCGTGTATATTTTGGCGCAAAGCGAAACCGGCTTGGTGGTGGTCGATATGCATGCGGCGCATGAACGGATTGTGTACGAGCGCCTGAAAAACACCCGACAGCAGTCAAGCGCCCTGACCAGCCAACCGCTGCTGATTCCGGTCAGTTTGAGCGCGAGTCGCCACGAAATTGCCGCCGCCGAACAGTATCAAACCGAACTCGCCGAGCTTGGTTTTGAACTGAGTGTGTTGAGTGGCAGCCAATTGGCGGTGCGCGCCTTGCCCGCACTCTTGGGCAAAGCCGATCCGGTCGCTTTAATTCGGGCGGTACTGGAAGAGTTGCAGACCTATGGCAGCAGCCAAGCGCTGCGAGATCAACACGATCAGCTCCTTGCGACGATGGCTTGTCATGGCGCAGTGCGCGCCAATCGCCCGCTGACTTTGCCCGAAATGAACGCGCTGTTACGTGACATGGAAAACACCGAGCGTTCGGGGCAGTGCAATCATGGCCGACCGACGTGGTTTCGCTTCAGCATGAAAGAATTGGATCAATTTTTCTTAAGGGGGCGTTGAGATGACGCAACAGACGACACCGACGCCGGCGGTCTTTTTGATGGGCCCGACGGCGAGCGGCAAAACGGGCTTGGCCTTGGCGTTAGCAGAACGGTTCGCGGTGGAGATTATCAGCGTTGATTCGGCGCTGGTGTATCAGGATATGGATATCGGCACCGCCAAGCCGTCGGCGGCAGAACAGGCGCGCTGCCCGCATCACTTGATCGACCTCATCAGCCCGATGGAAAGCTATTCTGCCGCGCAGTTTTACGCAGATGCGCACGAGCGCATTCAGGACATTACCCGCCGCGGCAAGCTCCCGCTTTTGGTCGGCGGGACGATGCTGTATTTCAAAGCGTTGGAAGAGGGTTTGTCGAACCTGCCGCCTGCCGATCCAAATTTGCGCGCGCAAATCGAAGCGGATGCCGCCATCACCGGCTGGCCGACGCAACATGCGCGCCTCATGGCGCTCGACCCGATCACCGCCGCCCGCCTTGCACCCAACGATTCGCAGCGCATTCAGCGCGCACTCGAAGTGTGTATTTTGAGCGGCCAAGCGATGTCGGCCCTGCTTGGTCAGCGCCAAAACGATCAACCAACGCTGAATATTCTCAAGCTCGCACTGCAACCCTCCGATCGCCTTGCGCTTCATGCCCGCATTGATACCCGCTTTCGGGGGATGCTGGAGGCGGATTTTGTACGCGAGGTCGAAATTTTGCGCCGGAATTATCCGGAACTCACGCCGGATCATCCGTCGATGCGGTGCGTCGGGTATCGTCAGGCGTGGTCGTATTTGGAAGATGAAATAGACCGTGAAACGTTTATTGCCCAAGGCGTCGCCGCCACACGCCAACTGTGCAAACGCCAATTGACATGGCTGCGCTCGATGCCGGATTTGCAGACGCTGGATTGCCTAGAGGCGAATCTGGTTGATCCGGCGGAGCAGGTTATTCGGGAGTGGCTGGGAAAATGAAGCATCCGAGGGAGGAAAACTGCTAGCAATCCCGTTTGCTTGTGTATTTCGCGGCTTGTGTATTTCGCGGCTTGTGTATTTCGCGGCTTGCATAAATCCATGTTTTGAAAACAGATAGATAACCAAAAGCATGGGGCCATGTTATGCACATTGATTGATTTAATATGCGCGTGTACAAGTGTGTATTTCACGTCATACGTTTTGCCTGGGAGTCAATTCGCAATGTCAGCCTACAGCAATAAGTATGAAGAGTTTTTATTTCACAGGATTGATAATTCAGATTTGCTGACAGGCTTTGTTATTGGTCACTTAGTGATTGAACACCTTCTTGAAGAGATAATTCTAACTTAC
>CAZWRK010000118.1:0-3558 GCA_964635875.1 uncultured Aquaspirillum sp.
CCTACCAGGCCCTAGAACGACTAAGCCATATGCCAGACCGCAACGACCCGCAAGGGGACAGAGTTGCTGGACAATTATACTATGACGTATTGTTCACGGGTGGAAATCTTTCCAACATGACCATCACAAACTCGACTATTCAATTATCGAGTCCTCTTGATGGTGCTTCGGGCGGTACGGGTGTTGCTAACACAGGAAAGACTATAACATTGGGCGGGAACCTGACGACCTCTGGTTCGTTCCCCATGACGTTGACCGCAACGGCTTCTACGAATGTTACCCTTCCAACAACAGGAACTTTGGCAACATTGGCTGGTTCGGAGGCTCTTACCAACAAATCAGTCAACGGTGTTACTCTAACGGCTGCTGGCAGCGCTACAAACTTCCTAAACGCTCAAGGCAACTATGTTACGGCTGGTGGGGTAACTTCGGTAAGCGGTACAGCTAACCGCATTACTTCTACTGGAGGGGCTACACCCGTTATTGACATTTCCGCAAGCTATGTCGGTCAGACAAGCATCACTACTCTTGGCACTGTAACCTCTGGTACTTGGAGCGCAACGGCCATTGGTGAGACAAAAGGCGGCACAAACCAAACAACCTATGCACAGGGCGATATTTTATATGCCTCTGCCTCAAACACTCTATCAAAGCTGGCAAAAGATACAGGTTCAACTAGATACTTGTCTAATACAGGAACATCCAATAATCCAGCTTGGGCGCAAATCAACCTAGCTAACGGTGTTACTGGAAACCTTCCTGTTTCTAACTTGAACTCTGGTACATCTGCCTCTTCTACGACTTTCTGGAGAGGGGATGGTACTTGGGCTTCGCCTTTGGCTAGCACTCCAACCCGTCAATACCTCACTTCTGGCTCATCGGCTACCTATACAACCCCTGCGGGGTGTCGTCGTATCCGTGTAACCATTATCGGCGGCGGTGGTGGTGGTGCGGCATTAGCTACTAACAACGGCTCGGACGGTAACGATAGCTCGTTTAACAGCATTGTGGCTAAAGGCGGTAAGGGCGGTAAAGCTGGCTCGGACGGTGGTCTGGGCGGTACTGGTGGTACTGGTACGGCTGATTTCCGAATCCCAGGGGGAGGTGGCGGTAACGCACAGGCTAACCACGGCGGTAACTCGTCTATCGGCGGCGGCGCTCCTGGTTATTACAGTGCAACGGCTTCGGTGGCTGGCGGTACAAATACAGGCGGCGGTGGTGCTGGTGGTAATAACGGCTCTACGGTATCTGGCGGCGGCGGCGGTGCTGGTGAAACGGCTATTGTGGATATTTCCAGCCCTTCGGCTACATATACCTACACGGTAGGAACGGGCGGTAACGGTGGTGCTGCTGGTACTAAAGCGGGTGGTAATGGTGGCTCTGGTGTGATTATCGTTGAGGAGTTCTACTAATGACCCACGACCGCCTATATGACCTTAATACCAAAGTAGCTTCAGCGATTACAAAGCTGGATGCTATGTCTGATGGATTTAATGAACACAAAAAGTTCACAGAAACTATGTGGGTAGATATTAAAAAACTTATAGAAAAGCAAGAAGCAAGAAACGACCAGCAGGACGAGCGACTTAACTCCCATGACGAATCTCGCACATGGGCTAGGGCTGCTATGTGGGTTATCGGAGTGTTGGGCGGTGCTATTGGTACTTTTGTAGGATTTATAGTCAAGGCTCTGGCTCATTAATGAAATTAAAACTTATCCGTGATGGTGAGATAGGGGCTACAACCGTTGGGCGGTTGTTTATAGACGGTATGGGCCACTTGCCGGATATTTTCACGGTAGAGGAAAAGTGGAAGAATAACGAAAAAGGCCATTCGTGTATCCCATTGGGAACCTATAACTGTATCCCCCACGGCTGGAACGGCGAACCCGTAAAGCAAAAACGCTGCTGGGAGATAACCAAAGTACCTAACAGGTCGGCTATTCTAATCCATGTCGGTAATACTATCCTTGATATTGAGGGTTGCATAATAGTTGGGTTTGACCGTGGGTATCATATGGGCCTGCCTGCGGTCTTAAAGTCCCGACCAGCCATGGAGTTACTACGAACGGTCATAGGTCAACGGGCCTTTACCTTGACTATCGAGGAAAACCCTGTTAAAATAGACCCGAAAACCTACTAGGAGATTATCATGCTAAAAGGTAAAAAGACACTTCTTGTTAACGGCGCTCTTGTGGCTGCTGCTGCAATCTTGCAGTACATTGCTGGCGTTGACCTGACTCAATATGGCCTGAACGCACAAACAGCCGCTATCGTCATGGGTGCTGTTAATATCGGTCTGCGTTTCCTGACCACTACCCCTGCACTGACCAAGTGATTTATTTTTGTTTAGCCTTGGGTCTTGTGGCCCTCTATCTGCTACGCGCTACAATGAAGGGTGCGGAGGCTCAAGGCATGACGAAACAAGAACTTAAACAGGCAAACGAATCCCTAAAGGAGACGAAAGATGCCATTACAAAATCCGATGCTATCGACAAAGAGTTGGCGAAACTTAGTGATGATGATATTACTAATGAGCTTGCTAAGCATGGCTGGATGCGAAACAGTAACGACAACTAACACTTGCTGCGCTGTACTAAAGCCGATATTCGCAGTAAAACAGGACACAAGAGATACGCAGTTACAGGCTTTGGCGTATAACTTAAAACGGGAATCACTGTGCAATGAATAATGTTGTTAGGTTTCCAGGTATAACCAAAAAAGACCTATCAGCCAAGGATATGTTGGCCGCAATATCAGAAGAAAATCCTAAAAACGCATTTGTTATAGTCTGGCCAGAGGATGGAACGATGCCAACATATCATAGCAGTACAGGTGATACTGCGGTGGTATTAATGCGCTTACAGCAATTTATACATGATTACTATGCTGGTAGATTTATATGATAGCCCTATATGCAGCCCTTGGAGCGTTCTTTAACGCCTATATTCGCGGCGCTGCTATTGACCATTATTTTAAAAAGTACCACAAGTTTGGCAATCTATTCCTAAAGCTACGGCTAGCAAAAATAGAGGACGGAGAAACAACCCTCCGGTTTACCAAGCCTATCAACGCCACAGCCTTCGGAATCGCCGCATACTTCGTGGTGCATAACTACCTATTCGCCGCCCTAATCGGACTTGGTATGTTCGTAGGTCAGGCCCCCGCTATCTTTAAGAACGAGATAGATTCCTACTATAAAAACCGCCAGTATTTGGATTGGTCCTTAATCGTCCTAGAACGGGCACTGGTGTGGGTATTGCCTTTGCTGCTGGTAAGTATACCATTCACCCGTGATGGCTCACTGTGGTGGCTCCTAGCGGTTCCTGTGATGCCTATAGCCTACTCTGTCATGTTCTGCGAATGGCTACATACCAGAGTAAATCGATGGGCGCTTGCGGAGGCGATATTTGGGTCTTGCCTTTGGGGTATATTAGTGCTAATGTAGGATTCCTATGAAGTGCCAATATCACTTGGTACAGACCCACTGCGCTAACAGTGGGTTTTTTATTGCTCAAATAATTCTTGACACTTGATTAGAAATCTGTGATATAATGTT
>CAZWRK010000118.1:3658-8190 GCA_964635875.1 uncultured Aquaspirillum sp.
CTGTCCAGCCCATAGAGCAAGGTGAGGCGCGTCTGTGCAAAGGGTGGGGACAAATCGTCCCATACCACGCCATATCGCCCCCTTGCCTTTCTGCAACATTTCAAAACCTTTCTTAAGCTATTTAACAGCGTGGATTAAAGGATATAATATGATCAATAGTTTAATACAATTTCATTATCTACATTAATTAACAATCTACTACTTAGCTATTTGCAATTCCTGTTAAAGAAGTTCAATATATTTAACAAATAGTAGTAAACGTGTTAAAAAGTTAACTAGGTTTTACTTTATATTCAATAATATATCAAAAGTAAAATATGATACGCTATAAGTTATCCCATGTTATCGTTTTTTGATAAACCATACTAACTTATCTATATTAGTTCACGCCGCTTTCGTAGTATAAACAGGCAATTCACTATTTCCTGCACCTCATGGCACTCAACGTCCGGTTCGCCCATATGCAGGGCGTGGCGTAGTTTTGAGGCTACAAAGTCCTCTATAGGTACGTTCTTCCAGTTATCACGGCTATATTTATGCTCACCGAAGGATAAAGCTCTACAGATACGTTCAAGCTCTGGGGCGAATTCCAATAGATAGGTAGTATCAGGTTTGCCTTCCTTTTGTTTATTCACGGTACAGGCTCCCATAGTTTCCGCAGTAGTTACATTGTATATCGCCCAATAACCACGTTATAGGCACTTTGTAGCTTGCCAGCTTTCCACATAGAACGCAACGGCAATATAGGTCATCATGGGGTCGGCGGTCGTCCAGATTAACCACGTTGCTTTTATCCGGCATACCACGGCCTTTAAAGTTATCGTTAGCAATAATCATAAATCTAGGTTCATCTGCGTCCCGTACTGTGAACGCTTGGAGGCACATTCATCCCAATGATATATAGCATGGCAATTCTTGCAAAGGGGTATTGTTTTATCAAGCTCGGTCTGGATTTGAGTTATTTCAAAACCATTATGGACCATATTGGAAATCGTAAATCTTTTTTCCTTCGGGTCTCTATGGTGGAATTCCATTGCTGCTGGGTGCTTGAATCCACAAGAGGTACATTCAACATTCTCTTTGAGCTGTTTAAACCACTCTCTAATGTGTTCTTTTCGCTCCATGAAGACACCTCATAAATTATGATACAATACTTTATTTTTTCTGTCTATCCTTTTTAGTTGGTCTTCGTTTCGTTCCGGCGTAAGTAAAAAGCCTATCACCTAGCCAGAGAAAGAAGTAATCCCTCTGGCAATCTTTGCACAACAGGTCGTCACACACGTTGTCTCTTATAGGTAGCAGGAGGTTATATTCAGCCTGACAGTCAAAGTGCATACAGCGAAACAGCCCCTTGTCGTGTTCGCGCAAGGAATCAAGTTTATATACGTTAGTCTTTTTACGTTTTTTAGCCATGCCGCGCCTCCCATTCAATTTGTAATTCTATCATAGAATGTAACTTTTCGGCTATAATCTTACCGTCCAAAGTCACAATTTCATAAACACCATAAGACCATCCTGAAGGGCTATCCCCCACATAGTCAAAAACAAACCCCTGCGGAAGGCTGCATGGCACGTTAATCATGACTACGTTGCCATGTTCCCCGTCGTCTTTTTCCTCCGTGTAAACCCCCCTCATGTGGTTATGCCCGAACACCATCGGCCGGACGATTCGCTTGGCCTGTCTGGACATGATATTCTGACCGCCCAGGGGCTTGGTTCCTGACCCCTTGGCAAACGGGGTATGAATATAATCAACGCCCTCTACGGTCATCCTCTGGCCGTATTCTTTCATGTGCCAGTTGTTAGACTCAAACACCCGCATTAATGCATGGTGCATAGTCCCGTTTGTCTCTGGGTATTTTGTTTCATAAAGTTTAGCTCGAATGTCATGATTCCCCAAAACCCCATATACGGGTATGTTTCCACTCTCGGATTGAAAAAGCCCCAACGATTCGTTGAGGCTTGTCAGGTCGTCTTGGTAGGTTCCTTTAAACCGCCCGTGGTAGCTCTCATTCGGGACGTGGGTGCAAAGGCTAAGAAGGTCTGCAACATCCCCTAAGTGTATCACATGGTCGTATTTCCCATGCTTGGCGTGGTAGCCCATCCATTTAAATCTGTCTTTGGGTATATTCGGGTCGTCGTGCGTATCTGCTATAGCAAGCGTTCTTTTAAGTATGGGTTGGACGTATGGTTCTTGTATATACTGCGTAGATACCCTCGGCATGATAGGTTTTTCTATCTGCTTCAATTCTCGCTTTAGGTTATTTTGTAATGTTGTATATGGTATGCCAGTTTGTCTGGAGGCTTCTCTTATACTGGGGTACTTGTCCAGCAAATCGCGGTATGATTTTATACCGCTTGACATCTAGGGCCACCGATTAATCATGCAATAACACCACCACATTTTCATACGTTTGTCAAGATAAAACGGCCTGTTGGTAATTGAGGGAATTACCAACTTTATGCAGAGCAAGGGCTGGGCCGCGCAGCCAAGTTATTTAATTACACCCCTTTAAAGACGCAATACAAACAAATGCGATTAATGCCCATCCTTCACCTATTTGACCATCTGATTTAATCCAAGCATAAACGCTAACTGCCGCAAGTCCAACTCCAGCAATGGCAAGTGGTATGTCTATATTCATCATCTTTCTTCCTTCACAAAAACACCGTTAACCATTTTACCTTTACGGTCTTTTATTTCATCATATGCTTTCGAGATACATTCTTCTA
Source organism: uncultured Aquaspirillum sp. (assembly GCA_964635875.1). Taxonomy (GTDB): domain Bacteria; phylum Pseudomonadota; class Gammaproteobacteria; order Burkholderiales; family Aquaspirillaceae; genus CAZWRK01. The sequence continues at coordinate 6,392 of CAZWRK010000118.1, forward strand.
TTGTTATTCCGCTTTGTGCGGCGAGTATAGTTAATACCACAACACAGTCTCCAATAGCGTCTACTACCTCATGCTCTTTTGATTTTGCTATTGCTCCCGCTAACTCTCCAAGTTCTTCGGTAAGTTTTAGCATTTGAGCTTGTCTTGTGGCCCCTTGTATTAAGTTTCTGTCATTTCCCCCCCCAGTAGTTTCTCGGCGTTGGTGATGGCTTCCTCTACCTTCTTAGTTCTGATGCAACAAACGTATTGGTCACCAAGGTAAGTGAAACTACAAGACTTCAAAACACCCAACAGCTCCGCATGGCTCTTGCGCAGGGCTTCTAGCTTCGCCATTAGAGCAAGCTCTCGTTCAGCGCCCATGCCGTTTAGTCTGGCCTGTTCTTCCAGCTCCTTATTCAAATAATCATACTTGGTATCCATCTTCGTGGATGTGATGGCGTGTAGGTCTTCGTCGCTCAGAATCTCACCTACACCATATGCAGTTCTAGTTGGAACTTGCTTCAAATAGTTAGGCTGGCGCAAGTTATTGGTCGGCACAAGGTTGGCTCGGCAAGAGTTAGCCGATACGGCATCGCGAACGTCGTAAAAACACTTACTGGTCGCTAGGCATCTATTTAAGCAATCAACGGTGTATCTAGGTTCGCATCTTGTTCCAACATTTTTTATATACTGCTCACCGCCGCAATACGGGCATGGCATCAGTTCGGTTTCATCGGTCATTACGTAGCTCCTTCTATCTGCATTATTGCGGTTCCTATAATGTATGGTATCTGCGGCACTACGGCGTTTCCAAGAGCGTGTAATCTTTTGGAAATCCCATTACCACCTCTGCAAATGAGGGGTTCAGGTATATCGGATCTTCCGAAGTAGTCCTTAACCCTTCTGACATCTTCGCTCCACGAAAATCCTTCGACCCCACAAAACGATTCTTTCCCGCTCCCTTGCCCTCGTTCGCACCTAATGTTGGAAGCATTGTTCTGGCTATTACGGTTTCCAAGTTTGGAAATTTGTGGTTCCGTATACTGCTCGTGTTCAAATTTGCTGACATCGCGCTGCATTTTCTTGGAGTTGGCAACAATCCACAATCTGTCTCGTCTGTGCGGGGCATTGACGGCACAAGCTGGAATGATAAACGTCCTGCACTCGTAGTTATCACTCTCCAGGTCAGAAAGCACTTGGTCGAGGCCCATGTCGAAGTGTCCAGCAACATTTTCTCCAATGACCCAATTCGGCCTGTGCTTTTGGATGAGGCTAAACATAGCTGGCCAGAGGTGGCGGTCATCTGCCTCGCCTTTTCGCTTCCCGGCGTGGCTAAACGGCTGACAAGGGTATCCCCCGCAAATAAGGTCAACTGCTCCTTCATAATTTAAACTCCTTACATCTTCATAAATGGGTACGTCCGGCCAATGCTTGTGCAATATCTTTTGACAAAACTTATCAATCTCGCAAAAGGCCACGGTCTGCATCCCCGCCGCTTCAAGGCCAAGGCTAAAACCACCGATGCCGCTAAAGAGGTCAAGGACGCGCATCACTCCCCCCAATCTTGTCAATGGCGTCCTGCATCGCTTCGGCGGGTGGTTCGGCAAAATAGTATTCAAAGCCCGATTTCCCCTTTAGCCCAACACCGATTGCTGAACGTAAAAATTGATAGTTCTTAGGCAATTTCGGCAAAATCCTGCCCTCCGCGCCAGCTTGCAGGGCTTTGCCAATCGTGTGCAAAGGATGGCCTTCGCAAACGGTTTCGCCTTTAAAGCGCTCTAATAACCATTGTTCTGCGTCCTGATACTCGTTGGGCCGCT
>CAZWRK010000118.1:8290-12618 GCA_964635875.1 uncultured Aquaspirillum sp.
CCTTTAAAGCGCTCTAATAACCATTGTTCTGCGTCCTGATACTCGTTGGGCCGCTGGGTCATGCTACATTCTTTCTAAATTTCTCTGGAACATCTTGTCCAATTAAATCAACAATCTCGTATGGTTTACCGTCCATGTATTTATCGGCATAATATTTAAGGTCAGAACGCAACCATCCAAAACTACTCGAATGATGATAACCAATCATAGTTCCATCCTCTAGCAAAGCCCTTCCACCGCAATCGCCCATATATTCAATTCCTATATTTGGTGCGCCTGAAATTGATTTGGCTTTTTCGTCGAAATAATCGCAAACAAAATAAACTTTTGTTGTCATTCCATCTCTCCTCTTGCTCTAGCGTACTCGGTTAGTGCTTGTTCGCGCATCATTAATGTGCGCTCAAAGGTTTCGGTCATGGGCCTTGTTCTTTCTTATAGTTAACTGCATCTAGCTTTCTATCAAAAACCTTATCACCCATGATATATCCATTCTTCTGTTTTGGCCCCCTGACCTCTACGGCCCAATATACTTTTTTCATTTCTCACTCTCCACTCTATCAACAAATCCCCGCACATAAACACCATCATGCCTTGCCTCGACCATATGTCGGCTGTACGTCGCTCCGTCATGGTCCGTCCACGTCACTCCTACTGGGGTTATATCCGCTCTGTCTGCGTTTCCCTGTAGCTTAAAGACTTCCTGTATGTATTTATGCATGATTTATACCATTGTCCCAGATGTGTTTAGCTAGTTTTCCACCCTTTGAAAGTTCTGTGTTTAGAACTTCCTTAATCAGGTCAAAGTCACCGTGATTTATAGACATACCACCCCAAGGTGTTAATGCATATACCGCTAACACTTCGGCCTTATAGGTATCGTCGTCAAATTCCTCGACAAAGCACGCGCAAAACGCCGACTCTATGTTGTCCGGATATTCTGCCAGCCAGTCGTTTAACTCAATTGCAATTCCTACCTTCTTAGAATCGGTTGATTCTGGTGGGTTATCGGTATATTCCGGCGCGTAGGTCCCTAAAGCCTGATAGCTGTTAAAGCGGTCGGTCATTTAACACCTCGCAGTATCTCGGCAATGCTGTCATTCGAACTTGCTGGGTAACGTGCGGCTATTTGCTGCTCGCTCAATCCGTCCAGATTCAGCTTAGGAGGCATGGCGGCTTGCTTGCCCTCTGCGCGGTCCAGCGTGGCCTGTTGTACTGGCGGTATATAGGTGGGGCGTGTCGGGTGTAGGTCGCTTGCCAAGGCCATCAGGCGCTCTGCTGTGGCCTGTTTAATAGACTCTTTGTAAACAGGCGCGGCGATAGGTAGTGCGAAGTAGTTAAGCGTTAAGCTGGCGAATAGCACAGCGTGGATTGTCAGTTTAGTGTTCATTGTGTAACTCCCTCAAGTTGTTTGAACATCCCGAATCTAACCGATTTCTAACCGCACGTCAACAATTATTTGTTGTGCAGTGCAGCAATTATTTTAACCGCTTGATTCCTATGAAGAACTTCCCATTAGCCTCGGCCTTGAAGGTAACATATTTACGATTAGTTACCCTTTCCCAATAGCATTTAGCAGCACGAATCGTCTGTTTGTATTTCCAGTCCTCATAGCGGTCATCTCCAACCGCCAAGTCGTTAAATGCCCATTTATCGCGTTGTATCATTTTACTGCCTTTCTCGCCCGAGTTGCAAAAAAGTCCTTATGCTGTGGGTATCTCTCCACAAACATCCTTGCATGGTCTGCTGTGTAGTTATTGTTCATCTTATACTTGTCCTTCGAGTAAACCATAGAATCCCACCGTATGCGCTCGTAAACAGCTTTAGAGGATAGGCGTTTACGTCCTGCTCGTATGGCCTCCAGGGTGAATCGTTCAAAGGCATCGTAAACGTGCTGGTTTTCGGTGTGGTATTCTAGGAATCGTGCGGAATAGGTCATCTCATCATCCCTTCATATCCAAAGTATTCTGGTTCTGGTAGCTTAACGTCCATCTGTTCAGCAAGCGAAAATGTGGCATCTATCAACCTACCGTATGTTTGTTTGTCCAATCCCTCTGATGATACTTCCCGAAGGTATATCTTTCCTTCGGGGTAGTCCATCCACTCACGTAAACCCAATACGGCCTTTTTTATACCGAACTTAATATCGTCCTCGTCCGTTCCCGTCACCTCTGCTATTTCCTGCATACAGGCGTGCCAGTAATTACGCTGTGGGCTGGTCTTGCTTATTGGCTTGATATGCACTTCCCACTTGCCCAAGTCTAGCCTACCGATAAACTCTATACAGTTCTTTAGGACTTGCGCGGTTTTAAGGTTAAATGATTTTTTCACAGTAATCCTTTAAATATTTTTGACATTTCGGATGTCTAAGTCTTCTGTTTGCTTTTTCTCTTACTTGTCTAACTCTTGTAGTTGTAACTCCAAGCCTATTCGCCGCTTCAACATCTGTATTTGTTTCAGACCTAACACTTAATATATTAACGTCACGAACAGTTAGTCTAGCAACACTAATTGCCTTTTTAAGTGCGTTTTCTATACCAGTATCGTCAAGGTTAAAGTCACTTGATATTTGAGCGCAGTCATTTAATGACATTTCTGTATAAACCGTGTTTTTCTTTAACGCCCTTCTCAAGTGCTGCTCTGGAAACATATCCTCTGGATTGCATCTAAGATAGGCGGCTAATGTATAAACCATTTCACTAAACTCCCCACTATCTCTAATTGGCGCTCGTTTAAGATTTAGATATTCACCAATGATGACTTGACTAACACCAGATGCTCTTGAAAGTGCAGCCGCTGTATCATACCCTTGCTTTTTCATTAGCCGCATCATGGGTGCGTTCTTAATCCTAAATTGTACGATGTAATCGCTCATAAATCACCTAAAACGGAATATCGTCATCTAACACAACACTAGGGCGGTCTTGTGTGTCCGCTTGTTGCTTAACCACTGGTTTAGGCTCTTTCTTCTCACCGATAGACACGCTTAGAAACTCGCCACGCTGTCCCTGTTTCGTCCATGCTGAAAACCAATGCTCAACGCCATTGACGTTAATTGTGCCTTTCCAGTCTGGGTGTGTGTCTTTTTCCTTGCGGTCGTTAGGGAACAGAGTCCCTGTGTTTGGTCGTTGCTCGTATGCCATTATCTAGCCTCCTGAAAGTGTTGTTTAAGTTCTGTGTATTTCTCCGAGACGGTCTTGTATTTCTCGTTCCCAACCGCCTTAAGTCCGTTTACGATTCGCCGCCCGTAGTCGTTCCAAATCTTTGTAAGGTCGTCTAAGTTATCCGCTAGGCAAATAGCTTCCATGACTTTATCGAAGTCTGCTAGCTGTTTTGCTGGCGTGTAGTCGTCCACTGTTAGGTCTGATGACATACTATATGTCTTTGGACCCTTTCCATGATCGTTTGTAGCGTCAGCATCTTTTGTGTCATCAATCGCAAACATACCGTTTAGGGCATACTTACGGGCATAACTTGAGGCTGCTCCTGTAATCTGTGATTCATCCATACCCTTTTTTGTTTCTGCTTCACGGGCCAGTGCGGCAGTATCAATAAAAATACCAGTTTCCTGACAACCAACTAATACTGTGGATTGAATGTAAAACCGATTTCCTAAATTAATAACTTCATCGGTGATGGTAATATAAAGTCCACGTTCGTGTAATAGTGGCTTAACTGCCTCAAGAATAGATTCTGCCGATCGGTATTTGTACCCTCCGAACTTATTTTCTAAGTCTTTTGGTGCTTTTAATAGTTGCTGCACCTCGACCAGTTTTTGAGTTAAGTTTGCTGTTTTTGTCATGTTATCTCCTTTAACCACACTCTAACCGTTTTCTAACCGATAGCAACAACTTTCTATTGTGCGGTGCAACAATTATTTATTAACGTATAGCCGCTCTATTTTTGACGAGCGTACCTTGTCTGATAATGTGCTTGTAGTTTTAATATCAAGAATGCAGTTAAATGGTGCGTTATATTCACTCATAAAGGCTAGATACGGAAGGCTTCTGAAAAACTCGTCCATCCCATCATGGTCGATTCCTTCTATATATTTCTCAGTTCCCCTATACGGCGGATCTAAATACACGACTGTTTCATCGATAGGTGTTGTTATCTTAACATCTCTGTAATCAAGGTTTGTAAATGTTATCTTCTGCTCCAACCGCTCCAACCGCTCCAACTGCTCCAACTGCTGCAACTGCTGCAACCGCTCCAACTGCTCCAACTGCTGCAACTGCTGCAACCGCTCCAACTGCTGCAACTGCTGCAACCGCTCCAACTGCTGCAAGTCCAAGCGCATTGATTTTCTAATAGTTTTGCGAAAATCAAGT
>CAZWRK010000119.1:0-12594 GCA_964635875.1 uncultured Aquaspirillum sp.
GCGGCAAGCAGTACCGTGTTGTTGTCGGCCAAAAACTTAACATAGAACAGATACCTGCAGACATCGACAGCCAAATCGTACTTTCCGAAGTACTGATGGTTGCCGACGGTGAACAGGTTGCGGTCGGAACCCCCCTCGTTGCAGGCGCAACGGTGACGGCTACGGTTGTCTCTCATGGTCGTGGCGAGAAAATCCGCATTTTCAAAATGCGTCGTCGTAAGCACTACCAGAAACATCAAGGCCATCGCCAGAACTACACCGAAATTCGCATTGACGCGATTTCCAAGTAATCTCAGGAGCGTAAAACATGGCACATAAGAAAGCAGGCGGTAGTTCACGTAACGGCCGCGACTCAGAAGCAAAACGCCTTGGTACCAAAGTGTACGGTGGCGAATTGATCCCTGCCGGTTCTATCATCATTCGTCAACGTGGCACACGTTTCCACGCTGGCACCAATGTTGGTATGGGCAAAGATCACACCTTGTTCGCCAAAGTTGACGGTTACGTCAAATTTGTCGTTAAAGGTGCGCTCAAGCGTAAAACCGTGATTGTTGAGCCGTATGTTGGCGTAGAAGACAACGCAGCAGCGTAATACGCAGCGCACAATCAGGTTAAAGCCCTATCTCAGATAGGGCTTTTTCTTTTGTGAGAAGGAAGGCGGGAGCTTCACGCGCAGTTTCCGACACGCCAGCCCCTCACGCCTTGCATTCCTCACGGAGAAATCATGAAATTTATTGATGAAGCCCGCATCGAAGTTATCGGCGGCAAAGGTGGCAACGGCTCGGCCAGCATGCGCCGAGAAAAATTTGTCCCGCGCGGCGGCCCAGATGGCGGCGATGGCGGACGCGGCGGTAGCGTTGTCGCGGTTGCAGACGAAAACATCAACACCCTTGTCGAATACCGCTTTGTCAAAAAGTACCTTGCCCGTAACGGCGAAAACGGCCGCGGCGCCGATTGCTACGGCAAAGGCGCAGACGATGTCGAACTCAGAATGCCAATCGGCACCATGATTATCGATGCCGAAACCCATGAACGGGTCGCCGACTTAACACGCCATGGCGAACGTGTTGTGCTTGCGAACGGCGGCAAAGGTGGCCTAGGCAATATCCACTTCAAATCCTCCACCAACCGCGCACCGCGCCAGTTCACCCACGGTGAACCCGGTGAAATTCGCACCTTCCGACTCGAACTCAAAGTGCTGGCTGATATTGGTCTACTCGGGATGCCGAATGCAGGCAAATCGACCTTTATTCGCGCCGTGTCCGCTGCGCGCCCTAAGGTTGCCGACTATCCCTTTACCACCCTGCACCCCAATTTGGGCGTTGTCCGTCTTGATGAAAACCGCAGTTTTGTGATTGCCGACATTCCCGGCCTGATCGAAGGCGCGGCAGAAGGCGCTGGACTGGGACATCGCTTCCTGAAACATCTCGCCCGTACCCGCGTGTTGCTACATCTCGTCGATATCGCCCCGTTTAACAGCGATGTCGATCCGGTTGCCGAAGCCCAAGCGATTGTTGAAGAACTGCGTAAATACGATCCAGAGTTGTACGCCAAGCCGCGTTGGCTGGTGCTCAACAAAGTCGACATGGTACCGGAAGATGAGCGTGAAGAACGCATTCAAGCCTTCCTAGATGCCTACGGTTTCCCAACCGAAGCCGCCGATCCATATGCCGACTACGACCCCACTCGCCCACGCTGGTTTGCAATTTCGGCGCTCACAGGCGATAGCTGCAAAGAAGTCACGTATGCCCTGATGGAGCATATTGAATTTGTGCGCGCACAAGAAGCTGCGGCTGCGCCTGAGCTTCCGGCTCCGAGCACCACTGCCGCTGGCGTCATCGTACCGACAGAATCAGACAGCCCCGCGAACTAAGGCTTCCTCGATCAAGAACGCGCCCTTTTAGGCGCGTTTTTTGTTTCACCCACTTCGCATGAATCCTATTACAATTCAAAGCTCTCATTTCACTTGCGAGCCAGCAAATGCGCCCTTTTATTGCGACGACACTTGCCATTACAAGCCTATTCTTGGGTGCCTGTGCAGCCCCGCATTTTGACCGCTGCAGCAGCAAACAAGACTGCAGAAACGTCACCCAAACCCAAAACGACGGCCTACAAAAGCTTGCGCTCAGTCTGCAAACTGCGATGGCACCGAATTTTGAACAAAGCTTCCGCCAAGGCCTCATGCCTTATCAGGCCAAAGGAAAGGTGGATAAAAGCCCGCAACATCAAGCCCGTGTCCAACGCATCGCCAAACGCATTTTGCCGATCGTCCAAGAGCATTTCCCGTATACCCGCAGCTGGGATTGGGAGGTTCATGTCGTATCCGACCCCACCATTAATGCCTATGCCTCACCCGGCGGAAAAATCGTGTTTTACACCGGTCTGATCGACAAACTTAAACTCAGTGATGACGAAATTGCCGCTGTGATGGGCCATGAAATGGTTCACGCGGCGGATATGCACGGCGTCAAAGGTATGGGGGTTGGCATGCTGGTCAATGTCACCGCGCAAGTCGCGGCGAGCAAAACCGGCGTGCCGCCTCAAGTCGCAAACATGGCCTCGCAGATCATCGGCAAGGGCTACTCTCGCAGCGATGAATATGAAGCTGATCACTGGGGCAGCAAATTCATGGCGATGGCGGGCTACAATCCTCGCGCCGCAATTTCGATGCAAACCAAGCTGGAGCAGGCCTCGCAAGGCGGTAATCAGTCAGAGATTTTCAGCTCGCACCCGATCGGGATTAATCGCGTCCAAGAGCTAGAAAAATCTATGCCCGACTTCGAAAGCCTGTACCTCGAATCCAAACAAAGCAAAGTGCGGCCGAGCAAAAAACGCAGATAACTTGCCTCTCACGGCAGGGTTTGGCATGCTGGCACGATGACGACCTCACATGCACGGCAGCCCCTTGCCTACCTTTTCCTGAGTTTAGCGGCGTTATTTTGGTCGGGTAATTTTGTTCTTGCCCGCGCCATGCACGCCGCAATCCCGCCGCTGACCCTCTCTTTTGGGCGTTGGATGATTGCGCTGTGTTTACTCACGCCCTTCGCCATTCGCCCTTTTCTTCGCGATCGACACAAGCTGTATCAACACAAAGGGCGCGTCGTTGCGCTCGGCATGATCGGTGTCGCGGGGTTTAATTCGTTTGTGTATAGCGGCGTGCAATACACCACCGCCACCAATGCCGTCTTACTCAATTCGTTTATTCCGATTTTGACGGTGTTATTTGGTGCGCTGTGGTTTCAGCAAAAAATGTCAGGACGCCAAGCCCTTGGCTTGAGCATTTCATTCATTGGCGTCTTAACGATTGTTTCAGGCGGAGAAGTCGGTCGATTGCTCGCACTCGACCTCAATCGAGGCGATTTAATTGTTTTTATCGCCATGGTGTTGTGGGCGCTCTACACCCTGATTTTGCGTGGACTGGATCCCAGCATTGACCGGATTGGGTTGCTGTTTTCCTTGGTGGTTGTCGGCTGCCTGACCGTGTTGCCTTTCTTCCTATGGGAATATCATTCCGGGCGGCAAGTTGCACTCAATCAAGCCACGCTGGCGACTTTCGCCTATGTCGGCACGCTGCCTTCTGTCGCGGCTTATCTGTTCTTTAATTATGGCGTCGCCAAAGTCGGCCCCGCGCGCGCCGCAACCTTTACCCACCTCATGCCCGCGTTTGGCGCTTTGCTCTCGACGCTGTTTTTAAACGAGCAACTTCATGCCTATCATGCGGTCGGAATTGGTGGGATTTTCTGCGGAGTATGGTTATCCAGCCGCGGGCGGTAAATTCTTGGCCACCCCACAACGCCGCGCAAATTCCGCCAAGGACACCTCGGACAGCGCAGCAAATGGTGGGGTGAGTGTTTGCGCCAGCACCTGCTCTGGCACGCTACGCGCCTCACCATGCGAATAAGGCGGCAGGACAAATAGGCTAAAAATTTCATCTAAAAAAATGCGTGAAGCCTGCCGCTGCAATACCCAACGCTCGTTCTGGGTTCGGGACACAAAACCGGCGATTTCGAGGTGATCCAGCACCTGCCCAATTTCGTCATATCCCGCCCGAATCGAGCCACGCAACTGCGCCATACTCAGCAACTGGCCTTGCTGTTGCGCCTGATCCAGCTGCAGTAAAATTTCCAAAGCATCCTGAAAACGGCGCTGGCTCTCATGCTCACGCTGCCATGCGTTGCCCCGCCAATACGAACACCCCGCACTCAACTCAGCGCCGAGCAAAATAATCAACCACACCATCTGCAGCCACAGCAACAACAGCGGAAACGCTGCAAATGCCCCGTACACCAATTGGTAAGTGCGAGTGAATTCGACATAGCCTGCGAAGCCCGCCTTGGCCAACACCAACAATACCGCAGCCACCGCCGCGCCAATCGCCGCATGCGACAAGGGCACAAAACGGTTTGGAACCAAGCGATACACCAAAGCCAGCATGAAGACCGTCAATAAATAGCCGCCGCCATCGCGCACCCCACTCGCGACCATTCCCCAGCCATGCTCAAGACGACTCGCAGTCGTCAGCGCCGCACTCAGAGATAAGCCCAAACCCAACACCAACGGGCCTACCGTCAACACCGTCCAATAAATCAACAATTGCCGTGAAAAAGGACGCGGACGACGCACCCGCCAAATCGCATTCATCACCCGCTCAATCGTGAACAGCAAACTGAACGCACTGACCGCCAGAAAAGCCAAACCCACCGCCGTCAGACGCGTCGTGTTATCGGTAAACTGGCGCATATAGACGGTAATAATTCGCCCCGCGGAGTCTGGCACCAAATTACTCAATAAAAAAACCTTAAAACGTGCGCTGTAATCTTCAAATCCGGGAAACGCAGCCGCCACAATGAGGCCCAAAGTAAACAGCGGCACCAGTGAAAGCAAAGACGTAAAAGCCAAGCTGCCCGACACCTGTAAGCAGCGGTCATCACGCAACATTCTTTGCAAGATAAAGCGCAAAAACCCCAAAACTCGCCATGGCATGTGGGATAAGGTCAAGGAGAAAAGAGATTGAATACGGTTCATTCGGCGGCTTAGGTTATGATGCAAAAGTCCAAAACGAGAGTATACAGAGGGCCACATGTCAGAAATTCTGGTGCTTTATTACAGCCGACATGGTTCGGTACAAGAACTCGCGCGTTTGATTGCCCGCGGCATTGAATCAGTCCCTGGCGCACAGGCTCGCCTGCGCACCGTCCCAGCGGTTTCGACCGTCTGCGAAGCCAGTGCTCCGAGCATTCCCGACCAAGGCGCACCCTATGTCGAAGCCAGCGATTTGCAAGAATGTATCGGCCTCGCGCTTGGCAGCCCGACCCGCTTTGGCAATATGGCCGCCGCCCTGAAATATTTCTTAGACACCACCAGCAACGAATGGCTCAAAGGCGCACTTGCGGGCAAACCGGGTTGTGTCTTTACCAGCTCATCCAGCCTGCACGGCGGCCAAGAAAGCACGCTCTTAAGCATGATGCTGCCACTTTTGCACCACGGAATGCTGATCTGCGGTCTACCCTATAGTGAGCCAGACTTGTCCAGCACCCAAAGCGGCGGCACCCCTTATGGCGTGAGCCACTACGCTGGAGCAGACAACCGCAACCCCGTGAGTGAAGCAGAAAAGCGTCTTGCCATTGCACAAGGCAAACGACTGGCAGAAGTCGCCCTCCGTTTACAACCCAAGACCTAAAAAAAACCGCAGACGTCCGCGCGGTTTCTAAACGTCTTAAAGAGCAAAAGTTTTCAGATTATGAGCCACACCGCCTCCGATAGCCTCTCAACGCGATTAGAAAAACTGGTCGAACTTAGCGTCAGCCTATCGGCTGAACGCAACCTCGACAAGTTACTCGAAAATATCCTGCTCGCCGCGCGGCAGTTTACAAAAGCGGATGGCGGTACGCTCTATCGACTCGAAAACGACACCTTGCAGTTTGCAATTATTCGCAATGACACGCTGAATATCGCAATGGGCGGCACCACCGAAAAACCGATTCCGTTCCCGCCACTCAACCTCTACATCGACGGCCAGCCTAATCTCAACCAAGTCGCGACCTGTGTTGCGCTCAACCGCACGACAATAAACGTTGATGACGCTTACACGACTGAAGAATATGATTTTTCCGGTACAAAGCGCTTTGACAGCGCAACCGGCTACCGCTCGCGCGCCTTCCTCACTATTCCGATGACTGATCACGATGATGAAATCATCGGCGTCCTACAGCTCATCAATCCACAGACAGAAATCGGAAAATTTACCGACGAAGATCGAAAAATTGTCGAAGCACTGACCTCAATTGCAGCAGTCGCACTCAATAACCGCCTCCTGATTATCCAGCTGCAAACCTTGCTTGAAGCCTTGATCGGCATGATCAACATCGCGATTGACGAAAAATCCTCGCACACCAGCCAGCACTGCCTGCGCGTCCCCGAGCTGGTGATGATGCTGGCTGAAGCCACGCATAATATTCAAGAAGGCCCGCTGGCGAGCTTCACCATGACCGATAAAGATCGCTACGAGCTGAAAATTGCCGGGCTGATGCACGATTGCGGCAAACTCACCACCCCCGATCACATCATCAACAAAGCCACCAAGCTCGAAAAAATTCACGATCGAATCGAAGAAGTCGCCGCCCGTTTTACTGCGCTACGCGCCCAAATCGAAGTCAATATGCTGCGCGCCCTGCAACAAGTCGGGAACGATCCCGCCGAAAAACAGCGGCTTGAACAAGCCTGCGCCGCCGAGCTACAAAGCCTCGATGACGATCTGGCCTTTTTGCGTCTCAGCAACAAAGGCGGCGAATTTATGGGCGATGACGCCAAAGCACGGATCCAAAATATTGCTCAACGTACGTGGATCAATAGCGCTGGCGAAGCGCAACCGCTGCTCAGCGCCGACGAAGTCCACCACCTCAGCATTAGCCGTGGCACCCTGACCGCCGAAGATCGCGCAATTATCAATCATCACATTGTCGCCACCGAACGGATGCTCAACGCGCTACCGTGGCCGCGCCATCTGCAAAATGTCACCGAATATGCCGTAAACCATCATGAACGCATGGACGGTAAAGGCTACCCGAAAGGCCTTAAGCGCGATGAAATGTCTCTGCCTTCGCGCATGATGTCGATTGCCGATGTCTTCGAAGCGCTCACCTCACGCGACCGGCCGTACAAAACCCCGCGCACTCTGCGCGAAAGTTTGAGCATCCTGCAAAAAATGTCGCAAGAAGGGCATATTGATCCCGAGCTATTTGATGTGTTCTTGCATCAGCATGTGTGGCTCGACTACGCGCGAAAACGACTCGAGCCGGAGCAAATTGATATGGAATCAGCAGAAGAATTGTAATGCACCCGCCCCAATAAAAAGTGCCCGACCATAAGGTCGGGCCCAACAGGGAGTCGGGCCAGCTATCCACGACCGGCCCTCACGCATAAAACTCGGTTATGCCTTGAACAGCTTCACAATACTGGAAAAATCTAAAGCGCCATGACCTTGGTTGCTATGCAACGCGTATAGCTGACGTGCCGAAGAGCCGAGCGGAATCGCTTGTTTCGATCCCAGTGCGGTTTCTTCTGCCAAGCCCAGATCCTTCAACATCAAGTCGGTACCAAAGCCCCCTGCATAATCGCGGCTAGCCGGAACATTTTCCATCACACCCGGCCACGGGTTATACAGCTCGGTCGCCCAGTTTCTGCCCGAGCTTTTCGAGATAATCTCTGATAGCACTTTGGGATCAAGCCCATTCGCCACGCCCAGCGCCAGCGCCTCTGAAGTCCCCGCCATCAGAATGCCGAGCAACATATTGTTGCAAACCTTGGCGATTTGTCCCGCGCCACTGGCCCCCGCGTGGAAAATGTTTTTGCCCATCAGCGCCAGCACCGGACGCGCTTGTTCCAAAACCTCGGCAGCCCCACCAACAATAAAGGTTAATGTCCCTGCAGCTGCGCCGCCCACACCGCCCGAAACCGGCGCATCCAGCATCGACAAGCCTTTTGCTGCTGCCGCCGCCGCGACTTTTTGCGCGCTTTGTGCCGAAATGGTGCTGCAATCAATCAGCAACGTATTCGGACGCACCGCATCCAAAATTCCGCCTGCATCCAAATACACCGATTCCACATGCCGCCCCGCAGGCAACATCGTAATCACCACGTCGGCTTGCGCGGCCGCCTCGGCTGCACTCGCAGCCGCGACCGCACCGGCTTCAACCGCATGCGCCACTGCAGCAGCAGACAAATCAAATACCGATACCTTTGCGCCCGATTTCAGCACATTCAAAGCCATCGGCCCGCCCATATTCCCCAAACCAATAAAAGCAATTTGCTGCGTCATGATGCGGTTCTCCAGATTGAGCATTAAATCGAATCAGCACTGAGTGAAGCCAAAGGATGTTCGGCCCACGGCGACCGGAAATGTGCCTCGACCCACTCGGGGGTCAGCTCGGCCAGCGTTGCAGGCGTCCATTTCGGCTGATTATCTTTGTCGATCAACAAAGCGCGGACGCCTTCGCGGAAGTCCGGATGTGCGCAGCACTGCACCGCCAAATTCAGCTCCATGCGGAACACTTCCGCCAAGCTCATATGACGGGCACGCTTCGAAATGGCCCACGACAACGCAGCCGAAGTCGGCGAACCCGTGACCAAACTTTTAGCGGCACGCTGCATCCAGACATCGTCGCCCTGATAGCCTGTGATCCGCTCCACCACTTCTTCTAAAGTGTCACCATCAGTCAGATGCTGAATCAAATCGAAGTGGGTTCGAACCGGCGAAGCAGGCAAGAGCGGTGCAGCTTGGTCGGCAAATTCACGCAGTAATTTGGATAACTTGCCATGATTACATTGCGCATCCTCGCTCCATGCCACATCGACCAAGCGCGCCGACAAGCCCAATTTATCTTCCGCGCACATAAAGAAATCGGCTAAACCGACAGTCAACGCATCATGTGCATTCAGCGGCGCAGCGGTGAGCGAGAGGAACAAGCCCACGCGCCCCGGCATCCGATTCAGGAACCAGCTTCCGCCGACATCGGGGAATAGGCCGATTGTGATTTCTGGCATGGCAATGCGCGAACTTTCGGTCACGACACGATGACTCGCCCCCGCCATCAAGCCCAAACCGCCGCCCATGACAATTCCACTCCCCCACAACAAAATGGGTTTTTGGTAGGTGTGGATGAGAAAGTCGAGGCTATATTCTTCGGTAAAGTACGTGGTCGCAAACGGGTTCGGGCCTGCCGAGTCGTTTTCGACCAATGCGCTACGCAATTTACGAACATCCCCACCGGCGCAGAAGGCTTTCTCCCCCGCGCCTTGCAACACCACAATCGCGATTTCTTCATCTTCCGCCCATTCCCGCAGGCGGTTATCAAGCAACCGAATCATGTCTAAAGAAAGCGCGTTTAAAGAGCGCTCTGCATTGAGCGTGGCAAAACCAATTTTTTTCCCGTTAGTCGCCCGCTGCTCTGCAAAAATTACCGGTTGCGATAAGTCCGTCATTCTTTTTTATCCTTGTGCTAGCCCGCTATGCCCACTCACAACAGTGGGCGGCTCTCAGGCATTTTTCCAATTCGGTGCGCGCTTTTCCAAGAACGCATTGACGCCTTCTTTTTGATCTTGGGTGTCGAACAAATCGACAAACCATTCTCGCTCAAGCGGCAAGCCTTGTGCTAACGGCATACTGCGCGCGGTTTGAATCAGACGTTTGCACACCGCCACACTGGACGGGCTTTGTTTTGCGACTTTTGCCGCTAAGGCTAAGGCGGCTTCTTTCGCAGTACCTTTGGGGACACGCTCTTCAATCAGGCCAATTTTTTCTGCGGTCTCGGCGGTAATGCGCTCGCCGCATAAAATCATCCGTTTGGCCCAGCCTTCGCCCACCAACCACGGTAGATTTTGGGTACCTCCCGCGCACGGTAACAAACCTACCGCCGCTTCCGGCAGGGCCATTTGCGCCTGTTCTTCAGCAATGCGGATATCGCAGGCCAAGGCGACTTCCAAGCCACCACCCATCGCGTAGCCGTTAATCGCGGCAATCGTGACGCCACGGAATGCGGATAGGGCTTCAAAAGCGCGTCCAAATAAACTCGCCATTTCCCGCGCCACTGCGCGGTCGCCATCAGCAAACAGGTTTAAATCAGCCCCCGCGGAGAAGAATTTTTCACCATCGCCACACAACACCAAAGCATAAATATCCGAATCTTCCGCCAGTTCTTTCAATAAGGCGGGCAGCGCCGTCAGGCTGTCACGATTCCACGTATTTGCAGGCGGATTTTGCAAAGTCACCAACGCAGTATGACCTTGTTTTTCAAGCACTAAGTGGGGGTAATGTGTCATTAACGTAGCTCCTCAATCGCGCCTTCTTTGAGCGCATGACGGGCAATAATCACCCGCATAATTTCGTTCGTGCCTTCCAAAATTTGGTGGACACGGTTATCGCGAACGTAGCGTTCTAGGGGGTATTCTTTGATGTAGCCATAGCCACCGTGGAGCTGAAGCGCATCATTCGTGACTTTGAAACCGACATCAGTCGCGAAACGCTTCGCCATCGCGCAATAGGTCGTGGCATCGGGGCTGGCATGATCTAGCTTCCATGCCGCCAAACGCACCATTTGTCGGGCAGCGACCAGCTCGGTCACCATATCCGCGAGCTTGAATTGCAGCGCTTGGAAGTCGGCCAGTTCACGGCCAAATTGTTTGCGTTCGTGTAAATACGCTTGAGCGCGCTGCAGCGCGGCTTGGGCGGTGCCGATAGAGCAGGTCGCAATATTGATCCGCCCACCATCCAGCCCTTTCATGGCAAAGGTAAAGCCCTGCCCTTCTTGGCCGAGCAAATTCGCTGCAGGCACTTCGACATTATCGAATGTCACCGTGCGGGTAGGCTGGCATTTCCAGCCCATTTTGTGTTCATTTTTGCCGTAGCTAATCCCTGCCGTGTCGGCGGGTACCGCAAACGCAGAAATGCCTTTTGGCCCTGCTTCGCCGGTCCGCGCCATCACCAACAGCATATCGGTCGAACCTGCGCCCGAAATAAACATCTTCGAGCCATTCAGGATGTACACATCGCCCTTTTTCTCGGCGCGTGTTTTGAGTGAAGCGGCATCCGAACCCGCCCCCGGCTCGGTCAAACAATAGCTGCCCAACTTCTCGCCCGAGGCGAGCAATGGCCCCCAGTGCGCCACGAGTTCGGGCAAGCCAAACGAGGTCAACATCCAGCTGACCATATTGTGAATCGTCAGGTAGGCGGTGGTTGATGTACAACCGGCAGCCAGCTCTTCAAAAATAATGGCGGCATCAAGGCGCTTCAGCCCTAACCCCCCATGCTCTTCGGCAATGTACAAGCCACAAAAGCCCAGTTCACCGGCTTTTTTAATGGTGTCGATGGGGAAAAATTCTTTTTCGTCCCACTCTGCCGCAAAGGGGGCCAGCTCGTGGGTCGCAAAATCGCGAGCGCTCTCTTGAAAAGCGCGCTGGTCTTCATTAAGAGAAAAATCCATTACGGCATCCTTACGCAAAAACAGCCGTAGAGGGGGCGGCAAGCCCCACTCCACATTGATACGATTTATTTCAGGCTAATGGTGGTATTGACCTTGTCGCCGGTCGCGGCAGGATCATCAAACCAGCGCTGCGTCACGGTTTTGGTTTGGGTGTAGAACATCACCACTTGCTTACCGTACGGGCCTAAGTCACCCAATTTCGATCCCCGCGAGCCGGTAAAGCTAAACAGAGGTACCGGCACTGGAATCGGCACATTGATCCCCACTTGGCCGACGTCGATATCCTCTTGGAACTTCCGCGCCGCCGCGCCAGACTGGGTGAAGAGCGCGGTACCGTTACCATTCGGGTTAGCGTTGATGATCTCAATCGCCTCATCCAAAGAGTCCGCTTCCATCAGGCACATCACCGGCCCGAAGATCTCTTGATCGTAAATCGCCATGCCGGGCTTCACGCCGCTGAAAATAGTCGGGCCGACGAAGTTGCCGTCGGGGCAGCCTTCGACTTCCACTTCACGACCATCCAATTCCAGCTTCGCGCCTTGCTCCACGCCTTTGGCAATCAGACCGGATACACGGGCATGCGCGCTGCGAGAAATCAGCGGGCCAAGGTCCAGATTGTCTTTGCCTGCGCCGACTTTTAAAGATTTTGCGCGTGCAACGATTTCCGGCACCCAATTCCGCGCTTCACCGACCAGAATCGTGACCGGCAAGGCCATGCAACGCTGACCGGCCGCACCAAAAGCCGCGCCCGCGAGTTGGTTCAAGGTTTGTTCTTTATTGGCATCGGGGAGGACAATCGCGTGATTCTTCGCGCCCATCATGCATTGAACGCGCTTGCCGTTTAGGCTGGCACGGTTGTAAACGTGAGTGCCGACATGGGTCGAGCCGACGAAAGAAATCGCCTTGATATCGGGGTGATCGCATAGGCCATTGACCACATCAACCGCGCCATGCACGACGTTCAACACGCCAGCCGGAACGCCTGCTTCGAGCGCCAATTTGACCAGCTTCATCGTGACCAGTGGGTCTTGCTCGGAAGGCTTGAGCACGAACGTATTGCCGGTCGCAATCGCCATCGGGAACATCCACAGCGGAATCATTGCCGGAAAGTTAAACG
>CAZWRK010000120.1:0-5503 GCA_964635875.1 uncultured Aquaspirillum sp.
GTTTTATACGCCCAAAATTAAAATCTTTTATAGCAATCTTGTTTCCTCTCTATTTTGCACCGAATCCCGAATTGTGAAACAATCCTCTTCGGTCTAATTAAATTAGCAAGGTTTATCCATGTTGGATCGGGACGGTTACCGACCCAATGTCGGCATCATACTGTGTAATTCTCACAACCAAGTGTTTTGGGGAAAACGCGTTCGGGAGCATTCTTGGCAATTCCCCCAAGGGGGAATCAAGCCTGGAGAGAGCCCAGAGGCCGCCATGTATCGGGAATTAATGGAAGAGGTTGGGTTAAGTCCTCACCACGTTAAAATTTTAGGCCGTACTCGAGACTGGCTGCGCTACGACGTGCCGACTCAATGGGTGCGACGCGAGTGGAGAGGAAGCTACCGAGGCCAAAAACAAATTTGGTTTCTTTTGCGCCTTGTTGGCCGAGATTCTGATGTATGCTTGCGGGCGACCAGTCATCCCGAGTTTGATGCTTGGCGCTGGAATCGCTACTGGGCGCCACTTGGGTCTGTGATTGAGTTCAAACGTGAAGTCTACGACCACGCTTTAACCGAACTCTCTCGGTACCTTAAAGGTGTCGAGCCTCGCTTTGTTGCAAATGACGAAGATGACGCTGTATAGCGCCCCGGATACATTTATCGTGACTTTTTAAGCCAGCGTTGAGCTGGCTTTCTCTATTGTTTATGGACGTTAGTCCCTTGAGTCAGCCCGAACTATGTCGAATACCCGTTATGACGAATCCTCCATCCGCGTACTAGAAGGGCTCGAGCCCGTCAAAGAACGTCCTGGCATGTACACTCGAACAACCGACCCTACGCACATCTGCCAAGAAGTCATTGATAATGCTGCGGACGAGGCCTTAGGTGGTTTTGCGAAACGAATCGCTGTGTGTGTGCATACCGATGGTTCGCTTTCCATTGAAGACGATGGGCGCGGCATTCCGGTTGGATTGCACCCCAAAGAAAATGTTCCTGTTGTTGAGCTCGTTTTCACCCGTCTGCACGCAGGTGGTAAGTTCAATAAAAAAGACGGTGGCGCTTACGCTTTTTCTGGTGGTTTGCATGGCGTGGGCGTTTCCGTGACTAACGCGCTTTCAACGCGCCTCGAAGTCGAAGTGCGTCGTGAAGGCGGTGTTTGGCGCATCGTCTTTTCCGGCGGCGATGTGGTCGAGCCATTGCATCAAGTCGGCCAATGCCCTGCGCGCATTTCTGGGACCTCTATTCGGGTTTGGCCTGACCCACGCTACTTCGAAAGCCCGCGTTATTCCCTCCTTGAGCTAGAGCGCTTATTGCGCGCCAAAGCTGTGTTACTGCCTGGCGTCGAAGTGAGCCTCACGCTAGAAAAAACCAATGCTGAACCCGAAGTCAAAAGCTGGAAATATCCACAAGGCCTATCCAGTTATCTACAAGAACTATTCAACGGCGATGAGCCTGTCGCCCCCGTATTTGCGGGTGAAAATTACATTGCCGCAGGACATGACCAATTCAGTCAGGGCGAAGGCTGTTCATGGGCGATGGCATGGTTTGAAGAAGGTTCCGGCGGAGAAAGCTACGTTAACTTGATTCCGACACCCTCCGGTGGCACGCACGAAGCGGGGCTACGAACAGGCATTTTTGAAGCCGTGAAAAGCTTTATTGAGCATCATGCTCTCTTACCGCGCGGTGTCAAACTCGCGGCAGAAGATGTCTGGAGCCGGATTCGCTTTGTATTATCTGCACGTTTGTTGGATCCTCAATTCCAAGGGCAAACTAAAGAGAAACTAAACAACCGAGACGCCGTTAAACTCATCGCTTCTTTGATTCGCGACCCGCTAGAGCTATGGCTAAATCAGCACGTTGATGATGCCAAAAAAATTGCAGAACTTGCGATTCGTCAGGCACAAAGCCGCTTGCGTTCTGCAAAGCGTGTCGAAAAGAAAAAAAGCTCAGGCGTCGCCGTCTTACCCGGCAAGCTGACAGACTGTGAGAGTGAAGACATCAGCCGCAATGAGCTGTTTTTAGTCGAAGGGGACTCTGCAGGGGGGTCGGCCAAACTGGCGCGCGACAAAGAATTCCAAGCCATCTTGCCGTTACGCGGAAAAGTGCTGAATAGTTGGGAAACACACCGTGACCAACTCTTCATGAATAATGAAATTCATGATATGGCGGTTGCGATTGGCGTCGACCCGCATACCGAAGAAGACCAGCCCGACCTATCGGGATTGCGTTATGGAAAAATTGCGATCATGTCTGATGCTGACGTGGATGGTTCGCATATCCAAGTACTATTGTTGACCTTGTTTTATCGCCATTTTCCCGCACTCATCCGCGCTGGCCATATTTACATCGCGCAGCCGCCACTGTTCCGCATCGATGTTCCGGGACAAGGCAAGAACCGCCCACCGCGTAAATTATATGCGCTGGATGAAGTCGAGCTTACGCACATTCTCGACCGCTTACGTGGCGAAAAAGTCAAAGAAGATAGCTGGTCAATTAGTCGCTTTAAAGGCTTGGGCGAGATGAACCCCGAGCAGCTACGAGATACGACGTTAAATCCCGACACCCGCCGCTTGGCTCGTGTTCAGATCCGTCCCAATGCACAAGATGATACTCAAGCAATGTTTACCATGCTGATGGGGAAAGGCGAGGCTGCGAGCCGTCGGCAGTGGATGGAGGCACGTGGCAACGAAGTCGAGGCCGATATTTAATCGATTAGTAATGAGCCGCGCTTAAAACAAAAGGCACGCCCGAAAAGTGCGTGCCTTTTTACTGACTGAGGGGGCTGATTTATTGCTTGGCTGCCTGCTTGGCCGCCGCATTGCTTTTCGAGCCATACGTGACTGCGCCCGCCTCTAAGCTAAATACCCCGCGCCCCATATCTTCTGCGACATAAAACGATTTTTTACCAATCGCAATCATGCTGCCAGAAAAGACACTTTCCATCACAATGACTTCGGCGTGGTCGGCAAATTCCATTTCGTATTTGAGCTGTTTTTCATGTTCCAAAATTTCATTAATTTCTTCAGAAATTTTGCGCATGCTATTACGCGCTCTTTTGAGCATGTCGATTTTTTCGGGTTGATTTGCAAGTAATTTAATGATTTTTGAAATGTCTGCGTGCTCTTTTAATTTGGCCGTTAGCGCATGCTTCTGTTCATCGAATGCCCGTTGCAAAAGCGGGTTAAAGCCGACAAACACCCTCGTTTGTCCACTACCTGGACCACCGATAAAGTCCGCTGTCACACCCAGCGTCGCGCGGATAAAGCCGCCTAATATGTGGCCTTTTTTGCTGCCTTTGCGGCCGACTTCAATAGTCGCTAGCGCCATAATGTCGGACTGAACAATCGTTTCTTCGACGAATACGGCATGTTCTGCTGAGATAATCGCATTCTCGATATAGCGCGCTCTCACACTGCCTTTGGCATGGATTCTCGCGGTTTCTGCACGGGCATCCGATTCTCGATTTTGAGCCGTGTGACCAACGATACCGCCTTTGGCAATCACGTCGCCCCCCGTTTCAATTTCAGCGGCTTCGATGGTTCCTTCGACGGTTAAATCTCCGCCAACCTTCACTTGCATGCCTGACCGAATATCACCATGCACGAACACGCTACCTACAAAATCAATATTGCCGCTGTTTAAGTCGATATTGTCGAGTTTGAGCGTCGGTTCGATGGAAATTCCATCACTCAATAACACGGGCAGCCCTGCTGAACTAGAAACCAAAACATTCGGGTCGCTTGCATCTGCTGTGACGCCTTGCATCCGCATGCCAAAACGAACCTCTTTGCCTGGGGGCGAGGGAATTTCCTCGTTGAGTACATTTCGTCCTGGGCGGCCTTGCTCGGGAGGGTGTCTGCGCATCAGCGCTTGTCCCGCGTTGACCGTAGGGATTTCTCCGAGATCACGAAAATCGACCATACCAAATTGATCAATTTTCGGGTGGCGTTGGCGGTTGACTGTGATCAGCGTTTCGAGACGCCCGTCAATGCTCGGTTCGGGCGCAACTCCTTTTGCAACAATAATTTGTTGGCCGATCTTCTCGCCAAGGGCCTCTTCGAGTGCTTCATCTTGGATGCCAAAACAGACGCCCGCTTGCGTCAGCGCCGCTCGAGCACCCTCTTTTGAGGCGGGCAAGCCGCCGTAAGCTGGCTTGATAGTGATATAGGCCGTGAGTCGGTCTGGCAAAATAGTGACATCGTAATTAGCATCAAGGCGGCGACCGATAATTTTTGAAAACGAGGTGCCACCTTGGGTCATTTCTTGGGTGACACGGCGCAGCGCCATGTCATCAATCAAAAGATCATGAAAACCTTGGGCATCAATCCAGTTGCGCAAGCTGACGGCATCAGCAACGATGGCTTCTTCGGTTGGCTTGTATTGCAAGATCAGCTCATGGTGCTCATTTTCTTCAAGCGTCACACCCGGAAAATTCATCTTGTATCCCTTTTTTGCTTTTTTATCATCGTGCACGTTTAGCGTGTTCTGAATAATGTTGTGCCCGTACCCGCGGCGCATGATGAAACATTTATATATAACTTGCACAGCGTTTGGCGAGTCTTCTAATCATTATCGACAGATTTTTCATCTTTGACAGCCCAAGATCGAAGTTGTGTTCGGTTCTGCCCGTATAATTAGGCCCATTTTCCTCTTGGTGATCTGAATTTATGAAGCCGCTAATCAATGATACGTTCTTGCGTGCGCTGCTCAAGCAGCCCGTTGAATACACCCCCATTTGGATGATGCGCCAAGCCGGCCGCTATTTGCCTGAGTATCGGGCAACACGCGCACGGGCGGGAAATTTTCTGAATTTATGCAAATCGCCCGACATGGCGACCGAAGTGACGCTGCAACCGCTCGACCGTTTTCCGCTGGATGCGGCGATTCTGTTTTCGGATATTTTGACCATTCCCGATGCGATGGGGTTGGGGCTGTATTTTGCCGAAGGCGAAGGACCGAAATTTGAACGTCCTCTCCGTCAAGAGGCCGATATTCTTGCTTTGTCCAAGCCCGATGTGGGTACTGAACTGCGTTACGTGACGGATGCGGTTTCTAGCATTCGCCGTGCGTTAGATGGGCGCGTTCCGCTGATCGGTTTTTCGGGTAGCCCCTTTACTTTGGCGTGCTACATGATCGAAGGCCAAGGCTCGAGCGACTTCCGCCACATTAAAGCGATGCTCTACGATCGCCCTGATCTACTGCATCACATTTTGTCTGTGACCGCTGACACCGTTATTGACTACCTCAACGCGCAAATTGCTGCCGGTGCTCAAGCCGTGCAAATTTTTGACACATGGGGCGGCGCGTTGTCGACACCGGCTTATCAAACCTTCTCTTTGGCGTATATGCAGCGGATTATCGCAGGCTTGACCCGCGAAGCTGAAGGCCGCCAAGTGCCGGTGATTGTCTTTACAAAAAATGGCGGCCAATGGCTCGAAACCATCGCCGACATTGGTGCTGATGCCTTAGGCCTCGACTGGACCTGCGATATTGCGCAGGCGCGTCGCCGCGT
>CAZWRK010000120.1:5603-12494 GCA_964635875.1 uncultured Aquaspirillum sp.
CTGATGCCTTAGGCCTCGACTGGACCTGCGATATTGCGCAGGCGCGTCGCCGCGTCGGTGATCGTGTTGCGCTCCAAGGCAACCTCGATCCGAATGCGCTCTATGCTCGCCCCGAAGCGATCGAACAAGAAGTGGCGCGTATCCTTGAAGGCTATGGACAAGGTTCGGGACACGTCTTTAACTTAGGGCATGGCATTGGTCAGTGGGTGCCGCCCGAGCACGCGGCCGCTTTGGTCGAAGCCGTACATCGTCTCAGCCGTCCTTATCACCTGTAATGCCCATGCCCGACGCGCTCGCCGCGATGTTGACGGTTCGTGTCGCATTAGACGTTCCGCTTGCACGCGAGTTTGACTACCTCGCCCCGCCGCCGGTGGCGGTTGGGCAGCGAGTGTGGGTTCCGTTTGGGCCGCGTCGCCTTTGTGGGGTGGTGGTCGCTTTGATCGACACCCCACCTGATCGGCCCCTGAAACCGGTCTTTCAGGTGCTGGACACCCCCGACCCGCTGCCTGCCGATTGGCTCGCGCTGATCGCCTTTGCCGCCGACTACTACTGCCACCCGCTTGGGCAAAGCCTATTCACGGCCTTGCCGCCTGCTTTGCGACAGCCGCGCACGATTGCTTTGCCCGATATTCAGCACTATCGCCTCAGCGAACTTGGTCAGCAGGCCTGCGTGCCGAGTCGCCGCGCGCATCGTCAGCAAATTTTGCGAGATTGCCTTGTGCAAGAGCGCCCCTCGCGAGACACCATTCGCGCCTTGGGGAGCGGCATGACGCGCTTGCTAGATGACTGGTGTGCGCAAGGCTGGGTCGAGGCGTTCACGCCTGAGCCGTGTGCTACCGCGCTCAAGCAAGGGCCGGTGCCCGCGTTAACCGCCGAGCAACAGGCGGCACTACAACAGCTCGATGGCCGTGATTTTGCCGTTACCGTCTTACACGGTGTGACCGGCAGCGGCAAAACGGAAGTTTATTTGCGCCGCATTGCCCAAGCCTTGGCCGAAGGTCGGCAGGTGCTGGTGCTCATTCCCGAAATTAACTTGACTCCGCAGCTTGAGGCGCGGTTTCGGGCGCGTTTCCCTGAAACGCCATTAGCCCTCTTACATAGCCACATTCCCGAACAAGCCCGCGCGCAAGCGTGGCTGTCCGCGTGGCAAGGCCGCGCCCGCTTAGTTCTCGGCACGCGTTTGGCGGTATTTACCCCCTTGCCTGATCTCGGCCTCATCATCGTTGATGAAGAGCATGACCATTCGTTTAAGCAACAAGACGGCCTGCGCTATTCCGCGCGTGATTTAGCCATCTGGCGGGCCAAACAAAGCCAAGTGCCGATTATTTTGGGTTCGGCGACACCAAGTCTCGAAACGCTCGCCAATGTAGAAGCGGGCCGTTACCGGCGGATTCGCCTCTCTCAACGCGCAACCGGCGCAAGTCTGCCGGTGATTCATTTGGTTGATGTTCGCCATCAGCCGCCACGAGATGGGCTGTCTGAGCCGGTGTTGGCGGCATTGCAGGGGTGTTTGGCGGCGGGTGAAACCAGCTTGGTGTATCTCAATCGGCGCGGATACTCTCCGGTTTTACTGTGTGCCGATTGCGGCTGGATGGCAGCCTGTTCCGATTGTGCTGCGCGTTTGGTGTTGCATCTGTCTAGCCGCACGCTAGATTGCCACCACTGCGCTCATCAAGAACCCATTCCCATCGCCTGCCCAAGCTGCGGCAATCCCGACCTGAAGCCTTTGGGGCAAGGTACCCAGCGGGTCGAAGAGACGTTGGCGCACCATTTTCCTGATGCACGAATTGCCCGTATTGACCGTGATACCGTGAGTCGGCGCGAGGCATGGGCGGCCTTGTATGCCCAAGTACATGCCCGCGAAATTGATATTTTGGTCGGGACGCAAATGCTCGCCAAAGGACATGATTTTCCCTCTTTGTCTTTGGTCGCCGTGTTGAATGCTGACGGCGGTTTATATAGCGCCGACTTTCGCGCTTCTGAGCGCCTCTTTTCCGAGTTGACCCAAGTGGCCGGTCGCGCAGGGCGGGCGGAGATTGCCGGTCAGGTGTGGGTGCAAACGCAGTTGCCGGAAGACCCGCTGTATCAAGCTTTGATGCGGCATGATTTTGATGGCTATTGTCAGCACCTTTTAGACGAGCGCCGCCTGATTGGTCTGCCGCCTTTTTCGTACCAAACCTTGTTGCGCGCCGAGGCCGAAGATCGCGGCGCGGTGCTCGAATTTTTATCGTACGTTCGCCAACATCTGGAGATGCCCCGTGGCGTATTATGCTTGGGGCCGGTTGCGGCGGCGATGCCGCGCCTGGCCGGCCGAGAACGGGCGCAGTTAATTTTTGAGTCGGAAAAACGGGTGCCACTGCGCCATGTTTTGCAAGGCTTACAGAGTCAATTACCCCAACTCGCCAAACCTTTTGCGCGGCAGCAGGTGCGTTATATGCTCGATATAGATCCGCTGGAGATGTAAGTGTTACTGAAAAAATGTAAGCGATATTGGCCCGTATTATTGTTGGCATGGGTGCTGCCGGTGTGGGCATGGCAGCCGACAGGTTTATTAGAAGGGGATCGTTTTTCGGCGTGGGTCACGCCGGTGGATGGTGATGGCCCGAGCATTGAAGTGGCGGCTGATACGCCGCGTTTGGCGGCCTCGACGTTTAAGCTGGTGACGAGTTATGCCGCCTTGGAGTTGCTTGGCCCCGATTGGCGTTGGCAAACCTCTTGGCTGGCAGACAAAGTGCCCTCGGGGGAGGTGTTAACCGGACCGTTGTACTGGCGCGGCAATGGCGACCCGTATCTGGATCACAACGACTTGGCCGAGATGGTCAAAATGCTGCGTGCGCGTGGGATTCGGGTGATTGAAGGTGATTTGGTGCTGGATAAATCGGCATGGAATGGCACCGGCAGCAGCAGCGAACGCGAAGACGAAGGGCCGCGCCCGTACCAAGTGGAACCCGATCCGCTGATGGTCAATCAGCGTTTAATCTCGGTGCAATTTCTCACGCAATCTGGACGGGTACAGCTCAAGGCCGAGCCTGCATTGCCAGAAGTGACGCTCGAAAATCGCATCAAAATAGGCAAGGGTTTGTGTGGTCGCAGCGTGCGTGATCATATTCAGACTAAAGTCGTCGCAGGGCAGACCATTACCCTCAGTGGCACCTTACCTGCAGATTGCGATGGCAAAACGCTTTATATTCCGGTCCTCGATCATGATCGCTACCAAGCTGCTTTGTTTGGTCAACTCTGGCGCGCAGCTGGGGGCGAGTGGCGTGGGCAGGCGCGGCGCGGTGTGGTGCCACCACAGGCGGTTGAGTTAGCGAGCCATCGTTCGCGTTCGCTGACCGAGACTGTGTATGCGACGAATAAATACAGTAATAACGCAATGGCGCGGGCGTTGTTTTTAACCATCGGCATGGCCAACCCCAAAACCGGCTACACCTTCTTAGATGCGTGTGAAGTGGTGAAAACATGGCTGAAAAAGCATCACATTGAAGCCGGTGCATTGTCGATGGAAAATGGTGCGGGGCTATCACGCCTTGAAAAGCTCTCGCCACGACAGTTGGGGCAGATGCTATTGGAGGCGGATCGCTCCACAATCGGGCCTGAACTGCAGGCATCGTTGCCGATTGCAGGCGTCGACGGGACCTTAGAGCGCCGTTTTAAAGATGGTCAGGTGCTAGGGCGCTTTAAAACTGGTTCGCTGTCGGATGTGCGCGCTTTAGCCGGATACCTTGAAGGAAAAGACGGTCGTCGCCATGTGTTGGTGGCTTTCTTGCAGAGTCGCCACCCTGAATCGCTCGCGCGTTTTGATGCGTTGATCAGTGGCTTGGCGGCTTCTGTGCAGCGTTAATTTCGCGATTTTTATTTCGGCGCATGTCGCCCCATAGGAGTTGAATCATGTCTTCATCTGCGAATCGCGTCACCATGTATACCACTGCGGTCTGTCCTTTCTGTCAGATGGCCGAGCAGCTGCTGCTACGCAAGGGCGTGAACGATATTGAAAAAATTCGTGTCGACCTCGACCCGCAAGCCCGTGAACAGATGATGAACATCACTGGCCGCCGCACCGTTCCGCAGATTTTTGTGGGCGATGTCCACGTTGGTGGCTTTGATGATTTGTCCGCGCTGGAACGTGCTGGCAAGCTTGATGCCTTGCTGGCGAGCTAGCTTTTGGCTGAAGCGGGGTGCAGTCAACGTCGTTTCATGCGATGATTTCTCGCCCCAATAACCTTTAATGACGCGGGGCCTTTATCCCGCAGAAAGTTGCCTTTCATGAGCGAACAACAACAACCCGCCTTCTCGATCGAAAAAATCTACGTAAAAGGCCTGTCTCTCGAAATCCCGCATGCCCCGCAAGCTTTCTTAGAGCGTGAAACGCCCGAGGTTGATTTGCAGCTGCACACCGAAGCCCAGCAAATCGAAGAAGGTATTTTTGAATGTTCCGTCATCGTGACCGTGACTTCAAAACTGGCTGACGGCAAAGTGCTGTTTTTGATTGAAGCCGCTCAAGCCGGTATTTTCCAGATTCGCCATATCCCAGAAGACGAAATGCAACCGATTCTGGGCGTGGCCTGCCCGAACATTCTGTTCCCGTACTTGCGTGAAACCGTGTCCGACGTGGTGACTCGCGCGGGCTTCCCGCCGGTCTTGTTGGCACCGATCAACTTTGACGCGCTGTATGCACAGCAGCTCGAACAAGCGAATGAAGCCTAATCGTTTCACTATTCAACGATTCAGCCGTTTGTCACGCGGGCGTGTCGGGAGAGAGGCATGAAGATTGCCGTGTTAGGGGCGGGCGCGTGGGGGAGCGCGTTGGCGATTGCCTATGCGCGCCACCCTGCTTTTCAGGTCACCTTATGGGGACGTGATGCGGCAGCGATCGCGGCAATGGATAGCGCACGAGAAAATGCGCGCTATCTTGCCGGTTTGCCATTTCCGAGCGCCTTGCAACTGAGCACCGATCTGGCTGCCACCGTCGCACCAGCGGACGTAATTTTGATCGTCACCCCGATTGCGGGTTTGCGCTCAACCGTCACGGCGGTGCGGGCCTGCCGCGAGGCCTCGCCGTGTCCCGTGCTATGGGCCTGCAAAGGCCTAGAAGCGGGAACCGGCTTGCTGCCGCATCAAGTGATGGCACAGGCATGGCCTGATTTGCCAGTCTCTGGCGCGCTGACGGGGCCAAGTTTTGCGAAAGAGGTGGCGGCAGATTTGCCCGCTGCGTTGACCTTGGCAGCGGACTCGTTAGAAAACGCGCGTCTCCTTGCCAAAATGCTGCACATCCCGCATTTGCGCTTGTACGCGGATGATGATTTAGTCGGCGTGGAGGTCGGCGGCGCGATCAAAAATACGATTGCGATTGCTGCAGGGGTCTCGGATGGTCTGGGGTTTGGCATGAATGCGCGTGCCGCCTTGCTCACCCGTGGTCTTGCCGAAACCGCCCGTTTTGCTGAGGCATTGGGCGGGCGGGCGCAGACTTTATCCGGTTTAGCGGGCATTGGTGACTTGATTTTGACAGCGACAGGTGATTTGTCGCGCAATCGTCGCGTCGGCCAAGCTTTGGCGCGGGGCGAGTCGCTACCGGCGATTTTGGCCGGATTAGGCCATGTTGCTGAAGGGGTGTCGACCACTCGAGAGGTGCATTTGCGTGCGTTGGCGCTCGGTGTCGAGATGCCGATTGTCGCGGCAACGTATGCGTTGCTGTACGAAGCCGCCCCCGCTGATTCGATTGTACGTAGCTTGTTGGAGCGTGCACCCAAAACAGAGCATTACCCCGAACCGTTGTAAGCGCTCGGTGTGTGACGCAAAAAGGGAGGCCGTGGCCTCCCTTTTTTATGCATGTTGCTGAAGCGCCTTGCTTAGGACGGGTAGAACCACAGCAGGCTATAGCCAGAGGATTTGAGCTGACCAAGATCCAGTTGCATAAAGACTTTTACTTCGCTGTTGGCGTTAAATTGCCCCAGCGCCAGATCTTCCTTGCTGAGGTAGTCGGTCGCGGTAAAGACTCGGCGCGCAAGCAAGTGCTCTTCGCCGTCTTTAAGGCTCAGTTCTAAGTGCGGATATGCTTGCGGATACGGTGCTTGGTTGCGCAGCGTCGCTGAGAGCTGGATCAAATTTGGATGATCCGGCACAAATGTCAGCTCTGACCACTCGGTGCGTAAGTGCTCCGATTTGGTCGGAAGTGGCACGCTACATCCGGCATTTTCGCAAATCGATTTAAAGACACTGCGTGCGCCGGGGACTTGTGACCCGATCTCTGTGCGGTACTGATAGGCCAGTTGTCCTAATAGCACACATGTCGCCATGACCGATGCCACCACCCAGCCCCATGCCACACCTGGTCGAGGCGGGAGCGGCGGCGGCGCTTGGTAGTTTTCGTCTTGGTATTCTTCTTGGGCCGCCGTGAGTTCATCGTTGCCACGTATCTTATCGACGATGTCTTTTTTCGTGTTTAAGACACGGTCGAACAACCCCCCTGCCTTGGCTTCAGGCTCGGTTTTCTCTGGTGGCGTGGCTTCGACTTTGGCCGCTGCGGCCTGCGGACTGATTTTTGGAATCACGCCGTCGTCTTCATCATCTAACACACTGATGCGTTCTTGCGGGGCAACGGGCGTCATGGCGTCTTGCAAGGCCGAGGCAAATGATGGTTCGACCCGTTTATTCTCAGAAGGTCTCGCATCCGCGCGGATCGGCTCTTTGATCGCGAGAGGCTCGGGCGCAACGACTGGCTCCGGCGCGGGGGCAGGCGGTGTCGGTCGTGCTTCAGGCTTGGTGAGCGTGACGGGCGTGGCGTCTTCCGTCCACGGATCATCGCGGCCAATGTCTAAATCGTCGGCCGTGGCGTGATAGGCCGCTGTTTGACGGCTTGCTTATAATGATCGCTGACCTAAGGAGGCCAGC
>CAZWRK010000121.1:0-12262 GCA_964635875.1 uncultured Aquaspirillum sp.
CTGCAACAGAAGCCCCAGCAACGACAGAACCCGTCGCTGAGACCTTCAGTGCAGTCGACGAACCTGTACTCGACCCAATGGCCGAGCTCGACGCTAATCTGCCGCCGCTCAGCGCCGCCGATCTGCCCGAACTCGATATTCCACTGTTGGACTTGCCGGAAACCGAGCCGGTTGCAGCAGCCGAAACCGCCGCCGCAATGGAAGCGACCGACCACCTCGCGCAAGCACATAGCGGATGGGATGAGCCTGAGGGCGCGTTGGGTGGCGATGGAATGGGCGATTTGAGTGAACACGTCCCACTGTTGACCACACCTGAGCCTGAGTCGGTACCTGAGCCTGCTTTAGCAACAGAGGAAGAGGTCACTCAGGCCGAAGCCGTTGAAGAAATTACGCCAGAGGCACCTGCGCCTACTGTGCCACCAGCACCACACAACACATTGGCAGAAGCCGCACGCAATGGGTCGGCGATTTTGTCAGTTAAAGATGTTGGTAGCAGCAGCATTGTGCCGCCAAAATCAGTGGATCAAGCCTATCCGCGCCTTGTCGTGATGCGGACTTTGGTCGCGGCGCTGCGCTCAAATTGGGAAAAACTGGTTGAGGGTAGCACATCACACTTTGGCCTATTCCGCGAGGCGTTGCGGGTGCTGGAACAAGATGCGCCTGATCTCAACTGTCCTTCAATTGCCTTGCTGATTCATGCGCTAGGACGGCGAGCCGATAATCTGCCGGTATCCGGCCCGACGCCATGGGAAGCAAAAGCCACTGCACGGGCAATTGATAGCCTCAGCATTGGTTTGGCGTTGTTCCCTGAGTTGCCGGCGGGCGTGTCGGATATGCTCAATAGCGATACCGCAACCTTGCTGAGCGGCGAAAATGGTCAAGGAATCCCGACGCCGCAGCCTGAACCAGAGCCAACGCCTGAGCCGGCACCAGCAACGCCTACCCCTGCAACACCTGCGCCGACTGCGGCCGCAGCGCCAACGGTGATTTCGGTGGAAGACTTGCCAGTGCTCAATATGGGCGAGCATGAAGAGGATAATTGGACCGAGGAGTCCGCAGCGACGGCCATTGAGCGAGCTGCATTTATTGCGAAAGCCAATGAAATTCTCGGCCAATTAAGCCGCTCGCGCGCCGCCGCGACGAATCCACAGGTGTGCGCGGGGATTGTGAACTTGACGCATATGCTCGGAGAGGCCGCAGCGGTTGTCGGCGAAATGGCGATCGCAGATCTTGCAACCGCCTTTAGCGAGGCGCTACAGCGTCAACCACGCATGATCTTTAGTGAGCTGGGTTCGGACTCGCTCATCGTGCTCGACGGTATGCTGAATGAAGCCATGTCAGGAGAGCCGATTGAACCGGCCCCAGATTTGGTCGAAGCATTGAAGCGCAGCCGTTAAAGCGCTGCATCAAAATAAAATAGGCGACCTGAGAACAGGTCGCCTATTTTTTTAGGCTGACACAGAATACGCCGCTAGCGCATCACAACAGTCTGAATGTTGAGACGCTGCGCCACATCGCGTGCGCGTGAGGTCGTGATAAATGGACCCATGCGCAGCTTAAAGAGCCCTTCATGATTGATAATCTCAAGATGCCCTTCGATGGATTCGTTGGCGGCTAGAGAAGCCATCCGCGCACGCATCGACTCGGCATTCTCTTGGCTGCCAAAGGCACCCAATTGAAGGAACACGCCACTGCCGTCTGCGGCAACGGGAATGCGCGGCAAGTTATCATCCAAGCGATCGTTCTGATTCAGCGCGAGGTCGGTATTGGCATTGATGGTATCGCCGCCGCCATCCACTGGGAAGACACGTTGCACCACGACTTCGGCGCTACCATTGTCGACATAGCCAAGCTTGTACGCTGCAGCATAAGACAGATCAATCAGGCGACTACTGTGGAAAGGTCCACGGTCGTTAATTTTGACCACGACCGATTTGCCATTGCGCACATTAGTGACCTTGGCATAGCTCGGTATCGGTAAGGTCGGATGAGCGCCCGTCATGGAGAACATGTCGTACTCTTCGCCAGAGGACGTTTTTTTGCCGTGGAATTTCTTGCCATACCACGAGGCCACGCCACGGGCTTCATAGCCATCGGCGGCGGCTTCAGGCACATAGGTTTGACCTAACGCCGTGTATGGCCGGTTGGCAAAGCGATTCAGCGGTTCTTTTTTTGGAACGGCATCGGGGATGGCATCCAAATTGACCGGGATAGAATCCGCTGGACCATCGTCCATGTAGTATCCACCGCCCTTGGTCGAAGCGGTTTTGGTCGAAGGGGTCCGACTACTTGAGTGCGGACTGCGCGGGGTCGAACAGGCAGCTAAAAATAGACTAATACATACGAGCCATAGCCATCGAGATACGGGTTTCATCAACACGGTTCCTTATGCTGGCGCGCCATGACCGGAGATATCCGGTCAATCTAGAGCAGCTATGCTCCCCCTACAAAACCTTGCTGTCGCCAAGCCTCATAAACCATGACGGCGACAGTGTTGGATAGATTCAAACTGCGACTGTCAGGTCGCATCGGCAGCCGGAGTTTTTGCTCAGGCGGCAAACTATCTAAGATTTCAATGGGAAGCCCGCGGGTTTCCGGCCCAAATAAAAAAACATCACCGGGACGGAACGCGGTCTGGTCAGGACGGGCTTGGCCTTTTGTGCTAAGCGCGAAGATGCGCCGGCCTTCCAGCTCTCGTAAACAATCCGCCCAATTTTCATGCACGACCATGCGTGCATACTCGTGATAATCGAGTCCCGCTCGACGCAATTTGGCGTCTTCGAGGGGAAAACCAAGCGGTTTGACCAGATGCAACTCACAGCCGGAATTGGCGCATAAACGAATGATATTGCCAGTATTTGGCGGGATTTCCGGCTGGAACAGGACAACAGTAAACATATAGAGAGGGCGCGATTTTTGCGGATTATCAAAGGGTTAGTCAAGCAGTACGCATTTAGGCACGGGCCAAAACCCAGCCCTCAACACGCGCTGCGCCTTGCTGCTTAAGGCTTTCAGCCAGCGTAGAGAGTGTTGCGCCAGTGGTCGCAACATCGTCAATTAATACGATATTTTGGCCTTCAACACGCGAATTGGCGCGAAAAGCACCGCTCAAATTCAGTAAGCGCGCTTCTCGGTTCAAGCTCGCCTGAGGGGCGGTTTCTCGAATACGCTGCACTGCATCATCCCACAGCGCCACGCGGTAGTGGCGAGCAAGATCACTTGCAAGCTCCCGACTCTGATTGAATCCTCGCTCAAGCAAGCGCGATTTCGCAAGCGGAACCGCAACGATCGCATCAGGTTGCGGTAAAAATGACACAACCAACCCTTTTTTCATGATCCATGCAATCACACTAGCCAACTCCACACGCCGCCCATATTTAAAGGCATGAATGAGGGCCGACAAAGGCCATTCAAAATCACACGCCGCATAGAGTGCATCCAATATGGGAGGCACATCCGCACATTTCAAACACGGCTGATCTCGCCTGATCGGATGTGCACACTGCGGGCAATATTGCCCAAGCCGCCACGGCAGCGCCTGAACACAGCCCACACAAAAAGGATCCGCGCCGGCGTCCACGCCGCACAACGCACAATATTGCTTAAAAAAAAGACGCTTGTTCAAAATGAATCACCTTGTGATTTGACAAGCTCGCACATGCCCACGATGATTCTCCGCAAGCTGCCGCGACGATGTGGCGGCACATTCATCACCCACCGCCCTCGAATAACTACCGGCCCAATCTCCTATGAATGCTTCCACGCCCCTAACTTTCCAAGCTCCTGCCACGCCGCATTCAACACTGCGCCATTGGTCGGTGTGTGACGTCGAAAAACTGTTCGAAACGCCTTTTATGGACTTGGTGTATCGCGCAGCCAGCGTCCATCGTGAGCACTTTGACCCCAATAAAGTTCAGTTATCCACACTGCTCTCAATTAAGACCGGTGGCTGCCCAGAAGACTGCGGATATTGCCCACAATCCGCACACCATAATGGTGGTGTTGCCGCAGAAAAACTGATGGACGTTGAAGACGTGATCGCGGCCGCCAAAATTGCTAAAGAACGCGGCGCTTCGCGCTTCTGTATGGGCGCAGCATGGCGCGGCCCCAAACAACGCGACTTAGACAAAGTCAAAGAAATGGTCAGCGCGGTCAAAGAACTCGGCATGGAAACCTGTGCGACCTTGGGCTTGCTCAAGGAAGATCAGGCCGACCAACTCAAAGAAGCGGGCCTCGACTATTACAACCACAACTTGGACACCTCGCCAGAAAAATATAACGACATTATCCAAACCCGCCAATATGAAGACCGGCTCGACACCCTTGGCAAAGTCCGCCAAGCCGGATTAAACGTCTGCTGTGGTGGCATTGTCGGTATGAACGAAACCCGCCGCGATCGTGCCGGACTGGTTGCACAACTCGCGAATCTCGACCCGCAACCCGAGTCGGTACCCATCAATCAACTGGTAAAAGTGGACGGAACGCCACTCGAAAATGCACAAGCGCTTGATTGGACAGAATTTGTCCGTACTATAGCAGTAGCACGGATCACCATGCCCAAGAGCTATGTCCGCTTATCTGCCGGTCGCCACGAGATGCCCGAAGCCATGCAAGCCCTCTGTTTTATGGCGGGTGCAAACTCCATCTTCTACGGCGAAAAATTGCTCACGACAGGGAATCCCGAAGCAGACCACGACCGTGTGTTGATGGAAAAACTCGATATTCGCCCCCTATAAGCCGTCACGAAGTTCGCTATTGGCGTAGAAGGGGTGATCTGCAAGGAGACATAAATGCAACAGAAAACTGTTCTTGCCACCCTTCTCGCGCTCTCAGCGAGCTTAGCGTTTGCCAGCCAGCCGCAACCGCACCGGATGAGCGGGAAAACGACGCGGGATAACAAATCTTATCAAGCCAGTCCGCATGAGAGCGCCAGCAGCAGCGCACGCTGGACAGATGAGCTGCCTGCGAAATATCAGTCCCAAATCAGCATGGAAGAACGCGAAATCATCGCGCTGCATGCCAAAATTTGGCCGGAAGAGTTTGAAACACCCACGGCCATCAACACCACCGACCTGCCACCCGGACTCCAAAAACGCGTTGCAGAAGGCAAGGGGCTGCCAAACGGCTGGCAGAAAAAAGTGGTGCAAGGCAAAGTGCTTCCCAAAGATTTACGACTCTATGCCCGCCCGCTCTCTGCGGAGCTGATGGCCGAGCTGGCACCACAGCCCGCTGGCACTCAATTAGTTGTGCTTGATGGCAAAATTATTCGGCTTCTCAACGCGACACACACGACCCTTGACCTCTTTGACCTATAACTGACCATGCCCGATTTCGACGCTCTGCCCGCCCAGCTTGACGCCCTCGAAGCAAAACACCGCCGCCGCCAGCGCGTCATACTGCAAAGCCCTCAGAGCGTCGAAGCGCGCATTGATGGCCGCGACTATCTTTGTTTTGCCAGCAATGACTACCTCGGCCTCGCCAATGATCCACGCCTCAAAGCGGCCTTGATACAAGGCGTCGAGCAATGGGGCTGTGGCAGCGGTGCTTCGGCCTTGGTGACCGGACACAGCGCCGCTCACGAAGCCCTCGAACGTGCCTGTGCCGCCTTTGTACAACGCGAAAAAGCCCTGCTCTTTGGCGATGGCTTTCTTGCCAATCTGGGCGTTATTCCCGCGCTGTGTGACCGAAGCGACGCCATCTTTGCCGACCGCCTCAATCACGCCTCGCTCAACGATGCCTGCCAGCTCTCCCGCGCCGACTTCCGGCGCTTTCATCACAACGACCTCAAACAACTCCGCGCCCAACTCAAAGCCTGTAACAGCCACACCAAACTCATCGCCGTCGATGCCGTGTACAGCATGGATGGCGACGAAGCCCCGCTCGCCGATCTACTCGAAATCGCCGAGCAAAATCGCGCGTGGTTGTATGTCGATGATGCGCATGGATTTGGCGTACTCAATCAAGGCCACGGCAGCGCGATTGGCTTGGATTCACCCCGATTGATTTACATGGCCACTCTCGGCAAAGCCGCGGGCGTTGCAGGGGCTTTTGTGGCGGGACATCAGCAGCTGATCGACTGGCTAGTCACTCGCGCCCACACCGCGATTTACACCACAGCCGCGCCACCTGCCCTGGCCGTTGCGCTACAAACGGCATTGAATTGCATCGAACACGATACGATCCGCCGTAAAACGCTCAACCAGCACATTGCCCAGCTCCATGCCGGATGCGCCGACTTGCCGTGGTCGCTGATTCCGTCTCGCACCCCCATTCAGGCACTGATTATCGGCGATGATGCACAGACCCTTGCCATCGCCCGCGCTCTGCGCGAACAAGGACTCTGGGTGCCTGCAATTCGCCCCCCGACCGTCCCCGATGGCACCGCACGACTCCGGATTTCTCTCTCGGCGAGCCACAGCAGCGAGCACATTGCACGGCTCATCAGCGCGCTACATCAGGCCGCACAAGCTGTGTAATTTTCCATTTCTCGAAGACCGAACCGCATGAATAACCCGCTTTATTTCGAAACCCAAGGCTCTGGCCCCGATGTCGTTTTACTCCACGGCTGGGGCTTGCATGGCGGCGTGTGGCAACGGGTCGCACAGGCCCTCGCTGCCGATTTTTGCGTGCATTGTGTGGATTTGCCCGGTCACGGCCATAGCCCGTCGCCCACCCCCTTCACACTAGAAGCGCTTGGCGCACAACTCAGCGCGGCTTTTCCGCTGCCGGTTCACGTTGTCGGTTGGTCACTCGGCGGACTGCTTGGAATGGAATGGGCGCGGCAAGCGCCCGACACCGTATCCACGCTGAGTTTGGTGGCCTCGAGTCCGTGCTTTATCCAACAGCCAGACTGGCCTTACGCGCAAACCCAAGCCGCCGTACAAGCGATCGGCGCATCGCTGGATCAGCAATTCGAAGCCACACTCAACCGCTTTCTCGCCCTGCAAACGCTGGGTTCGGACTCGGCGCGGGACACACTCTCCGCTCTGCGCGAACTGCTGTTTAGTCATGGCCGCCCCTCGGGATTGGTCGCGGCGCTCGCTGTACTGGAACAAGCAGATTTGCGGCCGGTGTTATCTCAAATTGATTGTCCGGTGCACTTGCTCTACGGCCAACGCGATGCCCTGACGCCCATTGGCGCGGCACGCTGGATGCAAGGCCAATTCCCGAATGCAACGCTGACCGAATTTAAAGCGGCGTCCCATGCGCCGTTTTTGTCACATGAAGCCGAGTTTATCGACGCCCTTCGTGGGTTTTTACTCGCCCATTAAATCCGGCGCGCGCGCCCTACCCAGATAGAGACTTCATGACTGACGCCATTTTTGATAACGAAAAATCCCACGTTCGCCGCTCTTTTGAACGCGCCGCCGAACGCTACGATGCTGCCGCTGTTCTACAGCGCGAAGTCAGCCAACGCATGGCCGAACGGCTGGATTACATCAAACATCAACCCGCACTGGTTTTGGATGCGGGCAGCGGCACCGGCTTTGGGTCGGCGATGTTACGCGGACGCTATCCCGATGCCCGCGTGCTTGAGCTCGATTTAGCGCACAGCATGTTGCTGGCTTCCCGCGCCAAACAGCAGCAAAACACCGGCTGGCTCAAGCGCATGCTGTCTCGTACCGCGCCGCCGCAGATTTGCGCCGATCTAGAAAGCTTGCCGTTACAAACGGGCTGTATCGACTTGATTTGGTCTAATTTGGCGATTCAGTGGCTCAACACACCCGACGCGGCCTTGGCTGAATGTCATCGCATCTTGGCACCGAATGGACTGCTGATGTTTTCGACTTTGGGGCCGGATACCTTATGCGAACTGCGCCATGCCTTTGCGGGTTTGGACGGGCATACCCACGTCAACCGCTTTATTGATATGCACGATATTGGCGATGCGCTGGTACGCACCGGATTTGCCGAGCCGGTGATGGATATGGAAAAAATCGTCCTCACTTACGACGATGTGAAAAGCGTGATGCACGACCTCAAAGCGATTGGTGCGCACAATGCGACCCAAGGCCGCCGCCAAGGCTTGATGGGCAAAACCGCGTGGAAACAAGTCGAAGCACGCTACGAGGCGCTACGACACGAAGGCCGCTTACCGGCCACTTATGAAGTCGTCTACGGCCACGCTTGGCGCATTGACAAGCCTTCTAAAAAACTCGCTGATGGCCGTCAAGTGATTGAATTTAAACGCGCCCCAAAAACCTAACCCTGATTTTATGAAAGTCCCTCTTGTATGCAACGCCGTCAATTTCTATTCGGACTCGCCGCCAGCGCCCTCCTGAGCGCCTGTGGTAGCTTGCCGCAATCCAGCGACCCCACCCCCACAACGCCTCGCCGCAAACCCCGCGTGGGGCTGGCCTTGGGCGGCGGCGCAGCAAAGGGTTTTGCCCATGTGGGTGTGATTAAAATCTTAGAAGCGCAAGGTATTTTCCCTGACATCATCACCGGCACCAGCGCGGGCAGTGTGGTTGGGGCACTCTATGCCGCAGGCTATTCGGGCGTGCAATTGCAAGAATTGTCTTTTGCCCTTGATGAAAGCCGTTTTCGGGATTTCTCGATTGGCAATGGCGGCTTAATTCGCGGCCAAAAGCTTGAAGACTATGTCAATCAGCAACTCAAAAAACGGCCGATCGAAAAGCTCAAACGTCCTTTTGCTGCCGTTGCGACTGATTTAGACAGCGGCCGTAAAGTCATCTTTCAGCGCGGAAATACCGGCCAAGCGGTGCGCGCATCGTCGAGCGTCCCGGGGGTGTTTGAGCCGGTGCTCATTCAAGGCCGCCGCTATGTCGATGGCGGGTTGGTCAGTCCGGTGCCGGTTGATGCGGCCCGTGATTTAGGTGCTGAT
Organism: uncultured Aquaspirillum sp.; assembly: GCA_964635875.1. Classification (GTDB taxonomy): domain Bacteria; phylum Pseudomonadota; class Gammaproteobacteria; order Burkholderiales; family Aquaspirillaceae; genus CAZWRK01. The sequence goes on from CAZWRK010000121.1 coordinate 8,846, forward strand.
ATCGTGATTGCGGTGGATATTTCGAGCAAAGCCAACAATGGCAAACCCGATGGCACACTCTCGATTTTGGAACAAACCTTCACCATCATGGGGCAAAAAATCGGCGAGTCTGAGCTGAGCAGGGCCGACGTCGTGTTACGTCCGGCCGTCGGCACGATGGGTTCGACCGAATTTGAACGCAAGCACTCGGCAATTCTAGAAGGCGAAAAGGCCGCTCTCGCGGCCTTACCGTTGATTCGCCAAAAGCTAGGGCTACCGCGCCGATGAGGACAGGCGAGCCAGTTGTGATAATTGTCCTAAACGCTCCGAACCGACTGGATAGCCCAAAATAAAGGCCACCAGCGACACAGAGGCGCCGGTCAGACACGCCGCCGGTTCACATGCATGCGTGAGACCGGCGAGCCCCAGCAAGAAAGTCAAATGCGCGGCCAGCGAAAAAACCGGCAACACTCGCTTGCGCAAGCAACCACGGCAAATCCCCGCCGCCGACAGCAGCCAGCCTGCGCTCCAGACCCCCATATAACCTAGTGTCAGCCACCAGCCACTGAAGCTTGATTGGCCCTGGGGATGTGGTGATAACAAAAAGAGTAAAGCAACACCCAACACCAATAACAACGGGACTTCAGGTCCCGGTGCATGCTTCTTTTGCGTGTTCATGCAAACCCTCCAAAATGATCAAGCGCAATGTTCTGCAGATAAAAAATCCTTTTTATACAAGCAGATCGCTAAACGATTCTTACGAATCATCCTGACGCGCCACAGATAACCCATGCGCGCTGGCTTGAACGCGAAACACCCTATGGCACACCCCGTATGGCACCAACGTCGCGTTTATCCCGAGAAAAATATTTACTCTCTTATTCCTAAACCCACAATGCCAGCACATTGTCTCAATCGTATGTTGATTTGATTTCAAAGTCGGTACATCACCGCAAAATTCCAAAAATGATCTAATTTATTACAAAAACATGGCATTTTCTTGCAAGAAATAAGACAAACGTACACAATTTCACCCACAAAAAGGCCTTGCACTGATTCACCCTCTTCAGTGTTGTTATTTCTCCACGTTTTTGGTTATCCCATGACTGACAGTTCTTTAAACGCTGCCCACCCCACGCCGCAGCGTGATGCATTTACCTCTCGATTTGGTGTGATTGCCGCCACGCTGGGTTCAGCGGTCGGGCTGGGTAATATTTGGAAATTCCCCTACCTCACCGGCGCGAATGGCGGTGCAGGGTTTTTGGTGGTGTACCTCATTGCCACGCTACTCATCGCTTTGCCGGTCATGATTGCCGAAATCACTCTCGGCCGCACCGCCCGCGCGAATGCCATCGGCACGCTCAAAACCCTCGCCCCCCGCGGACAACCGTGGTGGCTGATTGGTGCCGCAGGCACTTTAGCGGCATTTTTGATTTTGGCGTTTTACACCGTGGTTGCGGGGTGGGTGTTTGCCTATACCGCCCACGCGCTGACCGGCCAACTCGACGCCAGCACCCCCGAAGCCGCCAAAAACGCGTTTAACAGCCTGACGCATAGCCCGTGGCACGTGCTGATCTGGCAATGGGTCGTCTTGGCGCTCACCGGCGGCATTATTCTGTTTGGCGTATCCAAAGGCATTGAAGCCGTCACCAAAAAGCTGATGCCGATTCTGTTTTTGCTGCTACTCGCGATCGGCATTCGCAGCCTGACCTTGCCCGGAGCGAGCGCTGGTCTGGCATTTTTATTCACGCCCGATTTTTCTAAAATCTCCGCCAGCGTGATCTTGACGGCGATGGGTTTGGCGTTTTTCAAATTGTCGATCGGAATCGGCACGATGATGACGTATGGCAGCTATTTCCGCGACGATCAGAACATTCCGGCGACGGCTGTGCGGGTGATGTTTGCAGATTTAGCGGTCTCGATGCTGGCAGGGATTGCGATTTTCCCAGCGGTTTTTGCGTTTGGGTTTGAACCCTCGGCAGGGCCATCGTTGCTGTTTATTACGCTCCCTGCCGTGTTTGCCGGCATGCCTGCAGGCGGGGTGTTTTTAGCGCTGTTTTTTGTGCTGACCTCAATTGCCGCCCTCGGCGCAATGCTGTCGATTTTAGAAGTGCCCGTGGCGGCGCTGTGCGAAGAACGAAAATGGAGCCGCCGCCGCGCTACGGTAGTCTGCTTAATCTTATTGGCGCTGGTCGGTGCAACCGCGGCGCTTTCCGATACATGGCTGGCCGCCATTCGCCCGTTCGGGATGAGCTTTTTTGATTTATACGACTATCTCAGCTCAAATATTCTGATGCCGATTGGCGGCATTGGACTGTGCCTGTTTGTAGGTTGGAACTGGGGCAAAACCCGCTTTGCCGCCGCCCTCAGCAATCAAGGCCAACTCGCCAATCTTCGCACCATTGATGTGCTGTTTTTCCTCGCCCGCTGGGTCAGCCCGCTATTGGTCGGCTGGGTGATGCTGAAAAGCCTCGGCATCCTTTAAACCATGGCCGCAAAAAAGCCGCTCACCCAAAAACGGGAGCGGCTTTTTTAGCGCGTTCAATTCGCTGAATTACATCAACACCACATCAAACTGCTCTTGGGTATACGAGGTTTCGACCTGCAAAGAAATCGGCTTGCCAATAAAATCCGCAACCATCGCCAAGCTATGCGACTCTTCATCGAGGAACATATCAATCACCGGCTGCGCCGCCAAAATACGGAACCCACGCGCCCCAAACTGCCGCGCTTCACGGACAATTTCCCGTTGAATTTCATAACAGACGGTCTGCGATGTTTTGATTTCACCCCGCCCCTGACAGGTTGGGCACGGCTCGCATAACACATGCGCCAAACTTTCGCGGGTGCGCTTGCGGGTGATTTCAACCAAGCCCAAACTGGTAAAGCCGTTCAAGGTGACCCGCGTGCGATCGCGCGCCAGCGCCTTAGCCAGCTCGTTCAACACCACCGCCCGATGCTCTTCGCTTTCCATGTCGATGAAATCGACAATGATGATCCCGCCCAAATTGCGCAACCGTAGTTGACGGGCGATGATATGCGTCGCTTCGAGATTGGTTTTAAAGATGGTTTCGTCAAAGTTGCGCGTCCCGACAAAGCCGCCGGTGTTCACATCAATCGTGGTCATCGCTTCGGTTTGATCGACGATTAAATACCCGCCGAATTTCAAATTCACCCGCCGCGCCAGCGCCCGATCAATCTCGCCTTCGATGCCGTGCAGCTCAAACAATGGCTGCTCGCCCGAGTAGCGCTCAATGCGCGCCATCGCGGTCGAAGCATAGTCAGCGGCAAACTCGAGCATCTTGCCGTAGTTCTCGGTGGAATCGACGACGATTTTTTCGATGGGGTCGCCGACCATATCGTGCAACACCCGCACCGACAACGACAAATCTTGGTACAGCAACGATTCGTGCGGGCTGCTCTTGGCTTATTACTGAA
>CAZWRK010000122.1:0-12235 GCA_964635875.1 uncultured Aquaspirillum sp.
AGCCTGCACTGTCTGCAGCTGGTTTGGTGACACGTGATGCACGTGAAGTTGAACGTAAAAAAGTCGGCCTGCACAAAGCGCGTCGTCGCAAACAGTTCTCCAAGCGTTAATTTTTGCTCTGGTGCTGTTTTTAGAAAGCCACTCGATTTTGAGTGGCTTTTTCTTTTTGTTGTGTCTTGCGGGTGTCATTAGGCTCAGGTCACGGTATCATCTAGTCTTTATCTGCTTATTCTTGAAGGTAAGGACGTTCCCATGATCAAAGTCGGCATTGTCGGTGGCACTGGATATACCGGTGTTGAATTGTTGAGACTGTTAGCCGTTCATCCGAATGTGCAATTGTCTGCGATTACATCGCGCAAAGAAGCGGGTATGAAAGTGGCCGAGATGTTTCCTAGCTTGCGCGGCCGCGTTGACCTTGCTTTTTCGACACCAGACGATGCTCGCCTTGATCAGTGCGATGTGGTGTTCTTTGCCACGCCCCACGGGGTGGCGATGAAGCAAGCGCCAGAGCTATTGGCTGCAGGGGTCAAACTGATTGATCTGGCTGCTGATTTCCGCTTGCGGGATACCGCCGTGTTTGAGCAATGGTATAAGCAAGGCCACGACTGCCCTGATATTTTGGCTGAGTCGGTCTATGGCTTGCCTGAAGTCAATCGTGATGCCATCCGTCAAGCGCGTGTCATCGGTAATCCTGGTTGTTATCCGACTGCAGTTCAGCTGGGTTTCTTGCCGCTACTCGAAGCCGATGCGATTGATCGCACTAGCTTGATTGCAGATTGCAAATCTGGTGTGTCCGGTGCGGGCCGTAAGGCCGAGGTTGGGGCGTTATTTGCGGAGTCGGCAGATAGCTTTAAAGCCTATGGTGTCGCTGGCCATCGTCATTTGCCGGAGATTCGTCAAGGCTTAGCTGCGATTGCTGGTGAAGAGGTCGGCTTGACCTTCGTGCCACACTTAACGCCGATGATCCGTGGCATTCATGCGACCTTGTATGGCCGCCTCACACGTGATATTGACCTGCAGGCCGTCTTTGAGGAACGCTACGCGAATGAGCCGTTCGTGGATGTCATGCCTGCTGGCAGCCATCCTGAGACACGCTCTGTGCGTGGTGCGAACACCTGCCGGATTGCGGTCCATCGTCCGCAAGGTGGCGACACGGTGGTGATTTGCTCGGTGATTGATAATTTGGTCAAGGGTGCGGCGGGGCAGGCGGTTCAAAATATGAACTTATTATTCGGCCTGCCAGAAACCTTAGCCTTGGACAATGTGCCACTCATGCCGTAAAACATTGGGCGTTCAAACATCGGTGCTGCATCAGGTCGGCACCGATTATCCCTACCCGCAGTAGCGTTGATTTTGCAGGGGTAGGCATGGATAATGAAAGGCGACTAGCCTTATTTCATGGAGTTTTTACGATGAACGCCCCTGCATCATTTCTTGTATTTACTGATAACGCCTGCAACAAAGTGAAAGAGCTGATTGCTGAAGAAGGCAATCCTGATCTGAAATTGCGAGTGTTTGTATCAGGTGGCGGCTGTTCTGGTTTTCAGTACGGCTTTACCTTTGATGAAATCGTTAATGAAGATGACACCCCGATCGAAAAAGAAGGCGTGACTTTGCTGGTTGATCCGATGAGCTACCAATATCTTGTTGGCGCAGAGATCGACTACCAAGAAAGCATTGAAGGTTCGCAATTTGTCATCCGCAACCCGAATGCCACGTCAACTTGCGGGTGCGGTTCGTCTTTCTCTGTGTAACACGACGATGACACCGATCCAGCCCAAGCCATTGCCTTGGGCTTTTTTTTAAGGTCTAACTGTTGATATGATCAACTCCAAACCTCTGATCCAACCCATCCCTCCTTTGGTTCAGCCTCGGTTTGCCCGTGAATTTAGCTTTACGGATCAAGATTTCGAGCGCATTCGCCGTTTCATTTATCAAAAAGCGGGCATCGCATTAAACCCAACCAAAAAAGACATGGTCTATGGTCGGCTGGTGCGTCGAGTGCGTGATCTGAAGTTGACGAGCTTTGCGGCTTACGTCGACATGTTAGAGTCGCCGGCTGGTCGAACTGAGCTCGAAGTTTTTGTCAATGCGCTGACAACCAACCTCACTTTCTTCTTCCGAGAAGAACACCACTTTCCATTGCTTACGGAATATGTGAAGTCTTTGCCGGGGCGGGATATTTCTGTTTGGTGTGCGGCAGCCTCCACCGGCGAAGAGCCTTATTCGATTGCGATTACGCTACTGGAAGCCTTTTCTCATACGGGAACCCGTCCAAATTTGTCCGTATTGGCGACCGATTTGGATACCAGCGTGTTGAGAACTGCCGAAGCGGGGATTTACCCGCCGGATAAAATTTCTAAAATTCCGCTGGCTTTACAGCAAAAATATTTTGATAAGCAAGCAGATGGGCAATATCGCGTTAAACCTATTGTGAGGCAACTCTTAACGTTTAAACCGCTCAACTTGATTGATCCTTCATGGCCAATGCGCCAACCTTTTGACGTGATTTTCTGTCGAAATGTCATGATCTACTTTGATCGTGAGACACAGCACAATGTGTTGAAGAAATTTGCACCGCTTCTCAAGCCGGATGGTTTGCTATTTGTTGGACATTCCGAAAACCTATACCACGCAGCGGATCTATTCCACCTTCGTGGAAAAACTGTCTATGAGCACGCGCACCGCGTGGCACCCTGAGCCGCTAAAGATGGAGAGGTGAGATGAAAGTCATCGTGATGGGCGCGGGTGTGGTTGGCGTTTCGACCGCATGGTTTCTTGCCAAAGCGGGGCACGATGTCACCGTTATTGACCGTCGCCCTGCTGCGGCATTGGAGACCAGCTTTGCCAATGGCTCGCAGCTGTCTGTGAGTCAATCGGAGCCTTGGGCTAATCCACGTGCACCGATGAAAGTCTTGAAGTGGCTCTTAAAAGAAGATGCCCCGCTGCTGTTTAAATTGCGCTTAGATCCTCGGCAGTGGTCATGGGGGCTGCGCTTTTTGTGGGAGTGTCGGGCGAGCCGAACTCAGCACAATATTTTGCAAATGCTGAATTTAGGCCTGTATAGCCGTGCGGCTCTCCACGATATTCGTGCAGAAACAGGCATTCAGTACGATCAGCTTCAGCGCGGCATTGTGTGCATTTATGATGACCAAGCCGAGTTTGATGCGGCTGTTGACACCGCATTGTTTATGCAACATTACGGCGTCAACCGGCGATTGGTAACGGCTTCCGAGCTGATCGAAATTGAGCCTGCTTTGGCGGCGATGGGGTCTAAGCTGGTCGGTGGAACCTTTTGCGAAGAGGATGAGTCCGGCGATGCGCGCATGTTTACGCAAAAGCTCGCGGCTTTGGCGCAAGAAAAAGGCGTGCGGTTTGTGTGGAATACCCGCATTAATAGCTTGTTGCGCGGTGATGGTGCTTTAAGTGGGATTTCGATCACGAATGCCGAGGGCTTTTTTGAGACCATGACGGCGGATGCCTATGTGTTGGCATTGGGGAGCGAGTCGCCTAATTTAACCGCTCCTTTGGGGCTTAATCTGCCGATTTACCCCGCCAAGGGTTATTCTGCTACTTTGGACATTTTGGATCCTGCGCTTGCTCCGACCGTCAGTATCACTGATGAGGCGCACAAAATAGTCTTTTCTCGTTTAGGGTCGCGCTTGCGAATTGCGGGTACGGCGGAGTTGAACGGCTATTCGACCGTGTTGAATCCGGTGCGATGTGATGCCTTAATCCGTCGCGCACGACATCTTTTTCCGGGGGCTGCCGCATATGATTCGCCGCAGTTTTGGACGGGTTTACGTCCGGCGACACCTTCGAATGTGCCCTGCATCGGGCGCGCGCACGGGTGGCGGAATTTGTTTTTGAACACGGGGCATGGGACTTTAGGTTGGACAGAAGGTCCAGGGTCCGGACGTGCGTTGGCCGATATTGTGAGCAATCGGATCCCAGAGCTAGATTTTGCGTTTACTGGGCTATGAGTGGCCGGCCCAATAAAAAAGCTGTGGCAGATGATGCGCAGCTTTTTTTATTTTTCTTCGCGGATTTTAGCTTCTAGCAAGCTGTATCCGACGCCCCTCAAAGAACGTAATGGTAGCGTTGTGCCTGTGAGACGCTCAATTTTTGCGCGTAACCGGCTGAGGATGACCTCAATGCGATGCTTGTCTAAATCGTCTGGATGAAGGCCGAGGGCGAGCCCTAATTCAAGATGTGAACAAAACATATCTCCTTTTTTGACCAAGGCTGACATGAGCTGAAATTCGCTGAGTGTGAGGCTGATTTCAATGCCTTGGGGCGAAATTAATACATGGTTTTTGAGTTTGAATACCCAGTGTAAAGCAGGGTGTGTCGCGGGTAGTGTGGGGGAGGCGTCACCCCCTCGAATAGCATCGCAATATCGTTCGCCTACCCGCCGTAGAATCATGATTAATTCACTGACATCGACTGGCTTGACTAAATAAGCGTCAGCGCCCGCTTCAAGTCCTTCTAAGCGTTCATCGCGCAAGCTGCGCGCGGTGACGAAAACAATTCCAATTTGTTTATTAAATGCGCGTAAATACTGGCAAATAGACAGCCCATCTTCGCCTTCAAGGCCAATATCTAGCACTGCGATCGTGTTAGGATTGACAGCCAAAAAGCGATAAAAACTGTTTGCGTCAGAAAAAGTTTCTACTTTAAAACCGTGATGTTGAAGCTGAAAAGCTAATTCATCACGTAGAATTTTTTCATCTTCAACTATTGAAATAGTGTAATTGGGCATCGTGTGGTCAATTAAATAAGGCCGATAAATGTGATTGATATCAAAACGCTTGGAATGATGATCGGCGTTGGCAATATCTGTTTTGCGCTGCTGGTTAAAGCTTATTCAATGTCGCTGGACTTCAAAAATCCGGCACTTCGCCTTTGGCAGTGGGGACGTATTTTTGCGGGTGTGGGGATGATATTAAATATTACCCGCCCTAGTTTACCCATTGATCTGCCTTTGTCTATTCCTCACGCTTTGTTGATTGGTGGCTGGGGTACCGAAGCGATTGCACATGCTTTGCTTGTTAATCGCATTCATACTGTTCGGCGTGCGTATGGTGCATTGATTATGTTGATCGCACTGCATACATTAGTGACTTTGTGGGTGCCTGCGCGGGGTATTGCTACGTTGTCATTGTGTTTTTCGGGATTTTTACTGTTTGCCGTCATGGCGTATAGCATGCTGACCACGGAGCACACCGAAAAACGGCTGATTTATATCATTGGAGGGATGAATTTGCTCGTGAGCTTTTCATTTCTGCCTCGTGCTTTAGATGGTTTAATTGATTCAGGATTAATTCCTTTTGATAGCCGTCATGCTTCAACTTTATTGCTGTATATATCCGGCTATATCATGTTGATTGTCAACGGTTTCGGATTTTTATTATTGGCGAAACAGTCTGTTGATTTGAGCTTAAAAAAAGCATTGCTCCAAGTCGAAAATTCTGAAGCAGAGCAGCGCCAATTATTATCGATTGCCTCACATGAGTTCCGCACGCCTGCGGCAATGATTAAAGCGTCACTCGATTCTTTGCGTTATTTACAAGATGATTTGCCTGCTGATGTGGTCTTGCGCTTAGATAATATGCGTAATGCCACGGGGCGATTAATGGATTTGGCAAATAAACTCATTACCCAAGATCGTTTAACCGATTTGGCGCTTAAGCCTCAGAAATCGATTGTCGATTTTAATAAACTGGTTGAACAATGTGCGGCCTCTTATCCCGAGACCGCTCGACTTGTTTTACATTTACCGGAGCAAAGCCTTTTTGTTTATCTTGATGCGACGCTGATCGGGATTGCGATTGCGAACCTGATCGATAATGCGCTGCAAATCAATATGCTATCTACATCGCAAAAGCCGTGTGTAGAGCTCGCAGTATGGCCGCAAGCGCACCATATCTACATTCAAGTGAGTGATGATGGGCCTGGTTTGTCTGAATCAGAGAAACACAAAATATTTGATCGATTTTATAGCACCAAAAAGGATGTGATTGGTGGGCTGGGGCTGTCAATCGTCAAAACGATTGTGCAAGCGCATCAGGGCAATATCTCGGTATCGGATCATTATCCAACGGGCATTTGTATGCAAATAGCTTTGCCTAAAATGTCTCCTTCTAACGATTGTGAAAGCCTTGCCATTAGACGACCGGTCTAATACAATGAAGCCATGCCTAGACCTAGCCTTTATCCCGATACACGGGAACATATTTTGGATGTGGGCGAACAGCTCATTCAGCAACGCGGATTTACCGCACTTGGCCTCTCGGAGCTCCTCAAAATAGCTGGCGTGCCCAAGGGATCGTTCTACCACTACTTTTCTTCAAAGGAAGGCTTTGGGGTGGCGCTTCTGACACGGCACTTTGCGCATTACGATTGCTGGATGCAAAAGCTCTTTACCGAGTCGCCAGATGTGAACCAACGAGAGTGTTTATTACGTTACTTTGCGTTGTGGATTGAGCGGGCATCATGCAGCGATCAAATGAGTAGCTGTCTTGCAGTAAAGCTGTCGGGTGAGGTTGCAGATTTGTCTGAGCCGATGCGTGAAGCTCTGGCGTTGGGGATGAATCAAGTGGTTGCGCATCTCGCTGCCGCAATTGATGCGGGCGTAAAGCAGGGATCGTTGGCGGCGGTAGACTCTCCTTCGCGCTTGGCGGAGGCTTTGTATGCAAGCTGGCTCGGTATCGCTTTACGCGTCAAAGTATTGCGCGACGTGGCACCAATGCGGCAACTGTTGCTCGATACCGAGCAGCGTTTACGTACGCCGTAATTTTTTTAAACTGCCATGATCATAGGCAGTTTTTTTGAGTCTATGAATAGACGACTGGTCTAATACAACAAGGGGTTTTTCATGCATTTCGATAAATTATTTACGCCGCTCACCGTGGGTGCGATTACCTTGCCAAACCGGATTGTAATGGCGCCTTTAACACGTCTACGCAATACACCAATCGAAGATTGCCCCACCGGTTTAAGTGCTGAGTATTATCGGCAACGTGCCAGCGCGGGTCTGATTATTGCCGAAGGGACGCACATTTCACCGACCGCCAAGGGCTATGCGCAAGCGCCGGGTATTTATAGCGAGGCGCAAGTACAGGCGTGGCAGGTCGTTAACGATGCGATTCATGGTGCGGGTGGCCGCAGTGCTCTGCAGCTGTGGCATACCGGCCGAATTTCACACACCAGCTTGCAGCCCAACGGCGATGCCCCGTTGGCGCCTTCTGCGATCACGGCCAAGTCCAATACGAATATTCTGAATGAACAAGGTGAGTTGGTTCGTGCGGAATGCAGTCAGCCGCGTGCGCTGGAAACAGCCGAAATCCAAGATCTGATCGAAGACTATCGCCGTGCAACTGATAATGCCCGCCGTGCCGGTTTTGACTTGGTCGAAATTCATGCTGCGCACGGTTATTTGCTCAACCAATTTTTATCGCCTGAAGCAAATCAGAGAACAGACGAGTACGGCGGCAGCATTGAAAATCGGGCGCGCCTAGTGCTCGAGGTGGTCGATGCGGTGGTGGCAGAGTGGTGCGCTGACCGTGTGGGGATCCGCCTCTCGCCTCTCGGGATTTTTAATGGTCTATCAGACCTTGGCCAAGAGGAGATGGCGTTTTATTTGGCAGAGGAGTTAGCTAAGCGCAATCTGGCTTTCTTGCATCTTTCCGAGCCAGATTGGGCAGGTGGGCCTGCCTATACCGAGGCGTTCCGTGCGGCGATGCGAGCGCGCTATTCGGGGGTGATTATTGGTGCCGGTGGGTATTCCGCAGAAAAAGCCGAAACCTTAATTGGGCAGTCGTTTATTGATGCGGCGGCATTTGGGCGCAGCTATATTGCGAACCCAGACTTGGTGGAACGCATTCGTCAGAATGCCCCACTCAATGCGCCAGAACCGGCGACATTCTATGGCGGTGGCGAGGCCGGTTATACGGACTACCCGACATTGTAATGATGGGTGAAAACAAAAAAGCTGCCTCAATCAGGGCAGCTTTTTTAATGACTTGTATTCTGTGATGCAAAAAATTACTCGTCGGTTTCCATGGTTTCAATATGGTGCAAACCGCCCAAAATCACTTTTGCTGTCCGTAGTGTTTCATCGTTATCTAATAATGCCTCACCACAGGCGGGGCAGAATAAACCATGAACTTGCGGAATCAGTAAAGTCTCACCCTCATCTGCCTCGTAAGGCATGTCTCGGGTATCGGGTACTAATTCGGCAGCGTTACAAGCAGGGCACAACATGAAACTCTCCTTGAAATAGGACAGCGTTTCGGACAGAAACTCTAAATCTATCGACGAAGCGGCATCCTGCACTCTCTAATTTTGCTTGTAGATAGTGAAAAGCAAATTATTTGCTCTTGCACCAGAAAAATCCATCTTTTTATGCTTTCTTTTCCGATGTTGGCAGCCGTCTAAAAAATAATAATTGACCAAGATTAGCACTTTCTTACGACGTTGAGATATTTTTCTGGCATGGCATTTGCTCTAAGGCTTCTAGTAACGCGTAATCCGGTGATAAAAAAAGCAGATTCGCCTGCGCACCGTTAGGGACTAGGAGACCGATCTATGCACGCATTGACTTTGCCCGCTGCAGGTCATTACGACGAAATGCTGCTGTCTAGCGGTGTTGTTCGTCCGCATTACCAGCCGTTTGCCACCTGGCTACAATCACAAAGCCCCGAAACCCTGAGCCGCAAGCGCCGCGAGGCTGATTTATTGTTTCATCGCGTCGGAATCACCTTTGCGGTGTATGGCGATGAATCGGGGTCAGAACGCCTGATTCCATTTGATACCGTACCCCGCATTATTCCCGCGAGCGAATGGCAATTTCTCGAGCGTGGCATGCGGCAACGTGTCGCAGCCTTAAACGCTTTCTTGCACGATATTTACCATGACCAAGCAATCGTTAAAGCCGGTTTAATCCCAGCAGAGCACGTTTTCACGAATAGCCAATATCAGCCTGCGATGCAAGGTATTGATTTACCGCATAAAATTTATTCGCATATCAGCGGTGTCGATGTGATTCGGCACGCGGATGGGCAGTTTTACGTGCTAGAAGACAATTTGCGGGTGCCTTCTGGCGTGTCCTATATGCTCGAAAACCGCAAGATGATGATGCGCCTGTTTCCCGAGTTATTTAGTCAGCAGGCGATTGCCCCTGTCGAGCACTACCCGACCTTACTGCTTAATACCTTGCGCCATGCCAGCTTGGCGGACAATCCGACCGTAGTCGTTCTCACGCCGGGGCCATTTAATAGCGCGTACTTTGAGCATGCATTCCTTGCCCAGCAAATGGGCGTGGAGCTGGTCGAAGGTCAAGATTTGTTTGTTAAAGATGAGCGGGTGTACTTGCGGACTACGGCGGGTCACAAGCCAGTCGATGTGATTTATCGCCGCATTGATGACGCTTTCCTAGATCCGCTGGCCTTCCGCTCCGACTCATTGCTCGGTGTACCTGGACTGCTTTCCGTGTATCGCAAAGGGAATGTCGTGCTTGCCAATGCGATTGGTACCGGCGTCGCGGATGATAAATCGATTTACCCTTATGTCCCCGATATGGTGCGCTTCTACCTCAGCGAAGAGCCGCTGTTGCAAAACGTCCCCACATGGCAATGCCGTAAGCCTGCAGAGTTAGATCATGTCTTGGCACATCTTGAAGAGCTGGTCGTGAAGGAAGTTCACGGCGCAGGGGGGTACGGGATGTTGGTGGGGCCAGCGGCCAGCCGCGCCGAGATTGAAGCGTTCCGCGCCCGCTTGATTGCCGACCCCGCGAACTACATTGCCCAGCCGACCTTATGCCTTTCGTCATGCCCGACTTTTGTCGATGCCGGTATTGCGCCACGGCACATTGATCTGCGGCCCTTTGTGCTTTCTGGGCGCGAAACAACCTTGGTCGCGGGCGGCTTAACCCGCGTCGCCTTGAAAGCTGGATCGCTGGTGGTGAACTCTTCGCAAGGCGGCGGCACAAAAGACACATGGGTGCTTGAGGATGCCCAAACTGAATCAACAGGAGTCTGACATGATGCTTTCTCGTACGGCCTCTCGTCTGTATTGGATGTCTCGCTACACCGAGCGCGCGGAGAATCTGGCGCGGTTGTTGGATGTGAGCTACACCTTGTCGCTGATGCCGCAATCTCGCGCCAATGGCAGCGACCTCGTCGCGCCGCTATCGATTACCGGCACGCTGGATGAATTCCACCGCCGCCATGACACGATTAGTGCTGAAGCCGTTCTGGCGTTTATGACCTATGACATTGAGAATCCCGACAGTATTTTGGGCTGCTTTCGTCAGGCCCGTGAAAATGCCCATGCAGTGCGCGGAAAAATCACTGCCGAAATGTGGGAGAACATCAATGCAACTTGGCTAGAGGCGCGTGAACATGCGCGCAATCAGCTGCCATATCCGGCTTTTTTTGAATGGGTTAAAGATCGGTCGCATCTATTTCGCGGCGCAACCTACGGCACCATTCAGCGCAACCACGCCTTCTCATTTATTCGTCTCGGCACGTTCTTGGAGCGCGCAGACAATACTGCGCGAATTTTGGATGTGAAGAGCCATTTGGTCACCGCAACCTTTGAAGACGATGCACCAGATTATTACCTGTGGCGCTCGGTTTTGCGCTCTGCGAGTGCATTCGAGGCGTATCAAGAAATTTATCGAGATAGTTTGACTGCACCGCGGGTGGCTGAGCTGTTGCTATTACGCCCCGATGTGCCTCGAAGTTTGCGCGCGTGCTTTGATGAAATTCGGCCGATTTTAGGTTCACTGGAAGGCGACAACGGTAAACCGGCCCAGCGGATTGCCGCCGAGATTCAAACCGGTCTCGAATTCACGGATATCAACGATATTTTGTCCGAGGGCTTGCATGCCTATTTGACCCGCGGACTTGCCGACATTAACCGCCTTGGTGCGGCGATTCATCATGCTTACTTGGAGGCCGCGTAATGAAAATTGCCATTTCTCATGAAACAACCTATCGCTACGATGCACCTGCCGCCCATAGCACCCAATATTTGCGGCTGACACCGCGTAACAGCGCGCATCAAAAAATCTTGGAGTGGAAGCTTGATTTGCCGGTGAAGGCGCATGGAAGCACCGATGCTTTCGGCAATATTTTGCATGTATTAACGTTGGATAAGCCTCATGAGTCGATTCATTTGCGTGCAACCGGCGTGGTGGAAACCTGCGAAGAAGGCTGGCAGGAAGAAGACGAATTTTTGTCCCCGCTGATTTTTTTGCGGGCCACGGATCTGACCCGTGCCGATAGCGCGATTTACGCGTTTGCTCAGCGCTTTGCGGGGGCTGTTGCCGAAAATCCATGCCAGGGACTCAATGACCTTATGGAGGCACTGGCGGATGTCGTGGTTTATCAGCGTGGGATGACGGATGCACGGACGACGGCGGCAACTGCGTTTTCTCAGGGGGCGGGCGTGTGCCAAGATCACGCGCATATCTTTATTTCGGCCTGCCAAAGCTTAGGTATTCCGGCGCGCTATGTGAGTGGTTACTTATTGACGGATGAAAGCAGTCATGTGGCAAGCCATGCTTGGGCTGAAGCATGGGTTGACGGCGCTTGGCAGGGGTTCGATATTAGTAACCGATGCCGACCACATAGCCATCATTTAAAGTTGGCAGTGGGTTTTGATTATATGGATGCGTGCCCTGTTCGTGGTGTGCGGCGTGGTGGCAGTGGTGAAACGCTGGATGCGCGTGCGGCAGTGCGGATTGTCGAGGAATAAGCATCCGCGGCGAGGGTGCCCATAGGAGAATATCTTTCATGACATATTGTGTTGCGATGCGCCTTCAAGACGGGCTTATTTTTGCTTCAGATTCACGCACCAACGCAGGGGTTGATCACGTTGCGACCTTCCGAAAAATGCACATTTTTGAGCAAGAGGGTGAGCGGCGCATTGTTTTGATGAATGCGGGCAATTTGGCGACGACGCAAAGTGTCGTCAGCTTGTTGCGTGCGCGTTTGCGGAGCGATCGCCCGCATTTGCTGGATGTGCCTTCTTTGTACGACGCTGCGATTTTGGTCGGGCAAACGCTGAAAGAGGTGCTGGCGCGGGATAGTGCTAGCGGCGGCATGAGTAGTGGTGTCGATTTTGGTGCAAGTTTTTTGGTGGGCGGGCAAATTCGGGGCGAGCCACCTCGTTTGTACCAAATTTATGCCCAAGGTAATTTTATTGAAGCTAGCGCCGATACGCCTTT
>CAZWRK010000123.1:0-11856 GCA_964635875.1 uncultured Aquaspirillum sp.
CCGCGTGCGGTCGATATTGCGCAAGCTCAGGCAATTGTCGCGGCGTTACCGCCTTTTGTGAGTGTGGTCGCTTTGTTTGTCGATCCGACGGTTGAGCAGGTTCAATCGGTATTGAGCGCGGTGCCGGTGGATATTGTGCAGTTTCATGGCGAGGAGTCTCCCGATTTTTGTCGCCAGTTTGCACGCCCTTATCTCAAGGCGGTTCGGGTAAAGCCGGGGCTTGATCTGGTACACTACGCCCACTTGTACGCCGACGCGCGCGGTTTACTCACCGATGCGTATGTGCCGGGGGTACCGGGCGGGACGGGTGCCCGTTTTGATTGGTCGTTATTGCCTTCCGAGTTGCCGCTCCCGTTGATTTTATCCGGTGGGCTTGAACCGGACATTATTTGTGATGCTGTTCGTGCTGTTCGTCCGGCCGCTGTTGATGTGTCCAGCGGTGTCGAGGCGCGCAAGGGCATCAAAGACGCCGCTAAAGTTGCGGCTTTTATTGCAGGAGTTCGCCATGCATCCGTATGACATGCCCGATGCCACCGGCCATTTTGGCCAATATGGTGGGGTGTTCGTTGCTGAAACACTGATGACCGCGCTAGATGAATTGAAGGCCGAATACGCCGCAGCCAAAGCTGACCCCGCGTTTATGGCCGAGTTTCAATATGAGCTGGCGCATTATGTGGGCCGCCCAAGTCCGGTATACCACGCGCAACGCTGGTCAGAATCGCTGGGCGGCGCGCAAATTTGGCTCAAGCGCGAAGACTTAAACCATACCGGTGCGCACAAAATCAACAATGCGATTGGTCAAGCCTTGCTGGCACGCCGCATGGGCAAGAAACGCGTGATTGCAGAAACCGGCGCGGGTCAGCACGGTGTCGCAACCGCGACAGTCGCGGCGCGCTACGGCATGGAGTGCGTGGTGTATATGGGCGCAGAAGATGTCAAGCGCCAGTCACCCAATGTGTTCCGCATGAAATTGCTTGGTGCGACCGTGGTGCCGGTTGAATCTGGCTCCAAAACCCTGAAAGACGCGTTGAACGAAGCGATGCGCGATTGGGTCACGAATGTTGATTCGACTTTCTATATTCTCGGAACAGCCGCTGGTCCGCACCCTTACCCGATGCTGGTGCGGGATTTTGTCTCGGTGATTGGTGAAGAGTGTGTCACGCAAATGCCAGACATGATTGGCCGCCAGCCGGATGCGGTGATTGCCTGCGTGGGCGGCGGTTCGAACGCGATCGGTATGTTCCATTCGTATATTCCGCATGAAAATGTGCGCCTGATTGGGGTTGAAGCGGGCGGAGATGGCGTTGATACCGGTCGTCATGCTGCGCCGTTGTCGGCCGGTCGGCCGGGGGTTTTGCACGGCGCGCGGATGTATTTGATGCAAGATGAAAACGGTCAAGTGGCTGAAACGCATTCGATCTCTGCCGGTTTGGATTATCCGGGGGTCGGGCCGGAGCATAGCTACTTAAAAGACATTGGCCGTGCTGAATATGTTGCGGTCACCGATCAAGAAGCCTTGGGCGCGTTCGATGATCTGTGTCGCTTTGAAGGGATTATTCCGGCGCTTGAATCGAGTCATGCGTTGGCCTACGCCAAAAAGCTCGCCCCGACCTTGTCTAAAGATCAAGTGTTGTTGGTGAACTTGTCGGGTCGCGGCGACAAAGATATCAATACTGTGGCGCAGTTGCGCGGCATTCAACTGTAAAGGGCTGAGGGATGAATCGAATTGATCAATGCTTTGCCGCATTAAATGGCCGTAAAGCCCTTATCCCGTTCATTACCGCTGGTGATCCGCATCCGAATCAGACCATTGATCTGATGAAAGCCTTGGTTCAAGGCGGTGCAGATATTATCGAATTGGGCGTCCCCTTTTCGGATCCGATGGCCGATGGCCCGACCATTCAACGTGCCAGCGAGCGCGCACTGAAACATCAGGTGAGTCTGCGCGATGTACTGGCGCTGGTTGCGGCGTTTCGGCAAGAAAACACCCACACACCAGTGGTGTTAATGGGGTATCTCAATCCGATTGAGTCGATGGGATATACCGAGTTTGCCGCTGCAGCGTGTGCGGCAGGGGTCGATGGCGTTTTGGCGGTCGATTGTCCGCCAGAAGAGGCTGCGACTTTTGCGCAAACCCTTGATGCGCAGGGTTTGGCGCCGATTTTCCTGATTGCGCCGACCACGCCTGATGCGCGTGTTCGCCTATTGGCGCAACATGCGCGCGGCTACGTTTATTATGTTTCGCTGAAAGGCGTGACCGGTTCTGCCGCGCTGAATCCGGCGGTGGTCGCCGAGCGGGTCAACGCGTTGCGGTCGATGATTTCGTTGCCGATTGGTGTCGGCTTTGGGATTCGTGACGCCGCCAGCGCCCGTGCGATTGGTGAGGCCGCCGATGCGGTGGTGATTGGGAGTCGTTTGGTCGAAGAGATCGAACAGTCTGCCGCGGGTCAAGCCGCAGCCAATCTAACGCAATTTTTGTCTGGGATTCGTACGGCGCTCGACGCCTAAGCGTGTTCTGATTTATCCAACCGCCGCCCGTGATCTTGTCACGGGCGAATTTGTTGTGGAGGCTCCATGAGCTGGCTCAATAAGCTACTGCCACCCAAGATCAATAAAGATAACAAGATCAATAAATCTGGGGTGCCTGAAGGTCTGTGGAGTAAGTGCTCCGCCTGTGAGGCGGTGTTGTATCACACAGACTTGCAAAATAATTTGCACGTTTGCCCGAAATGTCATCACCACAATCCGCTGTCCGCCCGTGCGCGCTTGGACGTGATTCTGGATGAAGAAGGTCGCAGTGAAATCGGTGAAACCGTGTCGCCGATTGATATTCTGAAGTTCAAAGACAGCAAAAAATATCCTGAGCGTTTGAGTGCCGCGCGCGGTAGCACCGGCGAAGAAGATGCGATGGTGGTCATGCAAGGGAGTATTCATTCTTTGCCTGCAGTCGTGGCGGCTTTTGAATTCCGGTTTATTGGCGGCTCGATGGGATCGGTCGTCGGTGAGCGTTTTGTGCGCGGTGTCCAAGCGGCAGCAGAAGGCAATATGCCGTTTATTTGCGTGGCGGCTTCGGGCGGGGCGCGGATGCAAGAAGGCTTGAATTCTTTGATGCAAATGGCGAAAACCAGCGCCGCTTTGCATTTGTTGTCGGATCGTAAATTGCCTTTTATCTCGATCCTGACTGATCCGACGATGGGCGGGGTCTCGGCTTCGTTTGCATTCTTGGGTGATGTGGTGATTGCCGAACCCGGTGCATTGATTGGCTTTGCAGGGCCGCGCGTGATTGAGCAGACCGTGCGGGAAACCCTCCCTGAAGGCTTTCAGCGCGCTGAATTTCTGCTAGAAAAAGGCGCGATTGATATGATTGTTGACCGTCGCCAAATGAAGATGAAGCTGGCAGAGCTGATTGCTTTGTTGACCAATAAAGCCGCTGTTGCCTAATTTTTTGGTGTGAGCGATTTTTCACAGCCGCGCTGTATTGCGTGGCTGTTTTAGTTTGTGGGTTCGGTGCTGGTCGGAGCGGTGGTGGGACGGGGACATTCGCCGCTGGGCGTGAGTTCAAAGCGGGTTTCGGTATAGACCGGCGTGGCTTCTGCTTGATCGGGTCGGTCGTGTGCGCCTTGCATGATGCTGTGAATGACGATTTGAGTCTCTGTTTGATCAATCGTGTCGATGAAGTGATAGCGCCCGCCGACGAGCTGGTATGTTCTTGGTGCTTTGCATTCAAATTCGCTGCGAGCTTGCCGTTCAGACCATTCGCGCTTGGCAATCTGACATTCCATGCGTTGGAGCGTCCTGTCATCGATATGGAGAAGCTCGGCGACCAGTGCTTGCCATTGCGGCGTCTCGATGCATAGTGTGCGTTGTTCTCCGACGGACAAGGGTTGATCGGGTGCGCGGCGGGCAAAGCTTTGTAGGGTGAATTGGCCCGTGGGGAGTTGGCTGACCCAAGGGGCTAGTTCAGGCGGCGCATCTTGCGCAGTGGCATAGGCTGGGACGATAAGCTGCCACAATAGACTGATCGCACACCAAAAAATACGCATTTTATGGGTCCTATTTTGCATTCTCGAGGCGTTGCCCTAAATCGCTGATGCGAAAATGATGCAGCTGACTTATCATAAAACCTCCTAACGTCATGAGAGAAATGTACATGTGCCAAGAGTCTTTGAAGTGTGATTCTGCCGTTTTGACACACGGCCGCCGCCAATTTTTGCGTTTAGCAACGCTGACAGCAGGGGTGGGATTATTCTCCCCGATGCTGCCTTCCGGTCAGGCGATGGCCAGCGGTAAAACAGAAGCTCTGTTGCTATCGTGTATGGATTTTCGCCTGATGGATGATATCGAAAAATATATGACTGGTCGTGGTTTGCGTGACAAGTACGATCATGTCATTTTGGCGGGTGCGTCTCTGGGGGCCGTCACTGATCGTTTTCCCGCATGGAACAAAACGTTCTGGGAGCATCTCGATATTTCAATCGACCTGCATCATATTCAAAAAGTGATTCTGATGGATCATCGTGATTGTGGTGCATACAAGGTGATTTTGGGCGAAGATTTTGGTAAAACGCCTGAGCGTGAAACCGGTGTTCATACCAAGGTGCTGCGCCATTTGGCTAAAGCCATCAAAGAAAAGCAACCTAAGCTAGAAGTCGAAATGCTGCTGATGGCCTTGGATGGCAAGGTTGAGAGCATTGCGGCGGGTTAAGCGCTATCTTTAAAGACACGCCTTGTAAAAGGCGATGTAAAAATAAAAAAAGCCCCTGTTTTGAAACAGGGGCTTTTGTTTTGCGCGCAAGCTTAGGCTTTTTGCGCTTCTTTAGCCAGATACAACCATGTTTCGACCACGGTGTCGGGGTTGAGGGAGATCGTTTCGATCCCTTCTTCCACCAGCCATTTTGCGAAATCAGGATGATCTGAAGGGCCTTGACCGCAGATACCGACGTATTTGTTGAGCTTGCGGCAAGCCGAAATCGCCATATGCAACATGGCTTTAACAGCAGGGTCGCGCTCGTCAAAGGTCGGGGCAATCGGGCCACCAGAATCACGATCTACACCCAAGGTCAATTGGGTCATATCGTTCGAGCCGATTGAGAAACCATCGAAGTATTCGAGGAATTGTTCAGCCAAGACTGCATTGGTCGGCAATTCGCACATCATGATCAAGCGCAGGGCATTTTTGCCACGCTCCAGACCAAAATCTTTGAGGATTTCAACGACTTTTTGCGCTTCGTTCAGGGTACGAACAAACGGAATCATGACTTCAACGTTCGTCAGGCCCATTTCGTCACGCACTTTGCGAATCGCACGGCATTCTAATTCGAAGCAGTCGCGGAACTCTGGGGCGATGTAACGCGCCGCGCCACGGAAACCGATCATCGGGTTTTCTTCGTGCGGTTCGTACAGCGCGCCGCCGATCAGGTTGGCGTACTCGTTCGACTTAAAGTCGGACATGCGTACGATAACCTTTTTCGGATAGAACGCTGCGGCCAAGGTCGCCACGCCTTCTGCGATTTTATCGACGTAGAAATCAACCGGCGAAGCATAGCCTGCGATGCGATCGCGAATCGTCGCTTGGAGTTCGGGCGACTGTTTGTTGAATTCGAGCAGGGCTTTCGGGTGAATACCGATTTGACGGTTAATCACGAATTCCATCCGTGCCAAGCCCACGCCTTCGTTCGGCAATTGCGCGAAGTCAAAAGCCAACTCGGGGTTGCCAACGTTCATCATGATTTTCACGGGGGCTTCTGGCATAGAATCCAGTGCCAGATCAACAATGTCGATCTCCAGCAAACCATCATAAATGTGGCCGGTATCGCCTTCGGCGCAAGAGACGGTCACGGTCATGCCATCTTCGAGCACGTCGGTCGCGTCGCCGCAACCCACAACCGCCGGAATACCCAGTTCACGCGCGATAATTGCAGCGTGACATGTGCGGCCGCCGCGATTGGTGACAATCGCTGCTGCGCGTTTCATGACCGGCTCCCAATCGGGGTCGGTCATGTCGGTGACGAGCACATCACCGGCTTTGACGCGGTCCATTTCGGAGGCGTCGCGAATCATGCGCACCACGCCTTGGCCGATTTTTTGGCCAATCGCGCGACCTTCAACCAGAACCGCTGATTTGTTTTTCAGGCGGTAGCGGCGGAGGGTGTCAACACGCGATTCTTGAGATTTAACGGTCTCAGGACGGGCTTGCAGAATGTAGAGTTTGCCATCGACACCATCTTTACCCCACTCGATATCCATCGGGCGTTGGTAGTGGTTTTCGATGATCAAAGCAAAGCGTGCAAGTTCTTCGATATCCGCTTCGGTGATCGAGAATTGCTTGCTCAACTCGGGTGCAACATCCAGTGTTTGCACTGAGCGACCGGCTTCACGCGTTGCGGTGAATTCCATTTTGATGAGCTTGGAGCCCATGTTTTTACGCAAAATGGCCGGACGGTTGGCTTTGAGGGTTGGTTTGTGAACGTAGAATTCATCAGGGTTTACTGCGCCTTGCACCACGGTTTCCCCGAGGCCATAAGACGAAGTAATGAAGACGACATCATCAAAACCGGATTCGGTATCGATGGTGAACATCACACCGGCTGAACCACAGTCCGAACGCACCATGCGTTGAACGCCTGCCGACAAGGCCACGACGTCATGTGCAAAGCCTTTATGGACGCGATACGAAATCGCGCGATCATTATAAAGCGATGCAAAAACGTGCTTGATGGCGCCCATGACATTCTCGAAACCAAGAATGTTCAAGAAGGTTTCCTGTTGGCCTGCAAACGAGGCATCAGGCAAATCTTCTGCGGTGGCGGAAGAACGCACAGCGACAGAAATCTCGGCGCCACTATCGGCCACCATTTTTTCGTACGCTTCGCGAATTTCGGCTTCCAGACGTTCTGGGAACGGAGTGTCGACGATGAGTTGACGAATTTCCTTGCCGACGCGGAGGAGCTCCACCACATCGTCTACGTCTAACTTATCTAACATGGCGTTAATGCGGTCTGCTAGACCGTTGTGCGCCAGAAAGTCGCGGTAAGCTTGTGCTGTTGTAGCGAAGCCGCCGGGAACACGAACACCAGTTGTGGCCAACTGGCTAATCATCTCGCCCAGTGACGCGTTTTTGCCGCCGACAGTTTCCACATCGGACATGCGCAGCTTCTCGAACCAGACAACGTAATTCTCTGCCATTATCAAACTTCCTGTTTAACGAAGACGGGAATGATGGAAAGGCGCCATTCTAACCGAAGCTAACATCAGGACGTAATAATTTCGCACTGCACCATGCGATCAATTTTGCACATAACCCGCTTTGGGTGAGCAATGCACGCAAGAAAACGCTATTGGCAAGGCAGAGGCTTATACAAACTGTCTTATTCAGTCCGTTGTCATGGTTTCTAGTCTGATGCGCGCGCACCCAAAAGATGACACTTTATCCCGACAGGTCAGGATGTCAAACTGTCTTGATCTCAAATTTTGAAAATGATTTTTCATGAATCCAACGCTTGCTTTTGATATTGAAACGATCCCAGATGTGCCCGGTTTGCGCCGTTTATATGATTTGGGTGATGACATTCCGGATAGCGATGTTGCGAATTTCGCATTCCAGCGGCAACGTCAGAAAAATGGATCAGATTTCTTGCCGCACCATTTGCATCGGGTGGTGGCGATTTCGTGTTTGCTGCGCTGGGGCGAGGATCGCTTGCATATCGGGACGCTGGGCAAGCTGGGCGATGATGAGGCGAGTCAGATCGCTGAATTTTTTGCGTTGATCGAAAAATATAGCCCGCAATTAGTGAGCTGGAATGGCGGGGGATTTGATCTTCCAGCCTTGCATTACCGTGCGCTGGTGAACGGGGTGAGTGCGCCACGCTATTGGGATTTGGGCGAGAACGATCGCGACTTTAAGTGGAATAACTATATTAGTCGCTACCACATGCGCCATTTAGATTTGATGGATGTGTTGGCGATGTATCAGCCGCGTGCTAATGCACCGTTAGACGATTTGGCGAAATTGTCTGGCTTCCCCGGCAAGCTTGGGATGGATGGCAGCAAGGTTTGGGACGCTTGGCAAAATGGCCAGCAGCAAGAGGTGCGTGATTATTGCGAAACCGATGTGGCAAACACATGGTTGGTCTTTTTGCGGTTCCAAAAAATGCGTGGGCACTTGAGCGAGCAGGCATACCGCCAAGAGTGCGATCGCTTTCGGGCGCATTTAAGCACTCTGCCGCAGGCGCATTGGCCGGTGTTTTTGAACGCATGGCCCACCGTTGACAATGGCGGCCGGTCGGCGTAGATTTTGCAGCGTTATTGCGCCGATTTGAACTCCAGCTTGCGGGGCGCACAATAAATACTCGCTAAAGCGGCTCGGATCTATTGTCCTAGCGACCCGCTTACGTTCAAGCGGGTTTTTGCGTTTTTAGGCATTGATTTGACCGCGCCGATTTAATCGACTACTTGCGGGGCGCAGGGAGAGATCCCGAATCCGCTAAAGCGTCGCCTGACCTGCAGTTGGGCTTCGCATTTCAAACTTTGAAAGGAAGACACCATGTATGACTGCCAACAGGATGTATACGCCGAATTTTCTGACGCCGATTTTGTGGCGCATCGCCCGCGCCCTTTGAGTGGCACGGTGCGCATTACCCACTCTGGTGAATGGTCACCGGCACTTGAGGCCTTGATTGCGCGGATTGAGTCGTTGGGCTACACGCCCGAGCATCTCACGCAAAAAATTGTGCTCACCCACGTGAGCTTTGAGCACGCCTTGTATTTGAATCGTATTTTTGGCGAGCAATATTGTGTGAGTGCCGATTTTGTGGCCTCAAGGCCGAGTCGCTTGGCGTTGTAATCTGAAGCGGCGTTCTGCCGCTTTTTTCTTTTAGATCGAGTCCATGTTATTGCATCGTTTTTATGCGCGTCGCCACGCTCTCTTGGCGGAATCTCGCGCCTTGTTGGGGTTGGCTATTCCGATGATGGTGGCGCAAATTGCCCAAGTTGCGACCGGCTTTGTCGATACCGTGATGGCCGGACGGGTGGGGACAACCGACTTGGCGGCGGTATCGATTGGCGCGAGTGTGCTGATTACGGTCACGATTAGTTTGGCCGGTATGGTGATGGCGCTCAACCCAATTATTTCCCATCATTTTGGGGCGGATGAGCGCCATCATATTGCTTCGAGTGTGCGCCAAGGTTTGTGGAATGCGCTGCTGTTGGGGGGGCTTGGGGCGGGCGGGATGCTGTTGTTTGCCGTGTATCTGCCTGATATTTTGAGCCTATCGCCCCAAGTCGAGGCGATGACCTACACCTATTTAGTGGGTGCCGCGACAGGGGTGCCAGCCTTTTTGTTATATCGGGTATTCCATGCGTGTTTGTCGAGCATCAACCTGACCCGCCCGATTATGGTGACGAGCTTAGTCGCCTTGGCGCTGAATGTGCCGTTGAATTATGTGTTTATTCATGGCCTATGGGGGCTACCGGCCTTGGGCGGCGCGGGATGTGGCTGGGCAACAGCAATGGTGTATTGGTTTAGTTTGTTGGTGCTTGCGGGCTATTGCGCGTGGTCACCTAAGGTTAGACCTCTGGCAATTTTTGGCCGCTTCGAGTGGCCGAGTCTGGCTTTGCAACGCACGATTGTGCGGCTAGGAACACCGATTGCGTTTTCTTTTTTCCTTGAGGTCAGCGCGTTTACCTTTGTGGCGATGCTGATTACCCCGTTTGGTGAAACGGTGGTGGCAGGGCATCAGGTGGTGATTAATTTTTCGGCCTTGATTTATATGATCCCGCAAAGTTTGGCGACGGCGTTGAGTGTGCGTGTCGGGCAAACGATTGGGGCGGGTGATTATGTCGAGGCGCGGTTTAAGAGCGGCGCTGGTTTGTTGACGGGTTTGGTTTTAGCGTTGATCACATCCGCGCTGGTTTTGGCGGGCAATGTGTCGATTGCGAGCATTTATTCGACCGATCCGGCGGTGATTGCCTTGGCGGCGCACCTGCTGCTGTTTTCTGCGGTTTTCCAGTTTTCCGATGCGGCGCAAACGATTGCTTCGGGCGCGTTGCGTGGGTATCGGATTACCAGCGTGCCGATGATGATTCATGCGGTGTCGTTTTGGGGGATTGGGCTGGGACTGGGCGTGATTTTGGGGCTGATGTTGCCGGTGCGTCCTGAGTGGGGTTGGTCGGGGCCATTGGGCGTTGAGGGGTTTTGGGCGGCATTGGTGTTAAGTTTGACTGTCGCGGCAGTGCTGCTGGTGTGGTATTTGAATCGGATCAGTCGCCTGCGTTTGATTCGTCAACATTAAGAGAGTGATCGTGGATTTGCCTGTTATTTCTAATTATCCGTTAGTCCAGTTAAATACATTTGGGATTGCGGCTTCTGCTGCCCGTTTTATGGCGCTGACAGATGTGGCGCAGTTACCGGCCTTGCTGGCCGATCAGGCATTTTGCGCAGGGCCGCGTTTTATTCTGGGCGGCGGTAGCAATGTGGTGCTGACGGATGATTTTGCTGGGACGTTGGTTCAGGTCGCGCTTAAGGGGGTGTCTGTCGTTGAGGAGACGGCGGAATGCGTGTGGATCGACGCGGCGGCGGGCGAGGTGTGGCATGACTTTGTGCGCCAGACTTTAAGCATGGGCGCGTACGGTTTGGAAAACTTGAGTTTGATCCCCGGTACGGTTGGCGCGTGTCCGATTCAGAATATTGGTGCGTATGGCGTTGAAGTGAAGGATGTGATTGATTCGGTGCTTGCGGTGCGGATCGCCGATGGGGTCATGCGACGCTTTGCCTGCGATGAATGTGGGTTTGCGTATCGAGAGAGTGTATTTAAGCAGGCGGAGAAGGGGCAGTGGCTGATTTTGTCGGTGCGTTTCCGTCTTTCTAAGCAGGCGCGCTTGAAGTTGGACTATGGCGATATTCAGGCGCAATTGCAGGCGATGGCGGTCGTGGTTCCGACGGCGATGGATGTGTCTGATGCGATTTGCGCGATTCGGCAACGCAAGTTACCAGATCCGGCGGTATTGGGGAATGCGGGGAGTTTCTTCAAAAATCCGATTGTGACTGCGTCTGAGTTGATTCGTCTGCGTTCGTTATTTCCAGATGTCGTTCATTATCCGATGCCGGATGGCGGTGCGAAATTGGCGGCGGGTTGGCTCATTGAGCAGGCCGGTTTGAAGGGCGCGCGCCAGGGGGCGGTTGGCGTGCATGTGAATCAGGCTTTGGTGTTGGTGAATTATGGTGGCGCGCAGGGACGAGAGGTCTTGGCGATGGCAGAGGCGGTGCAGGCGGCAGTGATGGCGCGTTATGGGGTGCGCTTAGAAATGGAGCCGTCAGTTTTGCCGTAGGTGGGAAGCGGGATTATAAAAAAGGGCGCACAATCGTACGCCCTTTTTTATCGAAACCTGAAAAGCAAAAAACCCTGATGATCAGGGTTTTCTATTTTGATGCGCACTCTAAGTAAGAGTGGCGTCCCCACGGGGATTCGAACCCCGGTTATCGCCGTGAAAGGGCGGTGTCCTAGGCCTCTAGACGATGGGGACAGGTGGCGCACCCGGAGCGATTCGAACGCCCGACCCTCTGGTTCGTAGCCAGATACTCTATCCAACTGAGCTACGGATGCACAGGCACTGCTTTAAATTGTTGTGGCGTCCCCACGGGGATTCGAACCCCGGTTATCGCCGTGAAAGGGCGGTGTCCTAGGCCTCTAGACGATGGGGACAGGTGGCGCACCCGGAGCGATTCGAACGCCCGACCCTCTGGTTCGTAGCCAGATACTCTATCCAACTGAGCTACGGATGCACAGGCACTGCTTTAAATTGTTGTGGCGTCCCCACGGGGATTCGAACCCCGGTTATCGCCGTGAAAGGGCGGTGTCC
>CAZWRK010000124.1:0-11788 GCA_964635875.1 uncultured Aquaspirillum sp.
GAACCTATCAAATAAGACAGCGCTTATCCTACCCCAGCCCCTCGCCCCTGCCTATGCCTCATTCAAGCGATCTCAGCACGAATAAAGCCCCCGTCACAACCGACATGCCTTTGCATACCGCTAGGCAAAACAGGCCAAAACCCTCAAGGCGTCACCAGAGCAGATTCCTCGATTCTTGGAAACTGTAATTGCACCAATAACCCGCCTAATTGCGGGCCGTCGTGCAGGTGAATGTGGATATCGTGCAAACGGCAAATGTCTTTCACGATCGCCAAACCAAGCCCACTCCCACCTGCGACGGCATCAGGCAGTTGGTGAAAGCGCTCAAATACGGCCTCGCGCTGATCTTCTGGAATGCCACAACCGCTATCCTCAATTTCACAAATACAGCCCCGATCATCACCTTCAGCCGCGTCGTATACGCGCAACGTAATCACGCCATGATTCGGCGTGTAGCGAAGCGCATTATCGAGCAAATTCAGCAAAACCTCTTCGATCAGCATTTGTTTGCCGCACACGGGGGCGCTGGCGTCACGACAACGATTTTCGACGCCCAAATCAATCCCTTTCGCCTTTGCGCTGCCCCACTTTGCCATCACCGATCTTTCGATGCTTTCCAGCAAAGAAAACAGCGGCAGTGGCCGATCGCGCCGTAATTGATGGCTGCCTGAATCCATCTTGGCAAGTAGTAAAAGTTGGTTCGTCAAACGCGTGGTTTTGGTCAGCATTTTTTTCAACGCCATCAAACTCTCGCGCATCACCTCTGGGCGATCCTCACGCAAGGCGTGCTCGGCCTGCGTGGTCATGACCGCCAAAGGGGTGCGCAATTGATGCGATGCGTCTGCCGCAAAACGCTGATAGCGCATCAGTAATTGCGCCAACCGATGGCGATATTGGTTAATGGCATCCACCAGCGGGAGCAGCTCGCGATCAATATTCGCGACGTTGATATCACTCTGATCAGTCGGTCCTCTGCTTGAGACCTCGCGCCCAAGCTGGCGAATTGGGCGCAAAATACGAAACAACGCCAACGCAACAAAGCCCAGAGCAAATAGCACCAGCAAGCCCTGTCCCAGCAAGGTGTAGTTCAACACGCGGCGGGTCAGAAACTGGCGAGCCTCGGTGGTTTCAGCCACTTCAACACGCGCAATCCCCTGCAAGCCATCTTCCACCACAATTTTGAAAAATGTCGCCATCCGAATCGGCTTACCACGATAGATATCGTTATGAAAATGAACCAATGCCGGATACAACTCACTGCGCGGCGTATTGGGCGGCATCGCCGGTAAATCCACATAGCCCGCTAAAAATCGGCCATTGAGATCACTAATCCGATAGAACATCTGGCCGCGGTTGTCGTACTCAAAATTATCTAAAGCGACATAGGGAATATCGACATGCAGCTGCTGATTCTGGACCGTCACCTTTTCAGCAATCACCCGCGCCGAGGCCAATAAGGTGCGGTCGTAGGCCATATTGGCGGCGGCACTGCTAATTTGATAAGCCACGATCGTGTTAATGATCCAAAGCAAAAGCAGCGGCAAGAGCAGCCAGCGGGCAAACCGCCCCAACAAACTATGACGCGCAAACAGGGCACTAGAAGGCATTGCGCACTTCCAATAGATAACCCAAACCGCGCAAAGTGGTAATACAGCACAGGCTGCCATCGAGCTTTTTGCGCAACCGAGAGATATAGACTTCAATCGCCTCAGGATTCACCTCGTCATCCATCCCGAACACCTGATTAAACAAGCGCTCTCGATTCAGAGGATGACCGCTGTGCTTCATGAGCGCCGCCAATACCAGCTGCTCTCGGCGTGTCAAAACCAGCAGTTTCCCCCCCAACTCAAAATACTGTTCAACGGGGTGATAACGCAGGTCGCCGCAGCTTAACCATGTGCTTTCATGGCCACGGTGGCGACGCAACAACGCCTTAATTCGCGCTTCCAGCTCGTCGAGTTCAAACGGTTTGACCAGATAATCATCCGCGCCCATTTCCAAACCACGCACTTTATCGGACAAGCCCCCCCGCGCAGTCAGCACCAAAACGGGCAACGTTTGTTTTCTGGCGCGCAAGCGCTGCAAAATCGCCTCGCCGGACAAACGAGGCAAATTCATATCCAAAATCGCGAGGTCGTATTGCTCGCGCTTCAAGGCAAAGTCTGCATCTAGACCATCGGCAATGGTGTCGACGACATAGCCCGCGGCAACCAATGCGCGGGTCAACCAGAGAGCCAATTCAGGCTGATCTTCAATCAGAATGATGCGCATGTTGTCTCTATTTAGGCTCTGAACACAATGTGACAGGTTGATGAAAGTAGTTGTGATTATGATCACCGAGCCGTCACAAAGTATGACGTCCTCGGAGAAAGCGTTGCCCCATGCACGCCTGCGTGTCAATAGCAGACCGCCCGAGTCGCAATGAAACCAATAAAGAGGAGATACACCATGTCGATCGTTCGTCGTCTTGCCATCGCCAGCAGCACCGGCCTCCTGCTACTCGCAGCAGCCAGCGCCCACGCCCAACCCCCTCGCCCAGAATGTATTGCGCCAGCCAAACCGGGGGGCGGCTTTGATCTCACATGCAAATTAGCGCAATCGGCGCTCATGGAAAGCAAACAACTCACCAATCCAATGCGTGTGGTGTATATGCCCGGTGGCATTGGCGCGGTGGCTTACAACACCATCGTGGCGCAACGGCCCTCCGATGAAAATGCGATTGTGGCGTTTTCCAGCGGCTCTTTGCTCAATCTTGCACAAGGCAAATTCGGTAAATATAACGTGAACGATGTACGCTGGTTAGCCGCGATTGGTGCCGATTACGGCATGATTTCCGTGCGCGCGGACTCGCCGTATAAATCGCTCAAAGACCTCGCGACCGCGCTCAAAGCCGATCCAACCAAAGTGGTCTTTGGAGCCGGCGGAACCGTCGGCAGCCAAGATTGGATGAAGACCGCGCTGATTGCGAAAAAAGCCGGTGTTGCCCCGCAGCAAATGCGCTATGTCGCTTTTGAAGGCGGGGGCGAAGTCACCACCGCACTCCTCGGCGGCCATATTCAAGCAGCTTCTGGCGACTTAAGCGAAGCCGTCCCAATGCTGGAAGCGGGCAAAATTCGCATTCTTGCAGTGTTAGCGAATGAACGCATGCCCGGCGCACTAAACAAAATCCCAACGGCGAAAGAACAAGGATTCGACCTCAACTGGCCGATCATTAGAGGCTTCTATGTTGGCCCGAAAGTCAGCAATGAGCAGTACGCCTTCTGGGAACAAGCCTTCAAGAAAAGCATGGCCACGCCAGAGTTTGCCAAGCTGCGTGCAAACCGTGACCTCTTCCCGTTCAGCATGACGGGTGCCGCACTGGACACGTATATCAAGCGCCAAGTCAAAGAATACCAAGACCTCGCGGCCGAATTCAGCCTCGTGCATTAAACCGCCGGATTGTTTTTGACCCTCGTTCCTCTGACTGGGCGACACATCTGCTCACCCAGTCTTTTCCCGACACCTTGAGAGGCTGTACCCGATGAGCGACCGCATTTTTGCCGCCGTTTGGCTAATGGTTTGCCTGCTGTTAATGATCGTGGGCTGGAGTATCCAGTCTGAGTTTTCGTACGAACCGGTCGGGCCGCGCGCCTACCCGCTGTTAATTTTGGGGTTAATGACCCTCTGCTCGGGCGCAATTTTGCTGCGCCACGGCGAAGCGATCGACTGGCCGCACAAACCTGTGCTCGCACGAATTGCCCTGATGGTCTTGGCGTTGTTGATTTATTCACTGGTGTTCGAATGGCTCGGCTTTGCAATGGCAACAGCACTCATGTCCATCGCAATTGGTCGGCTTTTTGACGGCAAGTGGCCGCATTGCGTGATCGCAGGTGCCGCACTGGGCACAGGACTGTTTTTCTTCTTTGACCGGCTACTGGATGTCCCGTTGCCAGTCGGTTTGATCTTTGCGTAAGGGTCATCATGGATACATTTGCTCATCTCGCTACCGGTTTTACGGTCGCCTTTCGTATTGAAAACCTTGTCGTGGCCTTATTGGGTTCTTTTATCGGCACCATCGTCGGAATGCTGCCAGGACTAGGGCCGATTAATGGCGTGGCGATTTTGTTGCCACTGGCGTTTGCGCTCAAACTCCCCCCCGAAACCGCACTGATTCTCTTAGCCGCGGTGTATATGGGCTGCGAATATGGCGGGCGAATTTCTTCGATCTTGCTGAATGTGCCGGGCGACGCGGGCGCGATCATGACCGCCCTCGACGGCAACCCGATGGCCAAACAGGGCAAGGCAGGGGTAGCGCTGTCGATGTCGGCATGGGCATCGTTTGTCGGCTCGACCATCGCCATTTTGGGTTTGATTTTATTTGCGCCCCTCTTGGCCAACTGGTCGCTGGCATTCGGGCCCGCAGAATATTTCGCGCTCATGATTTTTGCTTTTGCCTGTCTTGCGGGCATGGTCGGCGATCAACCGCTCAAAACCGTTTTAGCATCGCTCATCGGTCTCTTCATGGCCGTGGTCGGTGTCGATTCAAACTCGGGGGTGTACCGATTTACCTTCGACAGCATCCACCTTTCTGACGGCATCCAATTTATTGCGGTTGTGATTGGCTTCTTCTCGGTCAGTGAAGTGCTCCTCATGTTGGAACACACTCAGCGCGGCGGAAAAATCGTGAAGCAAACCGGTCGCCTGCTGTTCAATATGAAAGAATTCATGATGACGATCGGCACGGTGCTGCGATCATCGGTCATGGGGTTCTTTATTGGTGTGCTCCCCGGTGCGGGCGCAACCGTCGCCAGTGCAATGGCTTATATGACGACCAAGCGCATGCATGAAAAAGAAGGGCGTTTTGGCGATGGCGACATCCGTGGGGTTGCTGCACCGGAAGCCGCTAATAATGCATCCGCCTGCGGTTCGTTTGTCCCCATGCTTACGCTAGGCATTCCCGGTTCTGGTACCACCGCAGTGATGGTCGGCGCACTCTCGCTGTACAACATTACCCCCGGCCCACTGCTCTTCACCCAACAACCAGAAATCGTTTGGGGCTTAATTGCGGCTCTGTTGCTCGCAAACGTCATGCTATTAGTGATGAACATCCCATTGGTTGGCGTGTTCTCTCGGATGCTGTCGATGCCTAACTTTGTCCTCGTGCCGGGCATTGCGGCGGTCAGCACGGTGGGCGTGTATGCCGTGCATTCGACCTCTTTTGATTTGGTCTTGATGGTGGGACTCGGGGTATTTGGCTACCTTTTGCGCAAAATGAACTTTCCGATGTCATCGCTGATTCTGGGGTTTGTGCTGGGCGAAATGCTGGAACAAAACCTACGCCGCGCACTCTCAATCTCTAACGGAGAAATCGGCATCCTATTCGAAAGCCCGATTACGATCGGACTGTGGGTCTTGGCCGTTGCCATGCTGGTGATTCCGCCCCTGTTGCGCCGCCGTAAAACGGCCCCCGCAGTAAAGGCAGTAGAGGTCGCCGCAACCGAGGCCTCAACCGCTTAATAGCAGCAGCCTCCTCATGTCTGTCTGTCACTCGCCCTCTTGTGCCTTGTACAAGAGGGCTTTTTTTGGAGGCCTACCGGTGTTCCCGCAGCAACTTCGCCAAGCGCGCCACCCCGATCTGCATCTGTTCGGCTGAAGCGTGGCTAAAATTCAAGCGAAGCGTACCGCTCGCGCTTGGGCGCTCAGGGTAAAACGGCTCTCCGGGCATAAACGCCAACCCCGATTCAAGCGCCGGTTTCAGTAGCTGGCGGGTGTCGATCTTGTGTTTCAACGTCAGCCAGAAAAACAAGCCCCCCACCGGCAAGACCCAATCAGCCATTTCGCCAAGCTCGGTCTGCAGCGCAGCTTGCATCGCATCGCGCTTGTGCCGATAGCGCTCGGCCAACGCCTGCAAATGCGCGTCGTAGCCGCCCGATTGCAAGGTTTGCAAGGTCAGCCATTGCCCTAGGCGATTGGTATGCAAATCGCTGGCTTGCTTCAGGCGCAGCAAATGACCAAACAGCACCGGCGAAGCGATCAAATAGCCGACCCGCAAACCGGGGGCGAGAGTTTTAGAAAAGGTACCCAAATACACCCACGCATCTTCCGGCCCCATGTCCGCACAAATCGGCCGCCGATCGACCGCCTCATAAGCGAGTTCGCGATAAGGATCATCCTCGATCAGTGGCACACGCGCCGCTTTCAGCAGATCGGCCATCGCCCGCCGTTTCTCTGCGGAATAACAGCTGGCCGAGGGGTTTTGAAAGGTCGGGATCAGATACGCAAATGCCGCATCACGGGCTGCCAAAGCTTGCGCCAAATCGGCGACCTCGACCCCATCAGGGCGCACCGGCAGGCCCGTGATATCCGCGCCAAAAAATTGAAATGACTGCAAAGCCGCAAGATAAGTCGGCGATTCGGTGATAATTGGCGTCTCTGGATCAATAAACAGCTTGGAAACCAGATCAATGCCTTGCTGCGAACCCGATAAAATCAAAACGTCTTGCGCTTCGCAGCGGATGCCCATCGTCTGCGCCCGTGCAGCAATCGCCTCTCGCAACGCCATTTCGCCTTCGCTGGGGCCGTATTGCGCCAAAGACACTGGCGCATCAAACGAAGTCGGCCACATCAAGGTGTCGGGGTCGGGCAAGCCGCCCGCAAACGAAATCACGCCTGGCTGCTGTGCGGCCGCCAAAATATCGCGAATCAAAGAAGAGGTGAGGCGTTCAACGCGGCGAGACAGCATGATCAAGTTCCTTATTAGGACAATAAACTTGACCTATAATGCAAAAAACAGGAAAACAAGTCAATATGATTGACCTAAACAACGCACCCGAACTCGACGAATCACTCGAACTCTTTTTTTACGCCTTTCGCAACTTCACCGCCCTGCCCGATCAAATGCTCGCGCAACGCGGTTTACAGCGCGTCCACCATCGGATTTTGTTTTTTGTCGGCCGCTATCCGGCGTTAAGCGTCAACCAACTGCTCACGATTTTGGCCGTCAGTAAACAGGCGCTGAACACCCCGCTGCGGCAATTGGTTGAACAAGGCTATGTCGAGAGCCGCACCGCAGAGAACGACCGGCGGATGCGTGAACTGCGCCTCACGGCGAGCGGAGAAGAGCTACTGGGCGCACTCAACCATGCCCAGCGCCACTTTGTCGGCTCGGTGTTTACCGATGTCGGCGAAGAAGGTCAACAAACATGGAATGCGATCATGCGCCGCATGGCCGAGATGCCAACCCCTGCGGCAGATCCCGCCACCGATTAAGGCTGGGCACCACCATCGTGGTGGCTGCGTTACACTGCGGACTCTCTTCATTATTTGATGCAAAGACACCTTCATGATTCATAACGATATCCTGCGCAGCCTGCGTTTTATTTTGAATATTTCCGATGCGCGGATGCTGACGCTGGTTCGCTACATTACGCCTGATGCACAAGTCGACTTGACCCCGTATCTCAAAAAAGAGGATGAGGAAGGCTTTCTGCCGTGTCCGGATGCGCTGCTGTGCGCATTTTTGGATGGGGTGATTATTGAACGGCGCGGCCGTCGTGAAGGGGTTGAACCGCCGCAACCGCTGGAACGCCTGAACAATAATGAAATTCTGAAGAAAATTCGGATTGCGTTCGATCTGAAACAAGACGACATCGAAGCACTGATCGCCCGCACCGACTTCAAAGTGTCTAGTGCCGAAATTAACGCCCTATTCCGCAAGCCATCACACAAAAACTACCGTAGCTGTGGCGATCAATTTTTGCGCTACTTGCTCAAAGGCCTTGCCATGCAGGAACGCCCAAACAGCACCGCCACAGACGGCGCAGCGTGAACGCTAGTTATCCGCCAGCCATGCTTCAAAAGCATTCTGCGGCACGCTGCTGAGCACATGCGCAAACGCGGTTTTATTACCCAAATATAAACAGTGGCGGATCACCGTAAACGGACTGAGTTTTTCGCCGACGTTTTTGCTTTCAAAAAACTGCTGATAGCGTTTCACTTTAGCAATATGTTCGCGCAGATAGTGATTGAACTGTCTGCGCGTCATCCCCGGTTCAGCAGCTTCAATTTCCTGTACAAAACCATCGACCCGATGCGGCTCGAAATCGTATTGATTGAAGAAGTGGCGAGCGATTTTCAAAAAGCTAAACGCGTTCAGCTTCATTGACGCGGGCAGTTCACTTTCGGGAACCGGTGCGCCACTCCGCGTCTCGACAAGATCTTCAGCCTCTTCAGGCTCTTCTTCGGCGCGCTGAATTTCTTTTTCGGTCGCATTGCGAATTTCGCTGAACTCGCGGTCGGCGAGTTCAAACAACGCGGCAAGGGTGTTAATCCGGCGCTTGAGTGCGTTCGGAATCGCTTTTTTATATTTAATTTTGTGATCCAACACACTCCACGAGTCTTGAATAATCGTGCGAATTTGAATCTCAAAATTAAAGCCCGCATACGCGGTATATTCCGGCAAATGCCGACGGCTTTCACCCAAGCGCAAATCTAAATGCAGCCCCTTATAACCAAAAGACGCTTCGGTATTTTCAATGTGGGCAATTTTATTGCTGACCTCAATCACCTCAAAATGCTCGCCCAACACCTGCCCGATTTTCTCGACTTCGTCTTCGTATAAACACACCACCCGCAAACCAATGAGATCGGTAATGTGGGACTGAATCGAATACGGCTGCTGCATCTCTTCGAGGCGCGGGCGGTATTTGCGGTGGAATTTGCGGATGCACTCTTCTTTCTCTTTGATACGGCCTTCGACTTTGGCGACTTCGATATTGCCCGAGTGCGTCACCAAGGCATTAATCAGCGCGACAAAGGAATCCTTTGCATCTTCGAGCACATCATAGTTTTGCTCGTAAAAATGCCTAAATTCGGTTTTTTCCCGCTCAAAGTCCAAAGACGCCATCGGCCACTCTCCTCAAAGGTCACAAAAGCGGCTTGGACACCCAAGCCGCGACACCTCTTTACGCATTCACAGGTGGCAACTCCGCATCCACAAAGCGCGGGGCGGCAGCATCTTTCGCCGCCAGTTGTGGCACACCGACTTCGGGCCACGCAATCGCCAAATCGGGATCATCCCAACGGATCGCGCGCTCGTGTTCGGGCGACCAATAGTCAGTGGTTTTGTACAGAAAATCCGCCGATTCAGACAACACCACAAACCCATGCGCAAAGCCCGGCGGCACCCACAGTTGGCGATGATTGTCGCCCGACAATATTTCACCCACCCACTGACCAAACGTCGGGGAATTACGGCGAATATCGACCGCCACATCAAACACCTCGCCCGCGACGACGCGAACCAATTTGCCTTGCGCCTTGGGCGGCAACTGATAATGCAGCCCCCGCAAAACCCCGCGCGCCGAACGCGAATGGTTGTCCTGCACAAAGTTCAATGTCACGCCCGTTTCGCGGGCAAAAGCTTCGGCATTAAAGCTCTCGTAGAAGAAACCCCGCGCATCACCAAACACACGCGGTTCAATCACCATCACTTCAGGAATCGCGGTTGCAATCGCTTTCATGCGCGGCCTTCTTTCAGGATGCGTTGTAGATATTGTCCATAGCGGTTTTTCGCGAGCGGCGCGGCCAGCGTTTGCAAGGTCGCATCGTCAATCCAACGCGCCCGCCATGCGATTTCTTCGGGACAAGCAACCTTCAGGCCTTGGCGGTTTTCGAGGGTGGCAATAAATTGACCGGCCTCCAGCAACGATTCATGCGTACCGGTATCCAGCCACGCAAAACCGCGCCCCATTTTTTGCACGTCGAGCTGATTCGCGCGCAGATAGGCCGCGTTCACATCGGTGATTTCCAATTCACCGCGCGGCGAAGGCCGAATCTCACGGGCAATATCCACGACTTGCTGATCGTAGAAATACAGGCCGGTCACGGCGAAATTGGATTTAGGTTGCGCCGGTTTTTCTTCCAAGCTCAGCGCGCGGCCTTGGGCATCAAATTCGACCACACCATAACGCTCGGGATCATGCACTTGATAAGCAAAGACAGTTGCGCCATCGGTTTTGGCGTCGGCGGCGGTCAAGGCTTTGACGAAATCATGACCGTAAAAAATATTGTCGCCCAACACCAAGGCCGACGGATGATTGCCGACAAAATCCGCCCCGATGATAAACGCCTGCGCCAGCCCGTCGGGGCTTTCTTGGACGGCGTATTCGAGGTTGATCCCCCACTGACTGCCATCGCCGAGTAATTGGCTAAAGCGCGGCGTGTCTTGCGGGGTCGAAATAATCAAAATATCGCGAATCCCCGCCAGCATCAGCGTGGTCAGCGGGTAATAAATCATCGGCTTGTCGTAAATCGGGAGTAGCTGTTTGCTGACAGCCAGCGTCGCCGGATAAAGGCGCGTGCCGGAGCCGCCCGCCAAAATAATGCCTTTGCGTGAGGTCATGATCAGTTCAATCCAGAGAGTAAAAAAGGACGCTGCCACCTTCGATCGGTGGCAGACAAAATACGATGTTCAACCCAATTAACGCGGCGAACAGAGTCGATCCAGCACCCAATCGACATGGACACGCCAATCGGGTAGCGCCAGACCAAACGTCTGCATGAGTTTATTGCAGTCTAAACGGGAATTGGCCGGACGCGGCGCAGGCAAGGGGTAATCGGTCGCAGGAATCGGCGCAATATCTGCCGCCGCCAAGCGCAAATCCATGCCGCGCGCGTGCGCCCCTTCGACCAGATAGCGCGCATAGTCATACCAACTCGCTTCGCCCGCCGCCGCCAAATGATACAAGCCATACACGCGGCTAGTCGCCTCGGGGGTGTACCACAAGGTATGCAACACATGAGCAGTCACATCGGCGATTAAACCTGCCGCCGTCGGCGCACCAAATTGATCGGCGACCACCGTCAAACGCTCGCGGTCGGCAGCCAAACGCAGAATCGTTTTCAGGAAATTGCCGCCGTGCACGCCAAATACCCAGCTGGTCCGAAAGATCAGATATTTGTGCATGCGGGCTTCAATCGCCTCTTCGCCCGCACGCTTGCTTTGGCCGTATACACCGAGCGGCGAAGGCGCGATGCGCTCGCTGTACGCCCCCTCACGCTGACCATCGAACACATAGTCGGTCGAGTAGTGCACGAGCACCGCATTGGTCGCCACCGCCACTTCAGCCAAAGCCGCCACCGCGTGCGCATTGACTGCATACGCGACGTCGGGTTCGGTTTCGGCGCGATCGACGGCGGTATAGGCGCTGGCATTGACGATGATATCCGCGCCAATCGCGCCGACTTTCGGCCCAATCTGGGCGATATCGGTCAGATCTAGTTCAGCCCGACCCCATGCAATCACTGTCCCCAAAGGCGCAAGGGCGCGGCGCAATTCATGCCCGACCTGACCGTGCGCGCCAATCAAGAGAATACGCGGCGCACGCGGCAAATTAACGCTGCGCATAATTGGCCTCCAGCCAATGCCGATATGCGCCGCTGCTGACTTGGTCGGTCCAGTCGGTGTTCGAAAGATACCAACTCACCGTTTTTTCGAGGCCGGTTTCAAAGGTTTCATCCGGACGCCAACCCAGCTCGCGCTCAATCTTGCTGGCATCAATCGCATAGCGACGATCGTGGCCGGGGCGGTCGGTCACAAAGGTGATTTGGCTGCGATAGCTTTCGCCATCCGCACGCGGTGACAGGCGGTCGAGAATGTCGCACAGCGCATGGACGACTTCGAGATTGGTCTTTTCGTTCCAGCCCCCAATGTTGTAGACCTCGCCCACACGCCCCGCAGCCAACACGCGCTGAATCACGCGGCAGTGGTCGAGCACATACAACCAATCCCGCACATTCTGACCGTCGC
>CAZWRK010000125.1:0-11764 GCA_964635875.1 uncultured Aquaspirillum sp.
ACAGCGGCTTCCGGGCTCGGTGACTGCCTCATGGCGGGCAGTGCGGGGGGGAGGGTGGGGTGAAGCTACCACAAGCGACGCAGAGCGACAGAGGTTGGCATGGGGCGATAACATCGGAACATGACTGATTCCAGCACCGACTCCCGCGATCCGATCACCCAGCTGATCCACCACCCTTATCAGCCGCCAGCAGGCTTTCAGGCCCCCCAACCGGCAGTGCACAAAGCCTCGACGGTGATTTTTGCCAACACGGCGGCCATGCGAAGCCGCGATTGGCGCAGCCGCTCGGGCTACACCTACGGTCTGCACGGCACGCCCACCACGTTCTTGCTCGAAGATCGCCTGTGCCAACTGGAAGGTGGGCTGCAATGCCTGCTGGTGCCCAGTGGTCTGGCTGCGCTGGCCAACGTCGCCCTGGCGCTGCTCAGCCAGGGTGACGAGATCTTGATTCCGGACAACGCCTATGGCCCCAACAAGGCTCTGGCCGAGGGCGAGTTGGCCCGCTGGGGGATTGCCCACCAGTGGTACGACCCGCTGAGTCCGGCCGATCTGGCTGCCCGCATTGGCCCGCGCACCCGACTGGTCTGGCTCGAGGCGCCCGGCTCCGTCACGATGGAGTTCCCGGACCTGCCGGCGCTTGCCGCGATCTGCCGTGAGCGTGGTGTGATCAGCGCGCTCGACAACACCTGGGGTGCCGGTCTGGCGTTCAAGCCTTTCGATTTTGGGGCCGGTTGGGGCGTTGACATCAGCGCGCAGGCCCTGACCAAGTACCCCAGTGGCGGTGGCGACGTGCTGATGGGCAGCATCATCACCCGCGATGAGGCTTTGCATTTGCGCCTGAAGGGCACTCACATGCGCTTGGGCCTGGGGGTGGGGGCCAACGATGTCGAGTCGGTGTTGCGTTCACTGCCGAGCATCGCCCTGAGGTACCAGGCGCATGACCAGGCCGCCCGCACCCTGGCCGGCTGGCTGCAATCCCAGCCGGCGGTGGCTCAGGTGCTGCACCCGGCCTTGGCGAGTGCGCCGGGGCATGCCCATTGGCAGGCGCTGTGCGGCGGCCTGGGTCAACCCGCCTTGGCGGCTGGCCTGTTCAGCGTGGTGATCGACGAGCGCTACGGCGCCGCCCAGGTGGACGCTTTCTGCGACGCGCTGCACCTGTTCAAGCTCGGGTACAGCTGGGGCGGCCCCATCAGCCTGGTGGTGCCTTATCACCTGCCCAGCATGCGCAGCCGTCCTCAATCACACCTCCGCCCCGGCACGGTGGTGCGTTTTTCGATCGGTCTGGAGTCCGTGCAGGACCTTCAGGCCGATCTGGCGCAGGCGCTGGCTTCGCATCTGTCGGATCGTTGAGCGATTTGCGGCCGGGTTGGTAGTTTCCTGAGTACCGCGGCAGGCCCTGCCGGGCTAGCCTGCACATTGCCCCGGGCAGCCCGGGTCATCGAAAGGAGACCTCCGCCATGGCCGCACCCCTGCCGCACCCTGACCTCCAAGGGCCCGCCGCCAGCCCTGCACCGCTGGACGGCCCGGTCCACCACCCTGACAGTGCAGAGGCCAGCAGCCTGACCCTGGCCACCCTGCACTGGGCCGACCCCCTGCGCTGGCTGCATCGCGGAGCGCTCGATGTGGCCGCTGCGCCGGGCATCGCGTTGTTCTATGGGCTTTGCTTCTGGGTCATGGCCCTGTTGTTGGGCTGGGTGTTTCGCAGCAATCCCGAATACACCATGTCGATTGCCTCGGGCTGTCTGCTGGTGGGCCCTTTCATGGCCATGGGCCTGTACGACGTGAGCCGCCGCCGAGAGATCGGTCAGCCGCCGGAGTTGGGCTTGTCCATCACCTGCTGGGATCGGCATCTGGGCAGCATGGCGATGTTGGTCCTGGTCATGATCGTGCTCGAACTGCTGTGGGGGCGCGCCTCTCTGGTGGTATTTGCGGTGTTCTTCAACACCGGCATGCCGTCCACCACCGGGGTCATCGACGCGATCTTCAACCCTGACAACTGGGAGTTTGTGGCCGTCTATACGGTGGTCGGTGGCGTTTTCGCCAGCCTGGTCTATTCGATGGCGGTGGTCTCCATCCCCATGATCCTGGACCGCGACACCGACGCCATCACGGCGGCCATCACCAGTCTGCGGGTGGTGTTCACCCACACCGGTGTCATGCTGTTCTGGGGGGCGCTGATCACCGCTTTGGTGGTGGCTGCCTTGTGGCCCTGGGGGGCGGGCATTGTCCTGGTGGGGCCCTGGCTGGGCCATGCCAGCTGGCATGCTTACCGAGGCGCCGTGCACTGGCCGGCCGAGGCGGCCAGCGGCCCGGCGCCCGTTGCGGGTTGAGTGCCGTCCGGCGGGTGTTACAGTGGACTTCAACTCGATAAGGAGAACCCGACTTGGCAACACCGAATTACGGCTACGAAAAGCGTCAAAAAGAACTGGCGAAAAAGCGCAAGAAAGAAGAAAAACTCAAGGCCAAAGCGGATCGCAAGGCCCTGGGGCTGCCGCCAGAGGCCGACGAGCCTGAAGACGCTGACGAAGCCAGTGCTGAGGCCCCTGTGCCGGGTGCTGCGCCCGAGGCTTGATCCGGCCAGGCTGCAGTCTTCACTTCAGCAGTCGGCGCAGTTCGGGCCACACATTGGCCAGCATCCGGGGGTGTGCCTCCTCGCGTGGGTGGATGCGGTCGGCCTGGAACAGGCGTTCCGCATCGGCGCCGTCGGCGATACCCTTCAGCAAAAACGGCACCAGCCCGGTCTTTTCGGCGGCGGCCACGCGGGCAAAGGTGCGCGAGAAATCCTCGGTGTAGGTGGCCCCGTAGTTCGGGGGAACCTGCATACCGACCAGCAAGACCCGGGCGCCGGCCTTCTGGCTCGCTCGCACCATCTGGGTCAGGTTGTCCTCTGTCATCTTGATCGGCAGACCCCGCAAGGCGTCGTTGCCCCCCAACTCGATCACCACCACTTGCGGCTTGTGTTGGGTCAGCAAGGCCCCCAGCCGAGCGCGCCCCCCCGAGGTGGTGTCTCCACTGATGCTGGCGTTGATCACCTGGAAGATCGGCTTTTCGGCCTGGGCTTTCTCGGCCAGCAGTGCCACCCAACCGCTGCCGCGGCGTAAACCGTATTCGGCGCTCAGCGAGTCGCCGACCACCAGCACAGTGGGGGGGGTGGCAGCCTGGGCCTTCATCAGGGCGCCACATGACCCCGCCACCATCAGGCTGGCGCTGCTCAGGATAAAGTGGCGTCGTTCGGCCACTGCGGCTGGTTTGTCCAGTCGCCTCTTTATTGCATTCAACACGCCCCACCTTTCATGTCTGAAGCCTCATCGCCAGCGATCGTCTCGGTCGAACACGTTTTCAAGTCCGTCACCGATTCCACCGGCACGCTGGACATTCTGCGTGACATCGATTTCCGACTGGCGGCGCGGGAGACTGCCGCCATTGTGGGGGCCTCGGGCTCGGGCAAAAGCACCTTGTTGTCGATCATGGCCGGCCTGGATACCCCCAGCCAGGGCACTGTGCGGCTGGACGGCCATGACCTGTTTGCGCTTGACGAGGATGCGCGGGCTGCCCTGCGGGCGCGCCGTGTGGGCTTTGTGTTCCAGAGCTTTCAGCTCATGGGCAACCTCACCGCACTCGAAAACGTGATGCTGCCGCTGGAGTTGGCCGGCCGTCGCGATGCCCGTTCGGCAGCGGCCGAGATGCTGCGCCACGTCGGCCTGGGCCAGCGCCTGGGCCACTACCCCCGGGTCATGTCGGGCGGCGAGCAGCAGCGCGTTGCGCTGGCGCGCGCCTTTGTGGTCGAGCCGGCGGTGCTGCTGGCCGACGAGCCCACCGGCAGCCTGGATTTCGCCACGGGCGACACGGTCATGAAGCTCATGTTCGAGCTCAACCGCGAGTTCGGCACCACCCTGGTTCTGGTCACCCACGATCAGGCGATTGCCGCGCGCTGCGAGCGCCGCATCACCATCGAAGCCGGGCGGATTCTGGCCGCTGAGGTCTGAGTGGCGCACTGCGGGGATAATCGGGCGCATGTCATCCCCCAAAGTGCTGTTCGGCTTTCACGCCGTGGGCGTGCGGCTCAAGACCGCGCCCCAGACCATCATTGAAATCTACTTCGAGCCCACGCGCCGTGATGCGCGCATGCGCCAGTTCCTGGAGCGTGTGCGGGAAGCCGGCGTGCGCCTGATCGAGGCCGACGGCCTGCGCCTGGCCAAGCTGGCCGGCAGCCATGGCCACCAGGGCGTGGCCGCCCGGGTCGAGGCTGTGGCCCAGGTCAAGTCGCTGGACGACCTGCTGGATCAGATCAACGAACCCCCCTTGCTGCTGGTGCTCGACGGTATCACCGATCCGCACAACCTGGGTGCCTGCCTGCGGGTGGCCGATGGGGCCGGTGCGCACGCCGTGATCGCTCCGAAGGACCATGCCGCCGGCATCAACGCCACCGTGGCCAAGGTGGCCAGTGGTGCCGCCGAGACGGTGCCGTACTTCATGGTCACGAACCTGGCGCGCACCCTGGGCGAACTCAAGGAACGCAACATCTGGTGCATCGGCACCAGCGGTGATGCCCCCAAGACCCTCTATCAGGTGGATCTGAAAGGCCCGACCGCTCTGGTGCTGGGCGCCGAAGGTGATGGTATGCGTCAGCTCACCCGCAAGACCTGTGATGAGCTGGTCAATATTCCCATGCACGGCGCGGTGGAAAGCCTCAACGTGTCGGTGGCCAGC
This sequence comes from uncultured Aquaspirillum sp., assembly GCA_964635875.1. Lineage (GTDB taxonomy): Bacteria > Pseudomonadota > Gammaproteobacteria > Burkholderiales > Aquaspirillaceae > CAZWRK01. The sequence continues at coordinate 4,711 of CAZWRK010000125.1, forward strand.
GGCGTGTGCCTTTACGAGGCACTGCGCCAGCGACTGTGATGCCGGCGGGTCCTGTGGGCGGCTTGCCGCCCGCGTTGGCCCAGGTGCGTGCCTGGCTGGCGGCGGCCCCCCGGGTGGCCGTGCTCACTGGGGCCGGTGTCAGTGCCGAGTCGGGCGTGCCCACCTTCCGCGATGCCCAGCAAGGCCTGTGGGCGCAGTTCGACCCGCAGCAACTGGCGACCGAAGTCGGCTTTCGTGCCGACCCGAAGCGGGTCTGGGATTGGTACAGCTTTCGTCGCGAAGCCATCGCCCGGGTCGAGCCCAATGCCGGGCATCGGGCGCTTGCGGCGTTTGCCCAGGCCCATCCGGGCCGCCTGACCCTGATCACCCAGAACGTCGATGGACTGCACCAGCGTGCGGGCAGCCCGGACGTGCTGGCCTTGCATGGGCACATTTTTGAAGATCACTGGTTGCGTGGCCCAGGCCCGGCCTGCACGCGCCCCCACCCCATCGGGGAGGCGTGTGATCCGAACGATCTGGCGCCCGGTCATCCGCCCCGCTGCCCCGATTGTGGGCGCCTGGTCCGCCCCGGCGTGGTCTGGTTTGGCGAGTCGCTGCCCGAGGCCCCGCTGCGTGCTGCCGAGCAGGCCGCCATCGCCTGCGATGTGATGCTGGTGGTGGGCACCGCCGGGGCTGTCTACCCGGCGGCGGGTCTGGTGTTCACGGCCCGTGAGGCCGGGGCGCGGGTGGTGGTGCTCAACCCGCAGCCCACCGAGCTCGATGCCCTGGCGGATGCGTTGCTGCGCTGCCCCTCAGCCCAGGGCCTGCCCGCCTTGCTGGATGGGCTCTGACCCTGCGGGCTGAGGCGTTCAGCGGGCCGGAATCGGCTCCAGACCCGTCTTCTGGATCACTGGCGCAGCCTCGGGTGAGGACAGGTAGCGCAGCAGCGCCTTGGCGGCCTCCGGCTCGCGCGCCTCGGTGGTGATGCCGGCGGCGAAGATCGTCACCTCCTGCACCTCTTCGGGCAGGGTGCCGACGAAGTCGAGCCCTTCGATGGGCAGCAGTTCGCTGACCTGCTGGAACCCGAGTTCGGCATCCCCGCGCGCCACCACGTTGCCCACGCGCTCGCTCACAATGCGGCGAGCTTTGTCCTTGACCTGATCGGCCACACCCAATTGCTTGAACAGCACGGTCGACAGGTAGGTGCCGCTGGCACTGGCCGAGTAGGCGATCGAGCGGGCCTGCAGCAAGGTGTTCTTCAAGGCCTCCACGCTGCTGATGTCGGGCTTGGGCGTGCCCTTGCGCACTGACAGCCCGATCAGCGAGCGACCGAGATCAACCCGGCTGCCAGGCCGCACCTGGCCAGCGGCGACCAAGGCCTCCAGTGCAGGCAAAGACAGAATCACCACATCGGCGGGCTCGTGGCGGGCCAGCCGGCTGGGGATCGAATCGGGCGCGCCGCCCAGCGAGGCGCCATAGCCCGAAATCACCTGATCGCCCGAGGCCTTTTCATAGCCCGGCACCAGTTGCTTGTAGGCGGCGGTGAAGCCGCCCGAGCTCAAGACATGCAGTTCGGCAGCCAGGGCCTGGCCGCACAGGGCGGCGCCCAGGGCCAGGGCGCCGATCCATTGGCCGGCTTGTCTCCAGATTTTCTTCTGATTCATGGTGGCACCGTCCCCGCTCAGTCTTCGCGCATGTTGGAGGCCTTGGCAATCGGTGCCAGGCGGGCCTTCTCGGCGTTGATGAACTTCACGAAGTCGGCGCGGGTGCCGCCCACCGGGTCAATGCCCTGAGGGATCAGGCGAGCCCGCAACTCGGGCGACTTGATGGCGGCGTCGATGGCGCGGTTCATGCGTTCCAGGATGTCTTCCGGCGTGCCCTTGGGGGCGAACACGCCCGACCAGTGACCGATGAAGACGTTCGGAAAGCCTTGCTCCTCGGCAGTGGGAATGTCGGGCATGGCCGCGATGCGTCGGTTCCAGGTCGAGGCCACAGCTTTGAGCTTGCCCCCCTTGATCTGGGGCAGCACGACCACGCTGGCCTCGGAGGTGGCGTCCACCTGCTTGCCCACCACGGCCACCACGCCTTCCGAGCCGCTCTTGTAGGGCACGACCTGCAGCTTGGCGCCATTCTTCTTGAGCATTTCGGCCACGAAGTGCGGGGTGCTACCGGTGCCAGCGGTGGAGAAGTTCAGCCCCGGGCCGGTCTTGGAGGCCGCCAGCAGGCCCTTCAGGTCCTTGATCGGCGAGTCGGCCGGCACCACGATCACCGAGGGGCTCACGGCCATCATCGCGACCGGCACCAGGTCGTCTTCCTTGTAGGGCATCTTGGACTTGATCATGGCGTTGGTCACCACGCCGGCCGCCGGGGCCAGGAAGGTGTAGCCATCGGGTGCCGACTTGGCGACGATGTCGGCCCCCAGGACCGAGCCCGCGCCCGGCTTGTTGTCGATGATGATGGCCTGGCCCAACTGGCGGGCCGTGGCTTCGGCCACCGCACGGGCCACCAGGTCGTTGGCACCGCCCGGCCCGAAGGGCACCACAAAACGGATGGGCTTGCTCGGCCAGGTGTCGGCCTGGGCGCTCAGACTGCCCAGGGCCACGGCGGTGGCCCCCAGCCAGCCGGCGATGCGGCGGCGAGAGATTGGATGAGGCGTGGCAACGGAATCGGTCAACAACATAGGTCTCCTTGTGGGCCCCCTGGCCACCGTGGCGCGGGGCGGGCCGGTTTGGCATGGCCGGCGATTGTCAGCGTTGTTGCAAGTTTCGTAAATTGCAATACTTGCAGGTATTGGTGCATGAAACGAATCAATGGTATGCCGTGGCCTGATCACTGTACCTGTCGCCACCCGCGCTGTGCGAGTGCATCGCCTATCTGGAGATGGCGATCAATGCCCGCATGTTCGAGCCAACCACGCCAGGCCATCGCCCATGGCGGTGCTGCCAGCGCAGCTGCGATGGATGTCCGATGGAAAGTGTGCCTGAGCGGATGGCGTGTCAACCCAGCGTGCAGGCCTGCAACCAAGATCGCCGGCATGGTTCCCACGCTGCTCCGAGTTGGCTCGTATCGCCTGTTCTTCTTTTTCTCGAGAAGAGCCCAGGATTCATGTCCATGTGCAGCATCCCGATGGTGAAGCCAAGTTCTGGCTCACACCAGCCGTACATTTGGCAGAAAATAGGGGGCTGTCTGCCACTCAATTGAAGCAGGCCAAGTTGATTGTCGATGTCAATTTGCAGGAGATCCACCATGCATGGAACCACCACTTCGGGGGTTGAGGTCACCGATGTCTCGACACACGGGCTGTCATTGCGCGTTGATGAGGAGCAACTGACCCTCGCCTTCAGCGATTTCCCTTGGTTTCAGCGGGCCACAGCAACCCAGCTGAACGACATCCAACGGCCTTCTTCGGATCACCTCTATTGGCCACAGCTGGATATTGATCTGGCCTTGGAGTCCATTCGCAAGCCCGACCACTTTCCGCTGGTGTCGCGGGCCTGAGGCCGCCGTCTGGATGGGGTGAGGCCGCGGTGGGGGGGCTCGAGCCCTCAATCTGCCTTGAACCCCGCGGCTGCCACGGCCTTGCCCCAGGTCACGGTGTCGGCAGCAATGATGCGACCGAAGTCTTCGCGCGAGGTGCCGGTGACGGCAAAGCCAGCATCCTCCATCTTCTGCCGGCCCTCGGGCGAGCGGACGGCTTTCACGATGTCGGCGTTGAGTTTGGCCAGGATCTCGGGCGGGGTGCGGGCCGGAGCCACCACGCCGAACCACGAGTTGAACTCCAGGCCTGCATAGCCTTGCTCCTTGAGGGTGGGGACATCGGACAGGCTGGCACTGCGGCTGGCGCCGCTGCTGCCCAGGGCCAGCAGTTTGCCGGCTTTCACGTTCGGCACCGCCAGGCCCACGCTGGCAAACACAGCCTGCACGTCACCGCTGAACAGGCCACCCAGTGCGTCGCCCGTGCTCTTGTAGTGCACCGCCTCGGGTTTGATGCCGATCGCGTCGCCGAACATGAAGGCACCGAAGTGGCCGGGCGTGCCGGCGCCGAAAGTGGCCATGAACAGCCCCTTCTGACTGCGCGTCCAATCCACAAACTCTTTGGTGCTGCGGGCCGGCACCTTCTGTGGGTTGACCAGCAGCACGAAATTGGAGGTCACCACCTGGCTGACCGGAGCGAAGTCCTTGGCGGGGTCGTAAGGCAGGCGGTTGTAGCTGCTGGGGGCGATGCTCAGCTGGCCGGTCTCGCCCAGCATCAGGGTGTAGCCGTCGGCTGGGGCGCGGGCCGCCTCGCTGGCGGCGATCAGGCCCCCAGCACCAGGCTTGTTGTCCACCACCACGGCCGTGTTGCCCCAGGCCTCTGACATCTTCTGGGCCAGCAGCCGCGCCACGATGTCGGGCCCGGTGCCGGCCGGAAAGCCCACGATCAGGCGCACCGGGCGGTTGGGGTAGCCGCTGGCCGGGCTTTGGGCCCAGGACGCAGGGGTGAGCACGGTGGCCAGCGTGAGCGCGGCCATGGCGGTGCCGAGCAGTCGGCGGGCGGGGCGGTGGGTGTTCTTTTTGGGCATGGTGTCTCCTTCAGGGCCGAATGATCAACTGGCGCGTAGTGGATGAGGTCAGAGCAATTCGTGAAAGCGCATCAGCACGGCACTGGGCTCGCGCACGCCGCTGCCGATGAACAGGCGCTCGGTGATCCAGCGCAGCGCAGGGGCGCCGGTCTCAAAGCGGGGCGCACAGCGGAAATACACCAGGGCCGGGTCCACCGGCTCGCCGCGCACCAGGCGGGCCATGGTCTCGGGCTCGGCGCGTCGCAGTGCATGGTTGTGCACGTAGATCAGCTCGCCGGCCTCGGTCTCCAGCACGTAGCGGGCGTCGAGCTCGGCCAGGGTATCGCTGAGCAGCAGCTGGAAGTCGGCGCCACCCGGCAGCACCCGGGCTTTCCAGCCCACCCCTTGCACCTGCCCGCCCAGAATGGGCACCACGCGCCGGTGCCCGTGCGGGCCGGGCCCCACATCCTGGGGGACGCCGACCTGCACTTGCAAATCGGCAAAGGGGCGGAAACTGGGAGGCGCAAACAAGGGCATGGATACTCCGCATGACTGGGGGTTTGCCTTAGCGTAAATCCGGTAGCGCTGACCGCCTGTCATCCCAGAAGATGACAGCCATGAGGAAATGGACCCCTGGCAAAAGCAACTCACCGGCCTTGGCCGGGGGCGTGATGGCCCAGGCCATCGGTCGCCTGGGTGAAGAGGGCTTTGCCGCCGACTTGCTGCCTGCCTTGTCCCCTTTGTTGCCGGCAGCCTCGTGGTCGGTGTACCGCACCGGGCTGGCGTGTCAGCCAGCCCTGTTCCTGTCTGCCAGCCATGGTGTGCCCGACACCACCCGAGCCTGCTGGCATGCCTATCTGGCGGGCCCTTATGTCCGCGATCGCAGTCTTCACACAGAGGCCGAAGGCACATTGGCGCCGCTGCAACTGTGTCACATCACTGCGCGCGAAGTGCCCCAGGACCACCGCGCCTGCGTGTACGAGGCCCATGGCGTGGCCGAGCGGGTGTCGATTGTCGAGGCCGAGGGTCCGGAATGCCTGTTTGCCGTGAACTTCTACCGGCACCAGCACCAGCGGCCTTTCAGCGATGCCCAATTGGGCGACTTCGAGGCCTGGTCACCAGCGCTGCTGGCCCTGGTGCGCAAGCACCTGCAGGTCAGTCCGCCGGCCCAGGCACCGACGCAAACGGCCTGGCGTGAGCGCCTACAGGCTTTGCAACAAGGTTTGACCGAGCGTGAGCTGGATGTCTGCGAGCGACTGCTGCGCGGCTACACCCAGGACGGCGTGGCCGCTGACCTGGGCTTGAGCCTGGCCACGGTCAAAACCTACCGCAACCGGGCCTTCGCGCGACTGGGCATCCACTTTCGCAACGAGTTGTTTGCCCGCTTGATGTAGCCGCGGGCGTCAGACCCAGCCCAGTGCCCCCAGCAGGGCCCCTGCAGCCAGCAGCCACAGCAGGTGGATGCGGGTGCGCCAGACCAGCAAAGCGGCCACGGCGCTCAGGGCCCACAGGGCGCCGTCCTGGCGCGGTTCGCCGCTGGCGCTGCCCAGGGTCCAGGCGGTGGCCAGCAGCAGGCCGATCACCAAGGGGGCCATGCCTTGTTTGAAGGCCCGGATCGCCCGGTGCTGCTGGTAGCGGGCGGCCCAGCGGGTGGCCACCCAGGTCAGCACGGTGCTGGGCACCAGCATGCCCAGCATGGTGCAGGCCATACCCAGCAGGCCCAACAGGGCGGCATGGGCGCCGAGGCCACTGCCACCGGCGGCATTCAGGCCCACGTTCCAGCCCATCAGACCGACAAACAGCACGTTGGGCCCGGGGGCCGCCTGGGCAATCGCGATCGAGGCATTGAACTGGGCCTCGGTCAGCCAGTGCTGCTCCAGCACCAGGTAGCGGTGCATGTCGGGCACCAGGCTGATGGCGCCCCCCACGGCCAGCAGCGACAGCGAGGCGTAATGCAGCGTCAGCTGCAGCCAGTGAAGAAGGTCGAAGTGCAGGCTCATGGGGCTATCTTCCGCCAGGTCAGGCTGCAGGCCAGCAGGCCCAGGCCGGGCACCACCCAACCCAGGGGCAGGTGCAGCCAGCCGACCAGCACAAAGCAGGCGGCCGCCAGCAAGGCACAAACGCCCCGGCCCAGCGGGTGCTTTTTGAGGGGGCCTGCCAGCTTGAAGGCCGTGGCCGCGATCAGCCCGGCGGCCACAGCGGCCATGCCGCGCAGCGCACCCGCCACCTGCGGGTGCTGGGCATAGTGCACGTAGAGCGTGGCCAGGGCCAACACGATCAGTGTCGGAAACGCCAGCATGCCCGACAGGGCCGCCATCGCGCCGCGCCAGCCGAAGTAACGATCCCCCAGCATCACCGACAGGTTGACCACATTGGGGCCGGGCATGATCTGCGCCACGGCCCATTCCTCGACGAACTCTTCGTTCGTCATCCACTTCTTTTTTTCGACCAGCTCACGCTGCACCACCGCCAGCACCCCCCCGAAACCCTGCAGGGCCAGGCGGGTGAAGACGACGAACAGGTCCCACGGCCCA
>CAZWRK010000126.1:0-100 GCA_964635875.1 uncultured Aquaspirillum sp.
TTCATCAATAATTCTTCTTTTACTTATCTCTAAATATTCTCTTTCTAAATCAATATAAAATTAAAACTAAATAAAAATGCGACCTGAGTAGTTTAACTAA
>CAZWRK010000126.1:200-11689 GCA_964635875.1 uncultured Aquaspirillum sp.
GTATATAACTAAGTATATAACTAAGTATATAACTAAGTATATAACTAAGTATATAACTAAGTATATATATATACTTAGTATTAGTATTAATATATATATTTTATAATATAAAGGTCTGAAAAAATTTTTAACTAAATCTACCCATTTAAGAGTTTTTATAGATATTTAACTATAAAATATTTTTTTATTGTGTGGTAGACAGCCTGAAGTCATTTATTGACCCCCCCCCGACCGGTAAACCGGTCTTGGGGTGGGTCAGGTCCGCCCAAAAAAAAACCCCACTGCGCGGGGTTTTTTTTTGAGCCCCGGAGAGTCCCCCTCACATACCTTGCAGGTATGTAACCTGGGAAGTTACCACTTCCCAGGGTGTACTTTAATAAGACCTGCCCTTAAGATATGGATTTAATATCTTTCGTGGGAGTCGTAATAAAAGGCTCTCACAAACTCGTGGGTGAATCCCTAATTGATTCCCTTCTGGTTGAACTCTTCGACCAGCAAGGTAGCAGTCATGGAGTTACTCGGGTGCTTATAGCACCTGAGTATCTCAACCTAAAGGAGACCGAAGGTACTCATTTAGGTTGTAGGTGTAAGTTGGTGGAAACACCCACTTACACCGGCTACAAAGTAGTAGAAAGTTATCTACTCACTTTATCCGACAATGGTCTTGTAATTGGACCATTACTCACACCTAGTGTGAGTAGATTAAATATGGAATATATTTCTTGGCTCAATCAATAATCTGGTACACTGGGTATCAGATAAGTTTAACAAGGGGGAGGCTATAACCTCCCCCACAATCTTTATATATTATGTTAAAATCATTCTTAATTGCCGGCACTCTTTGGGCATCTTTTGTATTAGTTACCTATCCTTTTATGGTATATGTTTATCCTATATTACCATCTAGCGTAGCTATGGTAGCTCTTTTTGGATTATTGCTAGTATTAGCAATAACCATCCATACCATCTTCGAATCTAACTATCAAATAGTACGTACGCGCTTGCGTAGACTATTTAATAGATAATAAAAAACACCACTATCTTAACAGATAGTGGTGTTTTTTTTTTACCGGAGCACTGACAAGCAGTGCTGCGGTGCACTCTTTTTTAAGTATCTTAGGGAGCCTCTTCGAGATACTAGCACCGGCGCGGTGATGGGGTTTTGAAGGCATTTCAGGATTCTGGAATTCGAGAAATGCGCCGAGTGCGGGGAGGGAGGGGTGGGAGGGGGTGGGATTCGATATATTTTCTGAGCTTTAATACTAATACGAAGGCAATTCATAATACAAAAGCAATTCATAATACAAAAGCAATTCATAATACAAAAGCAATTCATAAAATTGAAGGCAATTCATAATACTAATACGAAGGCATTTCTAAATACTGAAGGCAATGCTGAAATACGAAGGCAATTCTAATGCTCCCTTCGGTCGCGGGTTTTTCCCCCCCCACATGCCTGCAGCATGCGGGGTGGATACCGCAAGCTACGCTTGCTCTATATTTAAAACTTTAAAACAAAAAGGAGAACACAAATGGAAAATACCCCTACAGGTATAACAAATGCCATCGGTATCGTAGTAAAGAATTCTTTAAGGGAATTCCAAAACAACAATCAAGAATTTGTATCTGCACTACTCGTAGAGCTATACAATACTAAGGGTGAAAACATAGGGAATGCAAGGGTATTTATAAATCCGAATTATGAATATCTAAACGAGGAAGATGAAGTATATCTATTCTGTAAAATTAGGAATGTTGTTTCTATAAATTATACAGGTATCAGAATAATTGAAGCTCATATCTTAACGGATGAATTCGGAATAGTAAAAAAGGGAAACTGCATAACGGAAGTACCAGGTAAAGAAATTAAATCTAATTTCTTAGAATTTATCAAAGTCATTTAAAGACTTTAATCTCCTAAAATCCTATTAATAGAATTAATTTAATTATATCAAATTTATATATTAAATTAAATCTATTAATAGGATTTTTTATGGGTTTTTTTCGAGAGACTTGTGTTTTTGGATTTTTGGAAATGTTGCTTAGAAGGCAATTCTAGTTTTTGGAAATCTTTTTGAGAAAGTTTTTTTTGTTTCCTCAAAGATTAGGGTTTAAAATTTTTTATAACTTTCTTTGGGTTGAAACGAGGGTTATTCGCTATAGTATATTATTTAATAGATTTGAAGGCATTTTTAACAAAGAAAACATTATGGACGCAGTTATTTCAGAGGAGTTTACGGATGAGGATTTGGAGGTTATAAAAGATCTTGCCAAGTTTGTACAGTTAGAGTGTAATTATGAGGAGCACCCATATTTCACGGCTACATCGTATATATTTTTAGATGAGGTTAGTAAATCGCACAACATTACTTTCTACAAGACTCGTTTTGGTTATGTTATATTAGGTAATATAACTCTTTTGGATTTTATAGAGAGTTTAAACAATAAAATGAGGAGAGAAAATGTTAGATAATGAGAAAAGCCAGCGTATAGGTTTAGAGATACATAAGTATTTAACTAACCGTGAGGTAGACTATACGTCTTTATTTGTGGATGTTTTAGGTTGGGAGCATGCAGGGCATTTTTATTTTGATGGTATAAGTATTCGTTTTGGCAAGACCCATAAGGAGTACTGTTTTGACGTTACCCCTGTAGCAAAATTAAGCGGATTATACTTATTTAGGTTAAGTTGCAATTCACTACCCACGCATAAGATCATACCCAGAGTTTGGGAGGCCATGAAGGATTATGCAGCTGAGTTTTTCATAGTATTTACGGATAGGTTTGAGAATCAGTTATGGTATTGGACGAAGATGGATAGGGAGCGATTAGGAGTTGAGGTTTGGAATAGGCGTTTGTATAAAATAAACAGTGGCAGTTCTAATTTATTTGTTCAGAAGCTGTTATCTTTATATACAGATATAGACGAGTTTAGCGAAGAAGGTTTACGAGGAGGCATACTGCGAGTAGAGAACAAGATTCGCGGTTTTCTATCTCATTTATATACAGATATAGAGGTTTTCGATTCAAGTATACCTCAGACGACTTAGTATGTTTTTCAATCCAGAATGGGATTCAACTACTTTAAAGGAAGTATTTATCCAGCTATCCAAGCTCTATCATCCAGATGTACCTACCGGTGATTTAAATATATATGCTGATATTCAGCAGGAGTATAATAGGTTACAAAATAAGGGGCATGTATTTAGGATAGGCTCTACAGAGTACGTAAACCGTCGTAGGGCGACAGATAGAGGTTATCGCGAAGATCTTACATATGAGACTGCTTTAATGCCTTTTGGGCGTAAATATAGAGGTAAACTCATATGTCGTTTAGAAGATGTTAGTTATATAGAGTGGTTATTGTTACAACAGAATCAAGATTTCATAAATTTTGAGAACATTAGAGTTTTTCTAGAAAAGAGACTAAAAGAGTTACAAAAGCGCTGAGGATTTGATTTTGTTTATTGTAAATTTATTAGAGTTAATATGGAATTAAGCTGCAAGCCCCTAATTACCTATATTACAGTAAGTGCATTTTTGTGTGCACTTACTGTAGTAATGTTACCTAAAAAGCTTTATACGCCCTCTCAGGGTATTTTTGTAAAGAGTTCTCAGGATACTGCTATAGTGGTTACTCCTCAAAATTTAGAGAGGATACTCAACACACATAACATACCTTATGCGTTTTGGTGGGTATCCCTATCCATAGTGGAATCAGGTTGGAATTACGAGTCAGATTGGGCGCGTAACAGGCATAACATTTTTGGGTTTCACAATTGTTATTTTAAGAATAAGATGGAATGCATTTTATTTTTAAAAGCGTGGATAAATCTTAATCCCCCTTTAAAGGGAGAACCTTTTAAAAATTTTTTAACAAGGAGACAGTATAACCCACGAATGGATTATTATTACAATTATTTATATAATTTAAATGAGACCCGAAAAAAAATACGCTAATGTAATTGGACTGGATTTAGAAACTAGCGGTCTAAATCCTGCACTGGATAAGATTTTATTAATAACCCTTTATAATGCTCAAAAGGATACTTATATTACTATAAAAGGGGATTATATAGAGTCTAATCGTACTTTATTAACAAAGATATTACAAGATCCTTATAATTTAATTATAGGACATAATTTAAAATTCGATTATTCTTTTTTAAGACTCTTTAATATAGAGATTCTTTCGGATACTTACTGTACATTAACGGCTGAAAGAGTTCTCAATGGTGGTAGGAATACTAATTGCAGTTTGGACTTTATTCTGGATAAATATCTTTCTGTAAAATTAGATAAGAAAATCCGCAAGAGTTTTATAAATAAGACTGACTTTAATTTCACAGAAGAGCAGCTTTTATACGCCAAAGAAGATGTAAAATATCTGGGAAAGTTAAGGGATATTCAACTTAAATTAATTACTAAATACAATTTAAGTAAGTGTGTAGAATTAGAGAACAGGTGCCTAAAAATATTTGCCGACATAGAGCTTAATGGAATACCTATAGATAAACAATATTGGCAAGAAAATATTATAAATTACTATACTTTAAACTTAGATCTTATCGAGACAAAATTAAATGATCTATGTATTCGCAGTTCCGATAAATATTTGAATAAGTATAAAACTTTAGATTTATTTTCTAAGGATATAGTATATCTTAGTGTTCAGGGAAGTAGAGTAAAAAACTCCAAAATTGCCAATATTAATTGGAATAGTCATCAGGATATTTTAGACTTTTTTAAGGAAGTCTATAATGTTTCTTTATTAGATAAGCATAAAAAGCCCAGTACGAGCACTGAGACTTTACTGGAGATTTCAGGTTTATTTAAGGAAATATATGTACATTCTTTTGAAGAACAGCTTGAATATATCCATGCTATTAAAACTCCCAGTTGTTCCAACATAGCCGCAATGTTGATTATGTTTAAGAAGGTAAGTAAACTATTAGGTACTTTTGGTGTCAGTTTACTTAATAGGATTGAAAATAATAGGATACATCCCAGCTTAAACCCCTTGGGTACGAATACGGGTAGGATTACCTGTACAAATCCTAATATCCAGCAGATGCCTGGTATAGATCGCTTTAGGCGAGGTTTTCGAGCTTCCGAAGGTTATTACATATTAGGTGCGGATTATTCCGCTGCTGAACTGCGTATTATTGCCAATTTTAGTGGGGATGAGACGATGATTACCTCTTTTAGACAAAAAGAGGATGTACACTCTAAAATGGCTTCTATATTACATAATAAAGAGGTAAGCAAGAGTATAAATCCACATCTACGCACAACGCAAAAAGTTGTAAACTTTGGATTAGCATACGGAATGGGTGTACATAGTCTTTCCACACATTTTAATGGTGATCTTAAAAAGGCACAAGAGTTTTTGGATAAATATTTTGGAGCTTTTCCTAAGATAGGTTTATTTTTAGATAACTTAGGTAAGTCCGGAGTAGAAAGTTTAAGTAGTCGCACTTTTAGTCCTATTAATAGGGTTAGATGGTTTGATTTTGCACATGTAAAAAGAATTTCAGGGGATACGTTACAGAAAATAAAAAGACAGAGTAAGAATCACCCTATACAGGGTACTTGTGCTGATATTGTTAAAATAGCTTTATTACTATTAGATGAATGGATAAAAAAGGAACAGTTGGATATAAGGATTATTATGCAAATCCATGATGAGATTCTTTTAGAAATCTCGGATAAGATCGATAAAAGTTATGCAGAAGAAAAAGTAAGAGAATTAATGCTGTTAGCGGGCTCTTATATAATAACAGAGCTAGATATGGAGGTTGATATACATATAAATAATTGTTGGACTAAATAACAAAAAAAAAAAAGAGATGAGTAAAAATCGTAAGAAAATCCAGTTGACATCGGGTAAGATAGCTCGTGGAGCTATATCCTTTAGCAATCAGGGTTATTATCCGGGTGTATATATACCTTTACACCCACCTAATATAACGACGTTAAGGATTTTGAGTACTTTAATAGCCTCAAAAAGAGAGACACAGAAGAAACTATATCCCAAAGGTATGGTTTTTCGGATCCGTGATAACAAATGGAATTATAAGATAAATTCTATAGATTTTACTCGGGGTGTAGTACACTTTTCAAACTATATTATAGAATTAGACTTATTTGTACAGATAATAGATCTTGCGGGCTCTTATAAAATAAACGATCAAGCTATGGCCATTGATATCCAAAGAGACTCATGTACGAACCTATAAAGAGAGATATTTATATCAGTAAAGATACTGTAATTCACAGGGAAGATCAAGTCTACTCAATAGGCAATACAGCCGTACGAGAGTATGTGAGGATTTTTTTAGTGGAGGGGGAGACTTTCTACAAAATAGTCATAGAATATGATGTATCGCGACGTAAAAAAGAGTTTATATTGAATATAGGCGATTTTAATGACTTAAAAGTAATTTACAATACTTGGAAACAGGGTTTACTTGAGAGTAATTTTAGTCAGTTGAATAGCACTTTAGATGAATTTTTAAATATACCTACCTAAATGAGACATAGACTATCCACACAAAATCGAGAACAGCTTATACAATGGTTTGAGGATCTTTATATATTTCCTCATACTGTTAATATGCTTATCTATATAACCACAGGTGGTTATATAGTTTATAGGGATAAGAATATCCCCCCTCCCTATTCCAGTTATAGGGAGTGGATTTTAAAGGCACCTTCCGCTAACGGTACAGTAATGACAGAGGTAGAATTTAAGGCCTTTATATTGGAGATAGAAAAGTTTGGAAACCACTATTATAGTAAAAGGAGATAATTAAATCATGGAAATTAATATTAATTTAGACCATCTGAAAAAATATGGGTTAACTGCGAATCATTATGTAGTTTTAACTTATATTTATAATTTGAAAGATGTACCTAATATGTACGAGGATTATTGTACTCTTTTAATAGAAAAGGGGTACATTTACCAAGGACAGTTAGTAGAACCAGGTAAATATTTATTACTGGAGAAGGCGTATAAAGCATTTTTCCGGAAAAACTACTGGCATGAATTTATATGCAAGTATCCCTACGCTACACCTCAAGGCCGTATTTTACATACTAATTTAAGAGAGGCTAAAAAGATTTTTGAAAAAGTTTTTATTAAGTCTGACTCTAAATTTCAATTATTGATGCAGTGTTTAACAGCTGAAATAGAGTTTAGGATTACGAAAGGGTATGAGAATTATATGTATAATGTATATAATTATTTAAAAAAAGAGCACTATTTAAGATTTGCAAATAATGAAGAAAGAGGAAATCAATACAGATTTTCTGACGAGCTTAAAGAATACGACAGGGATGTTGAATCTCAGGAGTGTTTTAGATAAGAGTCTAGATACAATACTAAGTAGGAAGTCCGGCTTAAAATGGGCGTTTAAAACGGGATGGGATAACTTAGACACGGCTTTAGGTTGTGGTATTCCCTTTGATACTACTGTAACTATAGGAGCCCGATTAAGGGTAGGTAAATCTGCGTTTGCAACTAGATTATTACTCAATATATTTGAGTATAATACAGATGTGAATAAAATTGCATTGTATTGGAATTGGGAAATGCCCGCCTATCAACAAGGTGTCCGTATATTTTCAGGGTTTACCCATAAAAGTGTAAATACGTTAATGTCAGCACGTGAGAGTCTTGATGAGTTAACATACCAACAGTGTATTGACTTTAGAGATAATCTAAAGGAAGAGTATATTTATTTTATAGATAAATCAGTATCTATAGATCAGATAGAGGAAGTTATTCGTAGGGTACGCTACGATAACCCTAATTTCAAGATTTTAAATATATTTGATCATACTCGCTTAATAGTAACAAAAGACGAGAGAACCGAGGAAGAAAAATTACATAAATTTTATAAAGCGTGTATCAATTGGACTAAGCACTTAAATTGTACTAATATAGTACTTAGTCAGCTGGGAAGAAAACTTGAGGAAGACAACCGTAATTCTAAATATAGAAATCCTATGGATTCCGATTTATTTGGAGCGGATGCAGTTGCTCAATGTAGCAATATAATTATGTTACTACACCGTCCTGAATTGTATGATATATCTGTACATAATGGTATCCTTACAGAGGGTAAAATTTTTATGGATATTGTAAAAAACAGAGATGGCCCTATTACAAAGTTGATATTCGAGCATGATTTAAGTAAAAATATAATACAATCACTTTAATATTTATTCGTTAACCGCCTATAAATAAAAGGCACATGGAGGATTTAAAAGAGACTAACCAAATTCAGTTTATAACTACAAGTAAGGGGATTACCCCTGAAAACTCTACTTTAGAAACCTTAGGAATAGCTCCTAATAATTTCTATAAAGAGATAGAGATAGCTTTTCTTTCTAAATTATTACCTAAAGAGATTAATACTTTAGAAAAAGCGATCTTAGTGGCTCTAAAAGGTAGAGAGTTGGGTTTAGGGTCTATGGCTTCTTTTGATTTGATTGATATCATTCAGAACAAGCCTTCCTTAAAAGCTCAGGGTATGTTAGCTTTACTATACAAAGCCGGACACAGTTTTCGTATTATTAAAGACTTTGAGCGTATAGTAGATGATAATAAAAAAGAGGATAGGATTACTATAGTAGGCTTTAAGCGAAAAGGGGACTTGATACTTGAGGGTGGAGAACCCATACTCAAGACAGCCTCGTTTTTAATGTCCGAGGCTACCAGTATGAAATATACCTCGAAAGAACAGTGGGTGAAACAACCTCATGTAATGTTACTTTGGAGAGCGATCTCAAAAGGAATGCGATTATACTTTCCTGATTTAATACAGGGTATGTATGAGACTACTGAAGTATTAGATTTCACGGGAGCTTCTTAGATAGTTTATTTAAGTTAAAACATTTTTAAAACATTTTATATGCAATTTACACCGGACAAGTACGAAGGGAACTATGCCTTACTACCCTTCGGAATCCACAAAGTAAGGTTGGATGGCTTTGATATTATCCGTTATGAGGATACGGATAACTATAGTTTTCAGTGGATATTCATTGAAATTCCTCAAAAAGATACAGACTCTCCGAGGTTACATAAGTTTACACAACAGCGTATAAACGAGAAGGTAACTGACAGAAAGAAATTAGACTCTTTACTGAATACTATCTACCACATCTTAAAGCACGTAGTTCCCAGAGAGGTTATTACTTTTGAGAAGAAGGATGATGTCGGTAATGTTATTGAGAAAGTAAACGGAGATCTCGCTTACTTAGCTATAGTTCAATCGCCTGATATGTATGCGTTAGGGCAAAACATTAAGAAGATCGTTGACGATTATAGGAATACACCTATAAAAATTAAGATCAGTCAGAAAGTGTTTAACAACAAATTGATTATTGATTTTGATCAGATCAATAAGCCCTTTGTGGACTTTCAGGACGGTACTAAATTGGTATTTTCTGAGGCTAAAGATGTAGAAACTCTTCAGGCTTCCAAGGATACTTATAATCCACCTTCTTTTAGTGATGTAGCGAGCTTTTTAACGTAGATTAGTTATGTAAAAAGGGGTATTACCCCTTTTTACTTTAGTCATGTTATATAGAATTAGTTTAACAGTAGAGAATGTTCTTTCCAGAATAAAAGAGTATGATTTATACGCTTACTACTGGATATCGAATTTTACGGCCGGAAAGCCTTATTACTCACCTTTTAGAAAAGAATCTCACCCAAGTTTTAATATTTATTATGCTTATAATGGAGCCCTACTTTGGAAGGATTTTGCTACGGGAGAGTGTGGGAATGTGATACAATTTATTGCAAAAATGTTTGGTATAACATACAATGCAGCTTTGTTAAAGATAAATAGGGACTTATCCTTAAACCTAGATGAAGAAGTAATCTTGAGATTTTTAAATCTGGAAAGTATAAGTAAAGTACCCTGTTCTAAATATACAGAGACCCCCCTTATACATGGTACGAAAAAGTCTTTAGAAATTTTTGATGTTCCTTGGAATACGGAGAACTATTCTTTTTGGCGCAAATATGGGATACCTCAAACACTCTTGAAATTTTATAACATTTACCCTATAACAGGGTTTAGCTTCAATGGTAGAGCTGTAACTAAGTTAAGATATGCTTATGCCTTTTCGTTTTTATTTGAAGGAGAAATTTATTACAAAATATATCAACCTTTTAATACAAAATACAAGTGGATTAGCAATGTCCATTCGGCTATTCTACAGGGACTCGAGCAGTTGGCAGTAGAGAACAGAAAGCATGATATATTGATTATCTCTAAGAGTTTGAAAGATATTTTATGTTTGAGGTTGCTGAAAGTGGCTGCAGTAGCACCTCAGTCCGAGTCCAATCAATTTACCCCTGAGTTAGTCTCTAAGTTATCCCTATATGGTAAGAAAATAATAGTATTCTTTGACAATGATGCTACGGGGATTACTTATGCTAACCTAATTAAGAGCAGGTATGGATTTGATTCTATTCAACTGGAACAGTCTAAGGATATCTCTGATTACATCTCAAAGTATGGATTAGAACCCGCAAAAAAACTATTATGGGAAAAAATAAATCTTTTATAAAGATTCCTTCTAAGAGCAATAAATTCAAGTTGTATCAATTTGAGTACTATTTAGCAACTATAGCTTTAAATTACAATTTAGAGATAGAAAAAGAGTTTAAATTTGATACTTTAGAAGGTAGGAGATATAGATTTGATTACTGTTTTCCATCTATAAGGTTAGCTGTGGAGATAGACGGAGGTGTATGGATGGATAAGAGTGGTCATTCGTCCGGAGAAGGTATTACTAAGGATATAGAGAAGTTAAATTTAGCCGTATTGAACAGGTATGTAGTTTTGAGGTTTACATACCAACAAAGTACGAGTTATATAAAAAATGTATTGGAAACTTATTTAGAAAAGATATTAAACTTACAAAAAAAAACTGAAGGAAATGGTAATACATAGATATTTTACGAGAGTATACATTGTTTAGTAGAAAACAAATCGAAGAAGCTATATAATCATCAAATTAATGTTTACAAATCATTTATTATGGATACATTTATAAAGGGTGATAAACAAGCATGTATCTATACTGTAAGACAGGACTTTTACAAGGTTAAAATCATCCTGAAATATGAAACTGGATACCAAGAGACCTCTGTTAAAGAGGACTTTAAGAATGAGAGAGTGGCTCTTGCTCACATATATAGTCAATATAAAAATAGACTATTAGAGGAAGGGTATATGCAAACAGGTAATCATTTGGAATGTGTATTAAATGGAAAATAAAAAAAAACTGAAAAAATGGTAATACATAGATATTTTACGAGAGC
Source organism: uncultured Aquaspirillum sp. (assembly GCA_964635875.1). GTDB lineage: Bacteria > Pseudomonadota > Gammaproteobacteria > Burkholderiales > Aquaspirillaceae > CAZWRK01. Next base: position 11,551 of record CAZWRK010000126.1, read on the forward strand.
TTTAGAAGACTCTCAATTTTTCGAAGCACCTAAAAGTGTTTTTGACTTATTTAATTATAATACTGTATGAGTTTAAAAATAAACAGAAAACAATTATTAAACGCTTTAGAGGGTATGGTGAAAATCATGCCCTCAGCGA
>CAZWRK010000127.1:0-11597 GCA_964635875.1 uncultured Aquaspirillum sp.
CTGCTGTTGCTGCTGTGATTGGTCGGGTTGCTGGCCTTGCATCTGGCCATAGTCTTGCATCTGTGGCTGCTGGTACATTGCGGATTGATCTGGTTGTTGTTGATCTTGTGGCTGACCATTGCCGAAGAGTGCATTTCCAGCCATCTGACCGACACCCACTTTTGCGACTGTTCCAATTGTTTTTCCGATGGCGGGAGCACCCCTTTGAAGCGCGGCACCGGCTTTTGTGAGTCCTTGTGAAGCCAGGCGCATACCCGCTGGACTATTTAGAACGCTCTCAGCCGCCGCTCCCGCAATAGCTCCTGGAATACCACCGCCTAATGCACCGCCACCGATTGAAAGAAGCTTCGTCAAACCTAGTGGCAATGAGCCACGTCCAAGATGCGCTTTCGAATCGGCGATCGCTGAGATGTCATAGAGCTTATTGAGGCGGCTTCCGAGCTGTTTCAGGTTCTCTCCAAGCGGTCCTTTGACGCCAGTGCTATCCACCGCCTGTTGAACCGAAGACCTGAGCGCATCGGCGATGGTCTTCTTTTCGCCGTAGCTCGCAATATCTTGTGCTGCAAGCTTGTAATTTACCTTGGAGTCGTATGCTTTCCGCAGCTTGTCCAGGTTCGATACCGAGGGGTCTTTTTCAATCGAGCCAACAATATTTTTCAGATTCTCCTGGATTCTGTTTGCGATCTTCGCATCCTGCGGATCGGTCGACTCAAGAAGCGGTTGCATATGCTGTTCGAACGTCTTAACGACATTTTTCGGATCGACTTTTACCTTCGCTTCGGTAATCATCCGACTGAATTGGCTTTGTACAGGTTCGATGGCCGACCTGATTTCTTCAGCTGATTTACCGATCAGGCCCTCGCCTTGCAAAACCGGGACGATGTCGACGCCATGCTTGGCTGCGAATCCTGAAAGTTGCGATGGGCTAGCACGGAGGGCTTTCGTAGCAAGATTTTCACCTGCATTACCAACGCCCCGACCTACAGCAGCGATTCCCTTCTCTGCTAGACCGACACCCCTAGCGGCTTGACCGACCTCTTCTGCCGTTCGAGCCACTTTTGCAGCGGTACCAACGCCACGGAGTGCTTGTAGCGCTTCGCCAGCACCGCCAATACCGCCGAATGCACCCTCGCGGAGGATGCTACCTGGGTTGTACTGCTCGCCGCTCAAACGCTCTGCAAGCGCCTCACCAAGGGCACCACCTGCTGCACCACCTGCTGCCGTACCTAATCCTGGAGCGGCAATCGAACCAAGAACTCCGCCGCCGATGCTGCCGAGTAGTGGGGCAAGCTGTGCGATGAGGCTTCGCTGATGTGGCTGCTGCACTTGAGGCTGTCCCTGCCGAGCGATCGTATTCCGCAAAGCATTTTGAATCCGTGCTGGATCAATACCCTTTGCTTGGGCCTGCTGCACCATCTGGTTGAGTTGTGCCTGGGTGTATGCCATCTCTAGCCTTTCGCAAAGAGGTTTTTGCCAAGTATTCCTTGCAAGAAACTTGGCGTTTGAACCGACGAAATGTAATTCTTTACAGGATTATTATTGAACGTTCCGAATGAGTTGCCACCTTGCGCCCAACCCCAATTCGGAGCGGAAAGACCTGTATTTTGGGACTGTACAACCTCTTGTGCTGGCTGACCCCCGATCAAGGTTGATAGGTCTTCGTTCGGGTCATATTGAGGCTGTTGCGGCGCTTGTCCTTGGTTCATCCCACCAGCGAGTGCGGTAGCAAGAATACTATCCAGACCACTGCCACTTCCACCACCTGCCCTAGCAAGAGCCGCTTGTAGCTTCATTTGCTCAATTTGTAGCTCATGCTGACGCTGCAGCTCTGCTTCCTGCGCCTGATTAAACTGGTCGAGGTTCTTGTCAATGATGTTGTTGCCGAATTGTGTTTGTGCGTTCAGTAATGACGCGCGCTGCGTTGCCAAGTCAGCGAGGCGCGTCGAGCGTTGGATCTGGGCATTGCCGAGCTGGCTCGCCAACTTGCCGGTCGTATCCGCGACGGATTTCTCAGCTGCCGATGACCGGAACAATCCGCGGCGGTTAAAGTCACTGAAGATCTGCTCAGGCGCATCCTGCTGCTGTTTCTGGAGCTCAGCAATGAGCGTATCCATGTCGCTCTTTGTTTGGGCGGACTGTCGATCGAGCGAGTTGATCTGCGACCCGTACTGGGCATCGGCCTGCGACCGTGCATATGACTGCGCTTCCGGAGAGTTGATGACTTCCCTGATCCTGTCTGCTAACGAGACGCCTGAGTTCATAAACGCAGGATCGACAGCATTTACATCAACCTGCTTACCGGTATATTGACCAACTGCCCGGTTCAGCGCCTGCATTTCTTCTAGGGTACGTGCCATATGGTTCCTTAGCCTATGTCAGTTCGTTGTTTTTGCTTGGTTGTCAATTGATGACCGTCGTTACGGTGTGGTTCATACCGCACTCCCTTGCTGGACAGTCTGCGCTGGAATAAGTAGACGCACGTGCAAATAGAAGTCTTGCGACCCAGCCGATTCGTTCTTGATCGAAAACGACCAGACATATGCACCTGATCTGGGATCGGACAACGCTTCGTTCATCAACCAGGTAACACGGGGACGGTTCGCGCTGGTCAGCGTTGATCCGGCTGGCCAGAGACAGGTTGAATCGCCATCGGTACCGACATAAAGCGAAAACATCATCTGCGGCGCGAACACGATCGGCGGCGTATTGAATGTGAATGTGCTATTGAGCGTCGTCCCGCTCGGTACCGTTGCGGACGTCGAGAGTCTGTCGGTGATAATCGTCCGGGGAATAGACGCGCCATTGCCGGAACCGTAAAACGCACCCTCCAACGCATCGACCGGGATCTTTTTCTCGGCGCTCACTACGAGCAAGTTGTCGTCGATCGACGACCTTAGTTCGTCAGTCATTTACGCCCCGCTCCGCGTCGAAGTACATCTTGATGCCGTGCCAGTGCCAGGCGTTGGCACTGCCGGTCTCGGACACCCGGAATTGCACCGCCTTACCCTTGCAGCTGCTCGGTAGATCGATCTTCACCTGCTCCATGTAACCGTTCCCCTGGAGCACCCAACTATAGAGCTCGTGGAAGGTATCCTCGGAATCGAGGGCGTAGGACAGCTGAAACACAGGGTTGCCGTCAGACTCGGCGAAACAGTGGATCGAGATACCTTGGAACTCCTTGTCCGGCGTGGCTGGGAACTGCACGTCGTAGTCGTAGACGGAGGCAGTGCTTACGCCGGCCTGCGAGTATACTTCTTGGGCCTTGAAGACGAGTGAGTCCGCAGCGTTATTGCCGAAATAGAGATTTTCCTCGCCACTTGTATTCGTCCACACCGCCATCTCTTCACTTGGCCAGTTCGTCAGGATGCGCCAGGTGTTATAGAGCGTATTGAAAACCAGCACCACGTTGGCTTGATCCTGGGTGTCACCGATCCACAGGTAATACTCATTCTTCCAGAATGCAGCATTGTACTCGCTATAGTTTGATGCAGATACACCGTCGATCCAGTATTGGACCGGCCGGGAAATAAGTTGCGCCTTGCCGCCCGTGCTCATCCATACGCCGTCACGGTTAGCGAAAAAAAGCCGCCCGTTTCCTGACGCTACCGATCGGCCGGCAGTAGTACCCACGTTGTCCACCTTCTGCAGGTACGTCTCGTCCCATGACCAAAAGCTTTTTTCCGTGAACAGGTACAGGACGTTGTACGTGGCGTGTATCCCATTGATCGCACTCTCGATCTCGTCCACAGTATTGTTCGCGACTGTCGTCCCGTCTCCCAGATCAGAGTATTCGAAACGGTTTCGGTTCGATCCGCTGCCGATATTGGCAAGGTACAACCGGTTTTTGAATACCGCGATATGCGATCCGACCGCCGCAGAGACGTTATTCCAAGTAGTCCCGTCATCGGTGTACTGTAGGCCGTCCGACCCGTTGGCAACATAGAGCCGGTTGTAAAACATGGCGGAACCGTAATCAGTTGAATCGGACAGGCCAGTCTTTCGACTTGTCCACGTCCCGGCCACGTCCTCGTAAATGATGCCGTTGGACGCCATAAATAGCCGCTTGGTGTTGTCGGCAGCCTGGAATGGGAAGATGCCCTGGATCTTCGTACCCCCTGCGTCTGACCCGTATTGTGCGTACTGCGTCGCTTTCGAGACGCTGCCGAGCGACTGCGCGTACTCCACGTTCAACGCATTGGGAGAATAATTCTTGCCAGCGAAGAACGGTGACACGTTCGTCTTCAGACCGCCTGTATGGTCGACAAGGGCGAGCGCTTGCGGCATCAGGTGAACGCCTCGCGGACTTCTAAGGGGATCAGCTCGAAGTTCCGCTGCACCTTGCCACCGGAATCTGTGATCTTGAGCTCTAGGTCGAACGTACCCGGCAGCATCACGTCAGTCGTCGTGGCATTGTAGGTGATAACGCCCCCCGTAGTAGAGGTCAGTACGGCTGTTCCGGCGATCCAATTCGTCGTCACGCCACGCTTTCGTCCATAGACGTTCACGATAGCGCTGGTCAGATCAACTGCCGTTCCTGTCTCATCTTTCAGAGTAAACTTCCAGGGACGGGTATCGCCGGTCGTGATCTGCAAGGGTTTGATTGCCATACTATGCCGCCTCGTACATGAATGAGCCTTGTATTCGCTTCGTCCCAGTTGTCGACCATCCTCCTGTCGCCAGCGTCTTGTACACGCTGACAACCGTGGTCGACTGAGGGATATCGATATACCCCGGGGATGATTGTTCCGCCCCGGCGTCAATTACCTTGACCATCACCCGGGTATCGTTCTTCGCCAGAACGGGGAGGTTGAACTTTACCGTGCTCGTATTACTCGTCCCTGTGAAATCGATATACCCGACAACATCCTTTGACCGCTGGCGGTACCGGGCCGAGTTCACGGTCGGCGTTCCAGAGTATCCAAGCGGTGTGGGCGTAAAATCAGACCATGCCTCTGCCGCAAGCTTCGCAGCTGTAATAGAACCGCTGAGCAGCTCGGTGCCGGCCGCCAAACCGTTGAAGTTGTTATCAAGGTCATTGCCGTAGATTACCTCGCCACTGTTTTGCCACGACTTTAGCGTCATGCCGACCTCACATTGCGGGCGTTGGAGCGATCGAAATCAATGCGCACACGGACGAAACTCTGGTTTCCCGTCTCATCCTCGCCGGTGAGAAATGACCCGGTGACAGCAGTCCGCCCCTTGTTCTCCACCGTCCGGGCGTTAGAGCGCTCAAGGCGTACTGTAGTGGTGTAATTCAGCGTCGGCATTATTACTCACCCTCGTAATCGATCATCTGGGCCTCGACGGAGCCGTTGCTACGATAGTCCCCGATCATCTTGCGGAGGCCGTTCTGAAACTGGGCCTGGAATACCTGGGCCATCTGACCATCCCGTACCTGCTGGTAGGACTTCCACATCACGTATTCGATGAGCAGGTCGTGGTACATCGCGGGGAAAAATGGCACGTCCGCGTCATCGCTCATATCTGTCGGCTCTTTGTAAAAATCGTAGATGATGCCATAGGTAGCATCAGGCACCGGATACAGCTTGATCTGTACCTGGTACGTCGAGGATCGGCCATTCTGCGTGTACAAGTTCGGCGTGCTGCGCTCCGTTGCGGTATCGACGTGCGGATACATCGCCGTGAAAACGTCGTAGTTCACTGGCTCAAGCCGCTGCTCGTACCCATCGGTCGAGATGCGGAGGTTGACCAGCTTCTTGATGTTCGTCTCGGTAAGCGTGTACCCCTCGGTACCGGCAACAGTGTTGAAGGTGTTGTCGAAGTCAACCAGCATGCCCCAGTCGTTGGCGTTAGCAATCTCCCGCTGGCCACGATTAATCAGACGCTTGTAGCGCGCCACCCACTCACCGTCGGACTTCCCGAAGTCGTCTTTGCATGTTTGGATGAGTTCTAGGAAGGTCATGGAAACAACACCTCGGCGCTGTTTCCTTTCGGCCTATGTCAGTTGGCTAATTGCGAAATGGTGTCAACTACTGCGACAGGATAACGTTCTTAGTTAGTTTCGTATTCTTGTTTACGTCAGAGACGATCTTTCCGGCAGTACCGTCAGTTGTGTATGTAGACAGATCAGTCGTCCAAGGATCACCGGCAGTACCGGCGGCGTTCAACTTCTCACCCATCGTTCCAGAGTCGTTATATGAGGCCGCTACCGAGTTCCAGACACCGGCAGCCATGTCGGCAACGTCAGCACTTCCCTGGTTCACGTAGATCGTCGATTGGAGGCTTGACGTCCCCTTTAAGTTCGACACTACCGTACCGGTACCAGTCAGCGACGCAATGCAGCCAGCAAGCACCTTGAGACCGGCAACCACCGATCCAGATCCAATAAGATTCGCGGCCATGTTCACGGTACTTTTGAGTGGTGCCGCTATGCTGCTTATCCCGTCTATTGTGGCTGCAAGCGACGTGATGAGGGACAAAGAAGCGGCAGAGATTGTCCCAGTACCAGAAATATTTGAGGCAATAGCCTTACCCATTGAAAGGCTTGAGATCGAGAGGGAACCACTGCCAGCAGACTTGTTTGTACTAGAAAGCTCACCACCAGATGGGGCCAATATCCAGGAATACGGCGGCTGTGTTCCCGTCGGAAGCGATGCCTTTTTATTGGTTCTCGTCGTAGATCTGTCTGGATCATAGAACGAATACCAACCACCTGGCTTGTAGTTCTTGTACAGGTTACTCACTCCACCAACCGCCCTTCCCGGGTTACTGTTGGTGGAGTCGTAGTTACCGAGCAGCATGCTAGTTCCAGATAAAGTTCATCGTTCCTGAGAAGGCAGAGTTTGCTGGAGTTGCCACACCGGAGCCCCAAATCCAGTACAGGGCTGCCGTATCGTAGATGCGGGGCAGCGATGGCATCTCTGTGAGAAGGTTACGTTCTGCTGCCAAGCCAAGTGTTGAGAGTGGCAACTCGGTAATTTCCTTAACGAGAGCCACCGTGTACTCGCCAGAAACATATGATACCGAGTTCTGAATCGTGTTGATTTCAGCAATACCACTATCTCCTGCCTGAAGCGGGGTGGTGTAGTTATACTTACCAGTACCAGTGGCGCCAGTGTAAAGAATGAGCGAATTAGATGCGGCTGTCTTTCCAATAGGTAGCACGGTCGGAGTTGCCCTGGAGGTTGCCTGTGCCGAGTTCGTGTACCCAAGTGATAGGTTCGGGGTAGCAGCACCCAAAGCCGTTGCATTGGAGTTAAAGAAGATCGCCTGGACACCAGCTCCGTTGGTATACCGAGGCAGTAACCAGGAAATTGTATGGGTGCCAGTTCCGGCGTCAGTGATATTGATTGCCGTCCCCGCTACGGCATTTGCATATGAGGTAGCTAGGCTAAATGTAGTGTCACTCAATCTAATGACATAGTAATCGGTAGCAGTTGCCAATCCACCAGGTAGCGTTGTTGTCGTAGTCAGTCGGACACGAGTACCAACCAAGATGTTGCTCGGGATGCTTGTGGTTGATGTGTAGGTGCAGATATCCGTGGATGCATCAGCCGTGAAGGTTGCCGACCGACCAAGTGTGTTAGTTGTGGCCTGAGCCGATGTAGTGGTAACAGAGGTGACTCGATAGAAACCAACCACGTCAACTAATTTCAGAATGCCTGGGACAACTGTCGCTGATGCCGATACTCCGGTAAGGCTTTGCAGATATTTGTAATATGTTGGCTGGACGTTGCCGCCATGCTGAATCGTGCCTGCACTTGCCGTACTATCCATGACTTCTTGAAACGTAAGGTTCGTTCCTGCGTTGAAGATTGCATCCGCTCCAGGGTTTCCTGCTCCACGGAATAATGTGTGGAATTCGTTAGCAACCGCAGCCGTTGTTGGGTTGAAGTTCTTACCCCAAGTAGCCTTAAACACCTGCCCATTACTCATCGCGTTAATCATTTGGTCGTGTGATGCAAAACCTGCCATACATACTCCTTAATTGTAGATAGTTTTTACGTTACCGATCAGCGCTACACCTGCCAACGATCCGTTCGGTAGACACAGATAATTGAGGTACGCATCGTCATAGATACGCGGCATCTCACCTCTATGCATTAGGTAATCAACCTCGACTGGTCCATCGGTCGCCTTTATCTGTGTCTCTGAGAGTGGCTTGACCAACACCAACGCGAATAAGCCAGTATCCGAGCCATTCATTTGGACAGACTGGATACTGCGAACGCCAGTATCGCCTGCTTGCAGCCCGATGAATGGAGACGCGCTACCACTGGCGTTCACCGTAAGGAACGACGTAGTAATCGTTCCGATAATTGCTGACGTGTTTTGTGCAACCGTTTGCGATGTTCTACCAGAAACTCCACTCGAGTTTGTGTACGTAACGGTGAACGTTTGACCGCCGGTTCTCCCTGCCAGCGTTACTGCAATCATCTGCACCCCAGCGCCGTCGGTATAGCGGGGAAGTGTTACCGAATTATCCATGTCCTGTTGTCCTGTTTCTGAATCGTCGATCGTCGGGTAGTAAAGCAGGTAGTCACACAGGATCATCTTCATGGGCAGCGGGTTTACATTACTGGAAAGGGACAGTGTTTTTCTTAGGTACTTCTGACTCGGAGCCACGTCTTTCCCGTGGTAAATACCAATATCTGTCGATTGCTTTACTTGGGCAGCTACCAGTGGCGCAGCATCAAACCAGTTCTTCGCCTTCGGATTACCGGATGCAGTTGCTAGGTCAAACCAAATACCGGCAGTCGTTGCCTGAGATGGCAGCTTTCTCCACCACCCGTCTCTGTACTGACCGTTGTTATGAGCGTCTACAACGTCTTTTATGCCAGTAAATCCTGCCATTACCCCTCAATACTGCTCTGCCCAGTGGCGTGGGCTTCCATAGCAGCAATGATCGGCGCCTCACAGAAACATGCCTTGATCTTCTCTTCACCATGCACAATGACTGCTAGTCCGCACTCACTACAGCTGTACATTTGAAACCTCCGAATTGATGTTTTGGATAAACTCAGCAATCAAAACGTTCGGTACTTCTTCGATAGGGATAAACGTATCCATAACGTTGGCGACCACGGCAGGATTTACGGTACTAACACCGAGGTCGTCCATATAACTAAGCGTTTTCCCTAGCATCCACATCTTGTTCTGACGGTCGTTCGCCATTAGTCCTCAGTTACAACGAGGGCAGCAGCTGCAAATTGTGGCTGGATACCTGAAGAGATAGCTCGAGATGCTGTAAGCGCTCCCGAGTAGAGGATCTTACCTGTGCCACTCGAAGCAGTGCCGATCGAGACGTAGGTAATCGTTTCACTACCAGACGTGCATTCTGGGAATTGAATGAGTGCCGTATTCGATGCGGTGCCAGATGCAACTGTCCAACCACCAGATGTTCTCGCTACTGCCACGCGTGCATACGAACCGTAGGCAGATTCACTCGTAGTCTGTGAGCCACCCTCTCCTGGGTCAGCCGTGTGCAGACCAACGTACAGAGACGTCAGTGGGGATGACGCCGCGTTGTCCGAAATGTTCGCAATCGCTGTGGCGTTGAAAATCAAGCCAACGATATCCGTTTCAAATGTATTGCCTTTCGACATATCTACTCCTTAATGGTTACAACACCTTTGGTGTATACAATTTTCATCTTCCTCAGTTCATCTACCGACACCCCCAGTACCCTGGTCAGCTTCTCCTCGAGATACTGGATCGCCACCTTTACCGACTGCTCACCGTTTACGTCCATAAAACTCCTATGAATAACTCAATGCTGTTAAATCGGTCGCTACGTTATCAAAGCTGTCGTTACCGTCTGCCCAGAGAAATGTTGTGTTTGCTCCAGAGACAGCAATCTTCTGGGCCTGCCAGACAGCGCTCGATTGCGCCGACCCTACGGCTGCCTTGCCGATGTACGTATCCGATCCAGACTCCGTTATTTTCGTAGTTACTGAGGCGCTGGAAGATACCGGCAATGTCCCATCGCTCCCAATGACGAGTGAAACTGCTTGGCCACTGGAGTTTTTGAATGATGGTGTCGGTGCGGTTGGGATAGGGAATACCATTCCAACAATCGCAGATCGTACTCCCTCAATAGCCGATAATAGTTTTGCGTCGTCCTGTTCTGGCAGCTCGACCTTGGAATCAGCGACAACACTAGCCAGCTTCACGACGTTGTCGTTAATAGCCTTTAATCCCTTTGCCAGCACATCTAGGTTATCTACGGTGAATGTCTGCGGAATCTCTAGCTTTGGAAAGATGATTTTTTCTTGCTTTGGTACGACAAACTCTTTGGGGAGCGTCCGTACTTCAGCCATCAGTGATTCGATTGCTGAAACCACACTGTCGAGATTACTGACAGTAATCTGATCTGGACTATGTACATTCACCTGGGGATCGACCGTGATTGCCTCGACGGACTTCCTGACACCAACCATCTGGTCACTGAGATCGCGCAGCGCAACCAGCAGACCGTCTAGGTTATTAATAGATACCGACTCGACTGGATTCTTGATCGTTACTGCTTCTACCGGGTTGCTGACCGTCACTTCTTCGACAGGGTTTAGCACCCGAACTTCCATCTCGTCTGGGAAGTTAATGTCGGGCGAGATCGTTACCCCAACGGAGCTGTCTGCAAGACGAGCCATCGACTCGTTCATGGCTCGCTTATTACGCTGGTCGATGATGTCTTGAATGGATGCCATGTCAGGACATGTCAGTTGACTGTTCAGTACAGGGTGTCAAGAACTACCGTGGATGAACGATCACACCCATCTTGATTATGTCCCTTACCACCGTCGCTCCAGCAGAAGGGCTAGAGGAAGGCGAAGACGACACCGAACTCGAAGGGGAATTAGAAGCCGAAGAGCTCGGGCTGTTGGATGCGCTGCTGCTTGGCGAGCTGCTCGGAGAATTAGAGGCACTGCTCGATGGGCTTGGGCTGGACGAAGGGCTACTGGACGGTGAGTTGGACGCGGAGCTGGACGGGGAAGGCGACGAACTCGGACTATTGCTCGGGCTGCTAGAGGCGCTGGAAGACGGACTCGGTGAGGAGCTCGGGCTACTGGATGCGCTTGACGACGGGCTTGGGCTACTTGATGGCGAACTCGACGCGGAGCTGCTGGGACTGCTGGACGGACTCGGTGAACTCGAAGGAGATGATGACGCTGAACTGGACGGACTGCTACTTGGCGAAGGCGAACTGCTCGGAGACGACGACGCACTGCTGCTCTGGGAGCTACTTGGCGATGGGCTTGACGACGGGGAACTGGAAGCCGAAGAACTTTGGCTTGACGACGGGCTCGGACTGCTGCTGGGGCTTGAGGATGGACTGTTACTGGCACTACTAGAGGGGGAAGGTGAACTGGACGGACTGCTACTTGGTGAGTTTGAAGCGCTGCTGCTTGGACTAGGGGAGCTACTTGCGGATGACGATGGACTACTGGATGGGCTACTAGAAGGTGATGGACTGCTACTTGGGCTATTCGAGGCGGAACTTGATGGACTCGGACTACTACTAGGGCTGCTCGAAGGGCTGGATGAAACCGAGCTGCTAGGGCTCGGCGAGCTGGACGGGCTAGATGACGGGGAGCTACTCTTGGATGTTGATGGAGATGAAGAAGGAGATGCGCTTG
>CAZWRK010000128.1:0-4409 GCA_964635875.1 uncultured Aquaspirillum sp.
CCCACAAACAACACCCTTACCCGCATAAAAAAAGCGGAGCCTTTCAGCCCCGCTCTCCTCAATCTGATTAAGTGTTGTATCCCAAATTCGGGGCCAAATCGCGTTCGGCTTGTTCCACGCTCACCCCACGGCGGCGGGCGTAGTCGGCGACTTGATCGCGGTCGAGTTTCCCGACTCCAAAATAATGCGCCGCCGGATGCGACAAATAGAAGCCGCTCACTGCCGCCGCCGGTGTCATCGCGTAGCCTTCGGTAATGTCCATACCAATCGCGCGCGCGCCCAACACATCAAACATCGCCGGTTTGATCGTGTGGTCAGGGCAGGCCGGATAGCCGGGGGCGGGGCGAATGCCTTGGTATTTCTCGTCGATCAGGGCTTCATTGTCCAAAGTTTCGTCAGCGGCATAGCCCCAGAACTCGGTACGCACCCGCCGATGCATCAGCTCGGCAAACGCCTCGGCAAAGCGATCGGCCAGCGCCTTCAACAGAATCGCCGAATAATCATCGTTCGCCGCTTCAAACGCCTGCACCCGCGCCTCAACATCCAGACCGCCCGTCACCGCAAACAGGCCGATATAGTCCGCCACCCCGCTCGATTTCGGCGCGATAAAGTCGGCCAAACACGCATTCGGCTTGATGTCATTTTTCTTCATTTGCTGACGCAGCCCCACCCAACGCAAACACACTTCGCCGCTGGTCGGGTCATAGACTTCAATATCATCATCCTCGACGCTGTTCGCGGGGAATAGGCCGATCACGCCGCTGGCGGTCAGCCAGTTTTCGGCCAAAATCTTGTCCAACATCGCCTGCGCATCCGCCCACAACGCCCGCGCCGACTCGCCGACAATCTCATCGTCCAAAATCCGTGGGAAGCGCCCCGCCAACTCCCAGCTCTGGAAGAACGGCGTCCAGTCGATCAGCGCCGCAATTTCGCGCAAGGGATACGAACGGAATTCGCGCACGCCCAACCATTTCGGCACCGGCGGCGTGTAGTTCGACCATGTGATCGGGTGTTTATTCGCGCGGGCATCGGCCAAAGTCGCCAACGTGCCTTCGCGGCGATTGGCATGACCTTCGCGCGCGCGTTCGTATTCCTGCGCGACTTCGGCGACAAACGCATCGCGCAAGGTGTCCGACAGCAGATTCGAGCACACGCCGACGGCGCGGCTGGCATCCGGTACATAAATCACCGGCCCGCTATAGTTCGGCGCGATTTTTACGGCGGTATGCACTTTCGAGGTCGTCGCGCCGCCGATCAGCAGCGGAATATCAAACCCTTGGCGCTGCATTTCTTTGGCAACGTGCGCCATTTCTTCCAGCGATGGCGTAATCAAACCCGACAAGCCGATAATGTCGGCCTTGTGTTCGATCGCGGCATCAAGAATTTTCTGGCACGGCACCATCACGCCCAGATCAATCACCTTGTAGTTGTTACAACGCAAGACCACGCCAACGATGTTTTTGCCGATGTCGTGCACATCGCCCTTCACCGTCGCCATGATAATCACGCCCTTGGCCGGTGCATCCTGCAGACCCATGCGGATCTTTTCTTCTTCGATAAACGGCTCTAAATGCGCCACCGCCGCCTTCATCACCCGCGCCGATTTCACCACCTGCGGCAAGAACATTTTGCCCGCGCCAAACAGGTCGCCGACCACGTTCATGCCGTCCATCAACGGGCCTTCGATCACATGGATCGGGCGCTCGCACTTCAGGCGGACTTCTTCGGTGTCTTCGACGATATAGGTGGTGATGCCCTTAATCAGCGCGTGCTCTAGGCGTTTTTCAACCGGCTGTTCGCGCCATGCTAAATCTTCGCCCTTGGCTTCTTTGGCATCGCCACGGAAACTTTCCGCCAGCGTAATCAGCGCTTCGGTCACGGCCATGATGTCATCGCCGCGCATCAGCACCACATCTTCGATGCGCTCGCGCAACACCGGATCGACCTCGTCGTACACCTCCAACGCACCGGCGTTGACGATACCCATCGTCATGCCGTTTTTGATCGCGTGATACAGGAACACCGCGTGAATCGCTTCGCGCACCTTGTTATTGCCACGGAACGAGAACGACACATTCGACACGCCGCCGGAGATTTTGGCGTGCGGCAGGTTTTGCTTAATCCAGCCGGTCGCCTCGATAAAGTCCAAGCCATAGCGGGCGTGTTCTTCGATACCCGTCGCGACCGCGAAAATGTTCGGGTCGAAGATGATGTCTTCCGGCGGAAAACCGACTTCATCCACCAAAATGCGGTAGCTCTTCTCGCAGATTTCCACTTTGCGCGCGTAAGTGTCGGCCTGACCGGCCTCATCAAACGCCATCACAATCACCGCCGCGCCGTAGCGACGCAGCAAGCGCGCTTGTTCGATAAATTTATCGACGCCCTCTTTCATCGAAATCGAGTTGACGATGCCTTTGCCTTGAATGCACTTCAGACCGGCTTCGATCACCTCCCATTTCGAGCTGTCGATCATGATCGGAACGCGGCTAATGTCCGGCTCGGCGGCAATCAAGTTGAGGAAACGCACCATCGCGGCGTGGGCATCGAGCATGCCCTCATCCATATTGATGTCGATAATTTGCGCGCCGTTTTCGACCTGTTGCCGCGCCACATCCAAGGCGGTCGCGTAATCGCCATTCAAAATCAAACGGGCAAAGGCTTTGGAACCGGTGACGTTGGTGCGCTCACCGACGTTGACGAACAAATCCCCATCACCAATGTTGAACGGCTCCAAACCCGACAGGCGACATTTCTTCTCAATATTCGGTAGCGGGCGCGGCGGGCAATCTTTCACCGCCTGATAAATCGCGGCGATATGTTGCGGTGTTGTTCCGCAGCAACCGCCGACAATATTGATCAAGCCCGACTCCGCCCATTCGCGGACAAATTCGCCCATCGCCGTCGGCTCTAAATCGTAGCCGCCAAAGGCATTCGGCAAACCGGCATTGGCGTGAACCGAAACATAGCTCGCCGACACCCGCGACATTTCTTCGACATACGGGCGCAGCAGATCGGGGCCGAGCGCGCAGTTCAGGCCAAAACTGACCGCATTGGAATGCGCCAGCGAGTTGTAAAAGGCTTCGGTGGTTTGGCCGGTCAGGGTGCGGCCGGATTGGTCGGTAATAGTGCCGGAGACCATCATCGGCAGGCGTTCGGTTTCGGGGTGTTCGTCAAAATACTGATGAATCGCAAACACCGCGGCTTTGGCGTTCAGGGTGTCGAAAATGGTTTCGACCAGCAAAATATCCGCGCCGCCTTTCACAAGGCCATCAATCGCCTCGGTGTAGCTGACCACCAATTCATCAAAGCTGACATTGCGATAACCGGGGTCGTTCACATCCGGCGAAATCGAGCAGGTGCGGTTGGTCGGCCCCAACACACCCGCACAGTAACGCGGTTTGTCGGGCGTCGCAGCCGTCATTTCGACACATAAATCTTTGACCAATTTGGCGGCGGCAAAGTTGATCTCCCAGACCAAGCTTTCCATCCCATAATCGGCCATCGCAATCGAAGTCGCATTAAAGGTATTGGTTTCGATGATGTCGGCACCGGCCTCCAAATACGCCTGATGAATGCCGCCAATCACATCGGGACGAGTCAACACCAGCAAGTCATTATTGCCTTTGACGTCGTGGCCCCAGTCGGCAAAGCGCGTGCCGCGATAGTCGGCCTCTTGCAGATCGTGGCGTTGGATCATGGTGCCCATCCCGCCATCCAAAATCAGAATGCGTTGTTCGAGCTGCTGGCGAAGGTGGTGAAGGCGGGTGGTGGGCATGGCGGCATCCTGTGCAAAATCAAAGGCAAATAGGCGCAGATTTTAGCACGCGCCCCCCGCCATGCCTTGCTTGCCGCGTGGCTTTGTCACATTCCACGCGCCGAGATGTGCTTGATGCGTGACGCAGGCGGCGGATTCGCCTACCATCGGCCACCGACGATCGGTTTATGCCGGTCGCTCTTCATTCCGCATTCTGATCGAGATTCATGACACCACGCCCCACCCCGCCCCTCGCCGATTCCCTTGTCCACTGGCAAGAAGCCGACCACGCCCGCAGCGCACTGTGGCGCTCCGAAGCGCATCAAGCGCCGCCCAAGCGCCTCATCACCGCCGACGACACCCTGTCCGCCGATGCCGCGTACAAATTGATCTGCGAAGGCGCAACCTTGCTCTGGCGCGGCGACTTTAATAATGCGCGGCAAATGCTGCTCGCCCTGACCCGCCGCGTCGATCGCAAGCCGCCTAAAACCTCGCCCGAAGCCAAAGAAGCGTTTCACCTGCATCGCAAATACCAAGGCCAGCGCGCGCAAATTTTGTCGCGCTTGGTGTTGCCTCTGAATGCCGACTACAGCATTCCGCTGCGCCGCGCCCCCGATGTTCGCCAAGCCTGCAAAGAAGCCTACGGCGCAGAAAC